>CAXTTZ010000133.1:0-8494 GCA_964247325.1 uncultured Acidobacteriaceae bacterium | reverse complement strand
TCCATCAGATCTTCAAGATCGAAGCTCGTGGAAAGATCGCCGTTGAACTTGGTATATCGCGTGAGCTTCATGTGCGGAGTGGCCCTTTCAGCGCTGCTACAAGATTAGACGGTTTCCAGGCCCCTGCGTCGCAAACACGCACCCCGCTTGCGGCATCTCAAAACAAATAAGGAGCGCCCACGCACGATGGGGTTGCTGAACCGAAAACGAGCGACCAACCCCAAGGAGCCCCTCCATGAAAGCTGTAGTCTGGCACGACGTCGGCGATGTTCGCCTCGATAATGTCTCCGAGCCCAAGATCAAATCCGATAATGACGCCATTGTCCGCATTACCGCCTCGGCCATCTGCGGCACCGACCTCCACTTCATCCGCGGCACCTTCACGGGCATGAAGTCCGGCCGCATCATCGGCCACGAGGGCCTCGGCATTGTTGAAGCCGTGGGCAAAGCCGTCCGCAACTTCCGCCCCGGCGACCGCGTCATTATCCCCTCTACCATCGGCTGCGGCAGCTGCCCGCACTGCCGCCTCGGCTTCTTTTCGCAGTGCGACCGCATTAACGAGCTCGGCCCCCTGGGCGGCACCGTTTTCTTCGGCGGCCCCGAAACCGCCGGCGGCATCGACGGTCTCCAGGCCGAGTACGCCCGTGTTCCTTACGCTTCGGTCAACCTGCTCAAGCTTCCCGACGAGATCTCCGACGACGCCGGCATCATGATGAGCGACATCCTGCCCACCTCCTACCAGGCCGCCGAGATGGCCAACATCAAGCCTGGCAACGCCGTCGCCATCTTCGGTTGCGGCCCCGTCGGCATGCTCGCCATCGCCTGCGCGCAGCACATGGGTGCGGGCCGTGTCTTTGCCGTCGACCAGGAGCCCTCGCGGCTCGAAGAAGCCCGCAAACACGGCGCCGAGACCATCGACTTCAGCCAAGAAAACCCCGTCAAAGTGCTCCACGAACTCACCTTCGGCACCGGCCCGGACTGTGTTATCGACGCGGTCGGCGTCGATGCTACCTGCGCCAAGCACAGCTCCTCCAAGATGAAGCACCAGTTCGAGCAGGAGATGGAGGACGTCGCCCCCGACGTCCGCAAGGCCGAGCGCAAAAAGTGGTGGATCGGCGGCGCGCCCTCGCAAGCCCTCGAGTGGGGCGTCGAGTCCGTCGCCAAAGCCGGCACTATGTCTATCATCGGCGTCTACCCGCCCACCCTGAAGTCCTTTCCCATCGGCATGGCCATGAACAAAAACATCACCCTGCGCATGGGCAACTGCAATCACCGCAAGTACCTTCCACACCTTATTGATCTGGTCCGCTCCGGCACCATGCACACCGAGCAGTTCTTCACCGAAAAGGTCCCGGTCAGCTCCGCCATTGACGCCTACCGGCATTTCGATCAACACGACCACGGCTGGCTCAAGGTCAAGCTCGAAACCACCACCGCTGCCATTTGAACCCCACCTAGTTCCAGAAATGAATCCGGTGATTCACCACACCAGGGCGCGGGCAGGCCGGAACGCACTGCCCGCATCCAGCTCTTCCCCACGGCGAAGTGGGTGAACGAGGGACCGCAACTGGTTCATCCTTGCAGGGTTTATCCAAGTGCCGGCAAAGCACACGGTAAAATGCCATCACGCTTCATCACCATTGAATAGAAACGGAATCCGAGTAAGTATGAAGATCCTTCGTAATGCCACAGCCCTCGCGTCTCTCGTGCTGGCCTCTAACATGCTGGCGCCCGTCGTGCTCCACGCCCAAACCGCTGGCCAGGACGTGCACACCGCCGGCACCGACACCAAGGACGCCGCCGTCGATACTGGCCATGCCGTAAAGAAGACCAGCAAAAAGGCCTACCACAAGACTGAAAACGGAACCGACACCGCCGCGAAAGATACCAAGAGCGGTGGCACCAAGGCCTTCGACAAGACCAAAGAGGGCACCGTTACCGTCGCCGATAAAACTAAAGAGGGTACCGTCAAGGGCTTCGACAAGACCAAGGAAGGCACCGAAAAACTCTTCGGCGGCAAGCACAGCAAGCGCACCGTCGCCAAAGATAAAGCCAAAGAAGCCAAGATGAGCGCCAACGATCAGGAAAAAGAAACCACCACCAAAATGAACGACCAAACGCCCAAATAACCCATGCCTCTCGCGACCCCAAAGGCCCAACGGCTCGTGCCGTTGGGCTCTTCTTTTCCTATACGTCGCCATCCTTTCCAGGCTCTTTCCACTGCGTCAACACCACGCAAAAGCTCAGTCTTCCACAGGCCTTCGAGCAACGGCCTTTCCGCGACGGCGCTCCTATTAGGTGTGGCGAGGCAACTGGCCCGCCCTAAGGAGAATGAACCATGGCTGGAGAGCAGGGAACCGGAAAACATCCGCACAAGAGCGCCGCTGATCCGAAAGAACACCACGAAGCCGCAACCACCAAGGGCAAGGCCGCTGAACACGAGACTGCCAGCCACAAAACCGCTGCGCATAAGACCGAGTCTCATACCACTGAGTCCCACACCGACGGCCAAGGCACCGGCAAGCACCCCCACAAGAAAGCCTCCGACCCCCACGAACACCACGAAGGCGCCAAAAAGTAACCTAAACTCACCCGAAAATCAAAAAGGCAGAGGAGGCGCACGACCCTTCCTCTGCCTTTTCGCTTTCGCATGGATGATCTACCAAGGAGAAAGTTACTCTACTGGCAGCGCCCGCTCTGTCCGTAACCGCCTCCGCCCTGTCCCGGGACCGTACCCGCTCTGTACTGTGACCATCCCCGCCCTTGTTGTCATCCCGTAGCGTAGCAGAGGGATCTGCTTTCGTTTAAGTTGTACCATACATCAATTCATTACGACCTATGGTGCAAGAAGCTCTAACCGCTAGAACATGGTGTCAATCCTGCCGTAAGCTTGCCTTCGCGCCGGGTAGGGATGGCCTTCAACGTGAACCCGCCAACACCGCAAACCGTCCTCGCGCATAGGCACAATGCACATTCCCGAAGCCGGCCTGCTGCATCCACTGCATCTGCTCCGCTACCGTCGCGCAACGATCCTCTTTCTGCCTCATCAGGGAAGCTCCGATCTCGTCCTCCGTCGCGCCCGAGGCGCGCACCTCGACCAGCCACTCCGCTTGAGCTTCCGTTTCCTGCTCCGGCGTTGGCGCAAGGACCTGCTCCGCGTTGATGAACATACCGCCAGGTCGCAAAGCTTGGTAGATGTATCCAAAGGTCTGCCGTTTGGCCTCGTCCGTGAGGTGATGAATCGAAAGCGCCGACACCACGGCGTCGTAGCCGCGTGGCTCTAAAACCTGCGTGTAATCCCCAAGCTGGAACGCCACTTCCTGGTCGCGGCTGAAGCGCTCCCGCGCTTGGTCCAGCATGGGCTTTGAGCTGTCGACCAAATGAAGGTACGCACCTGGGAAGCGCTGCCGAACAAAGAGGGAAAGCAACCCCGTTCCCGCTCCTAGATCAAGGATGTGGTCTGCACCTTCAGGTATTTGTGCAACAGCCGTCGCGTAAAATTTCTCAAAGCCTGGAATAAGTCGGCGCCGAGCCAGGTCGTAAGCACCCGCCGTAATGTCAAAAACGCGCATAGGTTTGCTATCTGCACGGTTCAGCTGTATAGGCGCATCGTGGCTCCCTTGCCAAGCACGTTGCTTGCGGTTCAGCCAGTAGATAAAACGCAAGTAGAGCATGCCAGCAAGAAAACCTCCAACGATCTCCCATGCTGGCACCCTTGCCTCCGTCCTCTAATTGAATCCACGCCGCGTCCGGTTGAACGCGTTCTCGCGCTCCCGATCGCGCACACGCTCAGCCAGCTGCGCCGCGTCCTCATTGCGCCGGCGCTTTTCCCCGGCCGAAAACGTCCGGCCCTCTGACCGTGAAATCCTCTTGTGCGCCGTCATGCCCTCCAGCAGGAACTCCGCCGCTGAGACTGCCACCTCGGGCTCAGTCCACTGATTTACCTTCAGCGGGATTAACTTTTCAAACAGCCCTTGGATTTCCTTCAGCGCCTTTAGCACCGCCGCTGCCGGCTGCTTGTCGTTCAACTCTACAAATCCGCCCAGGTTGAACCACTGCTCAATCTGCTGCGTGTTCGTGTCTGCAAAGTAGCTGTCGTACACGCTCGCCACCGACTGCCGAATGATCTCGCGGATCACCACATCCGAGCCCTTCATCTCGCCCTCATACTCGAGCTCGATCTTGCCCGAAATGCCCGGCAGCGCCGCAATGATGTCGCCCACCCGTGGCACCACCATCGACTCGCCGTGCAGCAGCGCTCGCCGCTCTGCGTTCGACACCACTAGCTCCATGGTCGAGATCGGCAACCGTTGCGACACGCCCGACCGCTTGTCCACCTTCTTGTCTTCGCGTGCCGTAAACGCCACGCCTTCCACGATCTGCCGAATGTAGTGTGGGATCTGAATGCGCTCGATCGTCGGCCCGCTCTGCCCTGGTGCGTCCGCATAGGCGCGCGCCGTCCACGCCTCCTGCTCCGTAATGGCAATCGCCTCGTCCAGCGACTCCGGATAGTGCGTCCGAATCTCTGACCCGATGCGGTCCTTCAACGGCGTCACAATCTTGCCGCGCGCCGTGTAGTCCTCCGGATTGGCCGAAAACACGATCGCAACATCAAGCTCCAGGCGCACCGGGTAGCCCTTGATCTGCACATCACCCTCTTGCATGATGTTGAACAGCGCCACCTGAATCTTGCCTGCTAGGTCCGGCACTTCGTTAATGGCAAAGATGCCGCGATTGGCCCGTGGCAGCAGACCGTAGTGCATCGTCAGTTCCGAGCCCAGCTCATGGCCCGAACGCGCCGCCTTGATCGGGTCCACATCGCCGATCAGGTCGGCCACCGTCACGTCCGGCGTCGCCAGCTTCTCCACGTAGCGCTCCTCCGGCGTCATCCATGCAATCGGCGTCTCCTCGCCCACCGAGGCAAGCAGGTCCTTGGCAAACTTCGACAGCGGCTTGTACGGATTATCGCGCAGCTCCGAGCCCGCCACATAGGGCACCTGCGGGTCAAGCAGCGTCGTGAGCGAGCGCAAAATCCGCGACTTCGCCTGCCCGCGCAGCCCGAGCAGAATAAAGTTATGCCGCGAAAGCAGGGCATTGACCACCTGCGGAATCACTGTATCGTCATAGCCCACAATGCCCGGAAACAGCGGTTCGCCTTCCTGGGGGCCGCCGGGCGCAATGGCGCGCAAACGGGCAATCAGGTTATCTCGCAGTTCGTCTTTTACGCTTCTGCCGACCCGATCGGCGGTGAATTCAGAGGTGCGAAGCTGGCCCAGGGTGCTTGGAAGCGTGTTTATCGACATAGTTAGAGTATAGATGCCTGGCCTCGGCCGCCGTTTCAGCGGACACACATCAGCCCACCTCGGCGGTAGCCCCATAGGCTTCCAGCAAAAGTGTTGCCACCACCGCCACCAAGCCACAAAGCTCGCCGTAAATGCGCGTCTCGCTTAGCACGCCATAGAGGCACATCACCGCAAACCACAACGGCAACAGCAGCAGATAGCTGCTCAACCGCACATCCGGCACCCGCCGCCGTAAAACCCAAAGCACCGGCAGCAAATACCCGCAGGCGCCCAACATCTGCGGCCAGTTGTTCGGTGGCAGGTAACGTAGGTTGTAGCGCAGCCGAATGAAGTCCTCGCTGCGATCGTTCGCTTGAAAAAGATGCGCGAGCCACGACCGTATCAGGAGCCAAACCACACACAGCGAGAGCACCTTCACCCAGGAAAACCGGCGCAGTGCCTCCGGCCAGCCTCCGAACACCGGCGGGAACGCATCCAGCACGTAAATCGGGATCAAAAACAGCGTGGTTTCGCGATTCAACGACCCAATCGCAACCACAAGCAGCAACGCCGCGAACTGCCGCATATAGATGGCATACAAACCGGCGGTGAAAAATGCCAAACTCGGTACGTCGTAAGGGAAATACAGGTTCGACTCCGAATGGAGCAAAAACGTCCAGCTAGCTGCGAAGAGCAGCAAGGGAAAGACCAGCCAAGCGTACCGGCCCGCCGGCGCCGCGCGCCGGTACAGCCGCACGGCGAAAAATGTCGCTACTCCAAGCGCTACAAAATCAAGCACGAACAGCCAGATCAGCGCCGGATGTGCAAAGATCCCGTGACGTCCTCGCAGCAGCGCCGCCGGCAGCGGTACCTGTTCGGCAGCCCGTAGGTACAGCATCGGCAAAACCCGCTCTTGGTACGGCAGGCGCTCTGTCCCAGCGACGTACCGGTCCAGGTCTAGGTAGGCCACTGTGTTCAGCAAATGCAGCCGAACAAAATAAAATCCGGCCAAAGCATAGAGCAGTCCCAACGCCCAGCGGCCCGGGCGCGTGAGCTGCCAAGCAGGCGCCTCTTGCTCCTTAGCGGTCCCGGCATCGTCAACGTGGCCCGGCAGCTCGAAAGAGGACAGCATATTGAGCGAAGTATCGCATGCGAATTTTACGGCTGCGATGCCCATCATGCTATGTCCGTAAGAGGTGAATCTGCAGGGCGACCACCCTGGCCGGCCAGCCACGTCGAGTAGGCTGAATACCGCAGGCAGGCTACCCGCGGCAAGCCAACTAGCCCGGCAGTTCCTCCAGCATCGCGCCTATCTCGCTTGCTGCGTGGGCATTGCCGGTGCGCTTGCAGGCTTGAAGCCCAGTTTCGAGCCGGGAGCGGGCCTCCTCCGTGCGGCCTAGTTTCAGCAGCGTTTGCGCGGACATTTGGTAGGCAGGCACGTAGTCCGGGTCCGTATCGGTAATGCGCGCGAACTCGCATAGCGCCTCATCCGCCCGGCCCTCGGCGCCATAGGCCATCGCCAGGCCATACCGGGCGAAGCTATCTGCCGGATTCGTTTCGAGGATTTCAGAAAGCATTTTTATTTTGTCCATCGTTCAGTCCCTCAGGAGACGGCTCCCTCATCGCAATTCTTCGGGCATTGGATGCGTTGGTCTCCTAAGGCGTCGAGGCGCTCGCGGCCGTGTGTGGAGTATCAAAGGACGCGAGCAGGTTCGAAATGGTCACCCTCTCGTAATCCTTGCCAGTCGCAGCCGTCAGGTACAGGTACGCTGCGCTGGGCAAAGGGACTTTTCCGGCAAAGATCTGCTTACCATCCATGGTGACGACAAGGTGATCCGCGCTGAAGGTAAACACATAGTCATGCGCGATCGACTTGCCCGGCGCAGCCATCGCGGGCAGAACCGGGCTGGTATAGAGCATCGGCTTTTCCCAGTGCTCCGTATCGCTCAGGGTAACGCCAAAGAAGGGTGCAGCAACTTGCCCGGTATTCTGAAAGGTATCGAACACAAACGCGACCCCGGGAACGCCGTTCGCGCCTAGATTATTGCCGCGCGGTCCCAAGCTGGTCACCGTCGCGCCGCTTGCTGGATCCCCAAGCAGCACCGCAAAGCCATCCGCCGGCGGGTCGCTTGTCTCATCGATCGTCGCTGTAAAGCTAAGCTGCAGGGTCGCGGGATTGATCACCGTCGAGTACACCACCCCACCTTGCTGATCGCTCACCGGCATACTCAGCTGGGCGTCGCAGGAGCCATGCTGCCCCACGCCGAGCGGCAGCCATTGCGCGTCGCACAACGTCGTCGACTCCTCCGGCATGGCCACCCGGTCCAGCCCACAGCCGGCAAAACCGAACCAGCAAACTAGCAAAAGCGCAGCCTTCCCAGTTGGGCGCGCAAGTAAGCGAAGAATCGAGAACGATGGAAAGCTCAGCGGAAGAAGGGTACGCATAGTAGTTTTGTCGTGCACAAATTGCTGAACACAAGCATCCCCCGAACGATGTGTTTGCAAACAAAACCTTCGTAACCTTCGCCTTATCTTTGGTGGGACCTAACGTGCAGCACTGTCCCAAAATGCTCCAACCATCTCCGGCTTGCGCGCAGTAAACTAGGTTTCATGGACGAGGGCACCCGAAGCCGCACCGTAACCGAATCACAAGCCGAGCGCAGCGAAATTATCTTTCCTAACGACGCCAACGCCATCGGCAACCTCTTCGGCGGTCGTCTCATGCAGTTCATTGACCTCGTCGGCGCGGTCGCTGCCTGCCGGCACTCCCGTTCCATTACCGTGACCGCCAGCATGGACCACCTCGACTTCGTCGCCCCCGTCAAGGTCGGCGAGCTCCTCATCCTAAAAGCCAGCGTCAACCGCGCTTTTAAAACCTCCATGGAGGTCGGCGTCAAAGCCATGGTCGAAGACGTCCTTGGCGGCCTCGGCATGCGCCACGTCGCATCCGCCTACCTCACCTATGTTGCTGTCGACATGTTCGGCAAGAAGATCGACGTGCCCGCCGTCCTCCCCGAAACCGAACACCAGCGTCGCCGCTTCGACGATGCCGCTAACCGCCGCTCGATGCGCACCGGCGAGGTCGAGCGCAAGCGCGACCTCCGCGCCGCTATGGGCCATGTCTGGAACGTCTAACCCGCCCTGCAGCCTCCAGTCAACCCACACAGCCCAAATTCACAGCCGAATCCAAGGAGCATCCCATGGCCCACCCC
>CAXTTZ010000132.1:0-8516 GCA_964247325.1 uncultured Acidobacteriaceae bacterium | reverse complement strand
ACCCGGCCGTTGCCTCCTCAACCAGCGCCAGCGTGCGTCGATACACAGCCCTCGGCGCCACGGCCGTTCTGCTTTTTAGCCTCTTCTTTTCGCTCGCGCTAAGCCGAGCCAAGCTCTTCTGGGAGGACGAGCTTTTCGAGCTCTACACCGACAGCAAACCCACCCTCGCCGCCATCATCTCCGGCCAACGTCATACCCCGTTTTCACTTGAACCGCCCGCCTTTCACCTCCTGCTGCACACGCTTCTGCACCTCCCGCTCCGCCCCGAAGTGGCCATGCGGCTTCCCTCCGCCGCCGCGCTTCTGATCACCCAATGCTGCGTCTTTGCCCTCACCCTCCGCCTCACCGGCCGACGCCAAAGCGCGCTCCTGGCGATGGTTCTTCCGCTCGGCCTGGCCACCTTTCCTTACTCTGCAGAAGCCCGTGTCTATGCCGCGCTCACCGCCAGCTACGCCCTTGCCTTCCTTAGCTACCGCGCCGCGCTTTCCCCTGTGCCTCGCCGTAGGCATCTCGGCGTCGCGGGCCTGTTCTTCAGCCTCGGCGCCGCGGTCCTGCTGCACTACTACGGCCTTCTCCTGCCTCTGCCCTTCGCCCTCGCCGAGCTCTTCCGTACCCGCGTCCAACGCCGTTGCGACTGGCCCGTACTCACCGCCATTCTCGGCAGCTTGCTCCTTTTCCTTGCCAATGTTCCTTTCCTCGCCGGACTTCGGGCCGTCCAGGCCGTCTACTTCGACAGCGGCGAGGCCCACCCCGACATTTTCCCCCTCACCTTCATTTGGCTCTTCTTCCAAGAGGGTATGTACCGCTGGCGCGACCAGCATCCCAAGAACCTATTGCTGTGCGCCGCCGTGCTCGTTCTGCTCGGCTTTGGCCTTTGGCGTCTTGCCCGCAGCTATCTCCGGCCCCAATTCCTCACCGCCGACAGCTATCTTGTCCTCGCGCTCAGTCTCGGCCTCTTCGTCCCCGCGCTCAACATCGTGATCGGCCATTGCAACTCGCACTCTTATTCTGTGCGCTACGGCCTGCCAACGGTCACGCCCGTCATCGTCCTTGCCCTCGTGCTCCTCGATCCTTGGCTTCGCCGGCTTACTCCCTGGGCTTCGCTCACGCTTCTGCCGCTCGTGTTCCTTGCCTGCAGCTACACAATCGACCATCGCATTCGGGTCGCCGCCCGTGACGCCCAGTTCACCCGCGCCAGCCTGCTTCCCACCCCCGATCTCCAAGCCGCCCAGTCCACCGTCGAAGACCAGCACCTCTATTTTCAAGAGCTTCCCGTCTTCCTGGTCACTTTCTTTTACGCCCCCGATGAGCTCAAGCACCGCCTTGTTCTCTTACAATCGGTTCCCATCGAGTGGCACTGGTTTCACTGGGCCATCGCCAGCCTTTTCAGCATGTACATGCGCCGCACCACCCCGCTCCCAGTCCTCCCCTTCGAGGACTTCCGCCGCCAACCCAGCCCGCATCTCGTTGTCCTATACGACACCAACTCCCTCTGGCTCCGCCAAGAACTCGCCGCCGAACACCTCACCCTCCAACCCCGCGGCGAGGCCCTCCACGGCCACCTATACCAACTCACCTTTCCCGACAAACACCCCTGATTCGCCTTGCTTTGCTTGCTTGTCGTCGCTAACCCGACCAACCACTCCACCCCTCAGCAGACACCCGTTGCGTACCTCTGCGCCCCCTTAGCGCCCTTTGCGTCAGCTTTGCCTTCGCCAGCCTAACCAACCATCTTCTGCTTCTATACGCACCTCGCCCTCATCCAACCCCCATGGCCACTCCGCTGCGCCTTTCGGTTCTCGACCAATCGCCCGTCTCCGCCGGCTCCACTCCCGCCGACGCCCTGCAGCACTCGCTCGACCTCGCCCAACATGTCGACGCGCTCGGCTACACCCGGCTTTGGTACTCCGAGCACCACGCCATGGACCTGCTCGCCTGCACCGCTCCCGAGATCCTTATCACCCGCGCCGCCGCAGCTACCCGCCGCATCCGTGTCGGCTCCGGCGGCGTCATGCTGCCGCACTACTCGCCCTTTAAGGTCGCCGAGGTCTTCCGTACCCTCCACGCGATGTTCCCAGGCCGCATCGATCTCGGCATCGGCCGCGCCCCCGGCGGCGGTCAACTTGAAAGCTACGCACTGCGCCGCGTTCGCAGCGGCCCCCAGCCCGACGACTTTCCCCAGCAGCTCGCCGAGCTCCAAGCCTACCTTCATCCCGAACGCTTCGCTGCCCAATCACCCGATCACCCTTTTCGCCACGTCACCGTCGCCCCCGCCTCCGCCGGCGCGCCCGACCTATGGCTCCTCGGCTCCTCCATGTGGTCTGCCGTTACCGCGGCCAACGAAGGCCTGCCTTACGCCTACGCCCACTTCTTCTCGGCCGCCGGCACCCGCCAAGCCATCACGTACTACCAGCGTAACTTCCAACCCTCTCCCTCAGCCGATGACGGCCTCGCCCGCCAAGCTCCTGAAGCCACCCTCGCCATCGGCGTCATCTGCGCCCCCACGCAGGAAGAAGCCGACTTCCTCCACAGCTCCGTCCGCCTTCTGCAACGCCGCATCCGCGCCAACGACCGCCGCCCCGTCGCCGCCCCCGAGGACGCCCTGCGCGAGCTCGCCGCTCAACCCCAAGCTCCTAACCCGCTGCTTTCCTTCACGGCCGGCAGTTTCGAGGAGCCCGACGAAGAGTGGCCCCGCTACGTCGTCGGCACCCCCGACCGCGTCGCCGCCCGTCTCCGCGCCCTCGCCGACGATCTCCACCTTCACGAACTCATCATCAACACCATCACGCACTCCCACGCAGCCCGCCTTCGCTCCTACACCTTGCTCGCCCAAGCCATGGGCCTCCACACCACCACGCAACCCTCCCAGCAAGCAGCCTAAAAGCACTTCAAAGTTCATATGTCCTGTGAGCACTTCCAGGCTGATACGTCTCGCCGCGGAGGCTTACCGAAGAAGCGAGCATATTCACGGCTAAACTGCGAGACGCTCTCATACCCTACCTCAAAGGCCGCGCTCTCGACCTTTGCATTGCTGGCGATCATGAGGCGGCGGGCCTCGAGCAGGCGAAGCTGCTTCTGGTACTGCACCGGCGTCATCGACGTTACGGTCTTGAACTGGCGATGGAACGTCGCGGGGCTCATGCCGCATGCAAGTGCAAGCTCTTCCATGCAAATGGCTTGATTGAATCTATCCCGGAGATGGCGGATGGCCCGGATGACCCGTTGATCGTGCTCACACGCCATCGTCATGTGGAGGATCTGGTCGCCGCAGGGCCCGGTGAGAAGCCAATAGCAGATCTCCCGCATGATGCCTGGATACAGCATCGGAATGGCCTCTGGACTCCCGAGAAGGCGAACGCTCCGCAGGGCACACTCTACCAGTTCAGGCTTTAGATCCACGACAAAGGCGCCACGCGCTTTGGCTTTCAAATCAGCCTTCAGATGCATGCCAAGCGCTTCGGTCACCTCCTGCAGTATGAGTCGATCCAACTCGATCACCAGTCCCAGGAATGGCTCTTGGGGACTGGCCGCGGAGACGGTGCCGCGCGAGGGCATTTCAACAGTAACCACCAACGCCTGCCCGGCTCGGTAGGTGAAGCGCTTGTCTCCAAAACTCGCCCACTTGCAGCCCTGGATCGTAATGCAGAGCGCTGGTCTAAAGATGTGGTGCCTCGGCGGCTTGGCATGGTCTGAGCGAAGAATGGCGAAGCCCTCAATCGCCGTAAGGAACGGATTGCTTCCCCCGTCCTCCTCGGTATACCGCTGGACCGTCCGCGCCAAGGTTCGCAGACGCTTCGGGCTGTGCTGCTTCAGATCCATGTCACAACAGTGTACGTGACAGGATTCGGCATCTCTTTGAGAACCCTGGGCATGTAAGGCAGCCTTCTCGCGACATAGTCTGAGAACGAATCGGGAAAACGAAATCAGGAAAAACGAATTAGGAGAACGCCATGTCCGAAACGAATTCGCAACAGCTTGCAGGCAAGATCGCCCTTGTGACAGGGGGAAGCCGTGGCATTGGTCGCAGCATCGTCCTTAGCCTCGCAAAGCGAGGCGTCCATTCCCTCTTTACGTATCACAGCCGTCCAGCAGAAGCCGATGCGGTTGCCGCAGAGGTACGCGACATGGGCGCAAAGGCCATTGCGTTGCAGCTCGACGCAGGTGATGTAAGCGCATTCAATAGCTTTGTGCAAAGCGTACAAGCTGCACTCACCAACCTGGAAGCGACACACTTCGACTTTCTGGTCAACAACGCCGGCAACAATCACCGCAACATGGCCTTCGAGAAGGCTAACGAGGAAGAGCTCGACAGCCTCTATCGCGTTCACTTCAAGGGAGTCTTTTTCCTGAGCCAGAAACTTCTTCCGCTGATTCGCGATGGCGGAAAGATCGTAAACGTCTCCACCGGAAGAACGCGCATCATCGCGCCTGGGGGCGCGGCGTATGGCTCCATTAAGGGAGCCATCGAGGTGCTTACGATGTACATGGCCAAAGAGCTTGGGCCGCGTAAAATCGCGGTCAACGTTGTTGCTCCAGGCGCTGTCGCCACCGACTTCAGCGGAGGCATCGTTCGCGACAACCCCGAGGTGAACAAACACGTCGCCGAACTGACGGCGCTCGGCCGGGTAGGTCAGCCAGAAGACATCGGCCTCATGATCGCCTCACTCCTGTCCGAAGACAATCGATGGGTGAACGCGCAACGCATCGAAGTCTCGGGCGGTCTGGCAATCTAAGACCTATTGCAGCCTTTAAGCGCTTAGGTACTTCATTCAATCAACCCCACGATTTGTCATTCCGTAGCGTAGTGGAGGAATCTGCTGTTTGCTCATAGCTTCAACAGCGCTTGGAGGAAGCAACTCCGCCACTGTGCTATGGAATGACACCACCCCGAAACGAGGGTCAGCCTAACGCATGACTAACTGCCCAAAGCTCACAGATTTGTCTGCGTTCCGCCAAACGCTACACTAAAACCGCATGCTGTCTAACATCCCCCTCACCACCGGCGCCTTCGACGTCATCATCGTGGGTGCCGGCCCCGCCGGCTGCGCCGCGGCGTACGATCTTGCCCGCGCCGGCCGCCGCGTGCTTCTGCTCGATAAGCGCTCCTTTCCGCGCCACAAGGCTTGCGCCTGCGGCCTTACCCGCAAAACCCTCAAAGCCCTCCGCTATACCGTCGACTCCGTGCTGGAACGCCGCTGCCGCGAGGTCGTCCTCCAGGAAGCCGGGCCCGCCTTCCACCACGGCCGCCGCGTTGCCGCCAAAGATCACGAGGTGCGCCTTTGCCTCCATGAACCCTTCTGCGCTATGGCCGTCCGTGAGCGCTTTGATGACTTCTGCCTGCAGCAAACCCTAGCTGCCGGTGCCGAGTTCCTTAAGATCGAAGGCCTCCTGGCGCTTCGCGAGTTCGCCGGCCACGTTGAGGCCGATATTCAGCTCGCCAATGGCCAGACCCAAACGCTGCACGCCCCCGTTCTTCTCGGCGCCGACGGCGCCAATGGCCAAACCCGCCGCCTCGCCGCCGGTTTAGCCCAGCAACGATCCACCAGATCTGCAGAAACTCCCAGCACCGAGTCGCAAGCGCTCGCAACCAGCGCCCAAACCCTTCCCCCCGAGCCCGCCTGGTACGCCCGCGGCTTCGCGCTCGAAGCCACCGTCCCCTACGCCGTGCTTCCCTCGGTCCTGCCCGCCGGCGACGCTCCGCTCGACCTCGTCTTCGACTTTTCGCCCATCTCCGGCGGCTACGGCTGGCTCTTCCCCAAAGGCGACCACATCAACATCGGCGTTGGCGGTTTCGTTCCCCAAGGCACCCAGCCCAAAGGCAGCGAACCGCCTGCGGAACGCGACACGATGCTCTACGAGGCCGTCACCCGCTCCCTGCTCGCCCAGTACAGCCAAACCAAGCTCGGCCTCGACCTTCTTCAGCTCCCGGGCGCACACATCACCGGCCAATACCTCGGCTTGGGCGGCCACGCGTACAAGCCCGAGGGCCGCGTGCTGCTCACCGGCGACGCCGCGGGCCTCATCGACCCGCTCACCGGTGAGGGCATCCACTCGGCCATTGTTAGCGGCCAAGCCGCTGCATCCGCCATTCTCGCCTCCCAGTCGCACAGCCCCGCGCTCGCCGAGGCCTACGCCCTCGCGCTCAAGCCCCTGCAGGAGACACTAACCTTCTCCCATCGCGCTGCTCGTTCGTTTTACCGCGAACCCGAGCGCGGCTTCAAAGTCATGCGCACCCCTGTGCTCCGCAGCCTCGTCCTCAAAACCTACGCCGACGGCCTGCCCGCCACCCGCCTGCTCTCTGCCTTGGCCCGCACCGCTGCCAGCCGCAATTAACCCCTTCATCGTGCCTTACCTTGTGAGGGCTGGCTATCCCTCCAAAGTGCCATAGTGCCATCCCAAAATCTGCCGATACTTAAGGCATGCGCTTTGAACTGCTGCCCGTCAAGAAACGAGCTTCGCCCGCAAAACCCTTTCTCTGTGTCCCTTCCAATTTTTGCCTGACTTGCGATCTCGATAAGCGCACCGCCGTCTGCTTCTTCAGCCCTGCCGTTCGAGTCAGCACCACATGGCAGCCCGCGGACTGCGAAGGCACAGCCGAGCTGCAAGCCTACTGAAACCGCGGCAGGTGCTCCAAATCGCCCTCCGGCACAGGTTCCAACGGCCCCCCAGCCTTGATCCACGCCTTTAAGCCCCCCGCGATCACCTTGGTCTTGCAATCTTCCTTTTCCAGCGCCTTGGCCACGCGCACACTGGTTGCATCACGCGCGCACGAGCAGTACAGGTAAATGTCGCACTCCGGCGCCATAAACTCCCGCAGCGCCACAAGTTCTTCCCGCAGCCGGTTCGGCTCTACCCGAATCGAGTTCTTAATGCGCTGCATACCGGGGTCGTAATAGCCATGCGACCGCACATCCGCGATTACCACCACGCGGTCTTCGGTGCGGTGCTGCAGTGCCTCGTGCAACTCGCTGGCGGCTACCCGTTGCACATCCGAAAAATGCGTGTCCCGCAGGTAACTCATCACCAGCCACCCAATGTACAGCGCCACCGCCACGCCCAGCGTCCACACCGTGATGTGCCCTACCCGCTCCACCCAGGCGATGATTACGCGCAAAAACGGTGCAAAGCTGAACCCAGCCAACGTCCAGGCCAGCACATAAGCCGAAACCCCCACCGCATCCAGCGACAAGAATCGTGCGATCGGCATCTGCAGGCTTCCCGACAGCGGCGCCGCTACCGTCGACAGCCCCGGCACAAACTTCGCGAACAACAGCGTGCGCGACCCGCGGCGGTAAAACGAATTAGCCGACCCAAAGATGCACGCCTCAGGGTTCATGCTGATGCGGCAGATACCTGCCAACAGCCACCATCCTGTAAACCGCCCGCCCGCATACATCAGCGTGTCGCCGATCAGCGAGGCGCATATCCCGCACACCACCAGAACCCCAAGATGCAACCCACCCCCGTGCGCCGCTGCGCCCGCCGCCAGCAGCACCACCGAGATCGGCAACGGCAATCCCGACGCCGCAAAAAACAAGATACCCGCTGTGACCGCGTACCCATGTTGTCCAACAACGGCCAGCAGATTCATCGTGCGTACCTTGTTCCTAAAAACCGTATCGCAAACACGGAAGTTCTTTCCTCATTGGATGCAGCACCCGGAGCTTTCGCTGTTGCATCCCGTCGTCCCGTCCAGAGGTGTGCTCTCAGAAGCTCACCCGGGCTCCCACTTCTACCTGCCGCTCCCGGCTCAGCCCCGTGGTCGACGACAACGGCGTTCCAAAAGGCTGCCGACCCAATCCTTCCGCTGCAATGGCCCTCGCATCCTGAAAGAGGAGCGGGATCGGCGCACCTGCCCCTGCTGGCGTTCCGACAAGAAACGCCCGCGTTTCTACCCTCGCCAGGTTGCGTGTGTTCATCACATTGAACGCATCGGCCCGCAAATTCAGCCGCCATCGGCCGCCAAGCGGCACCTCCCGGCTGACACGCAGATCGAGCTTACCGCGCCGCGGCAGGCGCAACGTGTTACGCCCCACCGTCGGCAGATACACCGCCCCGCCTGAGCCATTGATCGATTCATGCCCGCCCGAAAGCCGCGTTCCTCCAAAGATTGCGTAGCTATAGGGCGCTCCGCTTCCGGCCGTTCCAAGCGCCGCCATGCCCCAGCCCGAAAGCAGGGCACGAATCTCGCGCGGGCCCGCCCGCACCTCGGTCCGGTACAGCAGATCCCCGGCGATCCGGTGCGGAAATTGCAGGCTCGAGAGCCCCTTGTCATAGCCGTCCACAAACGGATCGAACTGCCCATCTTGCCGCGGCGTCGGCGAAAGCTGCGGTCCATAGTCGATCGCCCGGCCATAGGTGTACTCCGCCCGCACGGCAAACCCTCCGGCCAGCCGCACGCGCGCCTCCCCCGTGCCGCTGTGGTAGGTCGCGTTCACATTCGATCGCAACAGCGTCACCGGCCCAAACAGGGTCGAACGCCGTGCCGTGTATAGCGGCACCTGAAAGGTCTCCCC
>CAXTTZ010000131.1:0-8520 GCA_964247325.1 uncultured Acidobacteriaceae bacterium | reverse complement strand
AGCATATTCAGCGTCACCGTGTACGCATCCGGCGCGGGCGTGGTGGGCGGCAGCGCGCCGAGCGCCTGGTCGGCATCGGCAGCATGGTGCGGGGTCGGGGCGGGTGCAGCCGACACGGTTTGGCTTGCCCGCGCGAGCACCTCATTGCTTCCGGCGCGGCGCAGCTCCGCATGTAGGGCGAGCCCTTCGGCAGGTGCGTTGGGCGCGCGATCAAGGAAGCACTGGACCTCCACGCGCTGGTTCGGGCTCATGACGTCCACAGGCCGGGCGTAGAGGTTGCGCAAAAACACGGGTGGCACCACGCGCAGCGACACCTCGCGGTAGATGCCGCTAAAGGTCAGATAGTCGACATCGCCGCCGAAAGGCGGGATGTCAGCGCGCTCATGCGAGTCCACCTCGACGGCGAGCAGATGGGTGGCCCCGGGCCGCATGTGTTCGGTGAGTTCGAACGAAAACGGCGTATAACCGCCGCGGTACTCACCCAGCCGCACGCCGTCCAGGTACACAGTCGAGGCGGTCATTACGCCTTCGAAATCGACAAAGACGCGTTTGCCCGCGGCCGAGGCCGGAATCCGCAGCGGCCGGCGATAGAGCGAGACCATCTCGTAGCTCGCCTCATCGAAACCGTGCCATGGCTCGCGCTTCACGGTGTGGGGTACGACCACGCGATCCCAGGAGTTGTCGTCGAAGCCCGGCGCGAGCGCATCCGGCGACGTGCTGGGGCGAAAGCGCCAGCCGCGGTTGATGGGCAAGACCTGCCGGGCTCTGCCGGCGCCTTCGCTTTGCGCTTCGCCCGTGCGCGGCCAAGTGCTGGCTGCCAGCGCCGCCGCCGATCCGGTTTTTAAAAAACTTCTACGATCCATCTCGCTCCCTCGCGCCTGCCCGGGACCTTTGGGCACAGCATTTCTCTGCGCTAACGCAGCCACCCTATCATAGGCACACGATCATAAGCATACGATCATGGGCACACGCGAGCAGCCCTGCACCCCAGATCGATTTTGCCCGGATTTGATGAACGATTGCGCACGCACGCCGTGGAATCCGCATCCAACAGCGGCATACCCATGATGAATTCTTCTTCCAAGTTCGTTCGGACCGGAACGCCCCCTGAGCCGACCCCGCAGCCGAACTTCCTGAACCAGCTGTGGGACGCCCGCACAGCGCGCATTATCTTTACCGCGCTGATTATTGCCATCGTGCTCATGTTCTTGCGTGCAGCGCGCGAAACACTCACGTTGTTCCTGTTTTCCATCCTATTTGCGTATTTTCTAGCACCGTTGGTTGGTCGATTGCAGGGCCCGCTGCGCGGCCGGGGCAAGGCGATCCTGGTTGTGTACCTCGTTTTGGTTGGTCTACTGATCGGTTTAGGATTTGTGGTGGGCCCGCGCCTCGCGGATGAAAGCAAATCCCTTGCACAAACGCTTCCCTCGCTGCTGAATAAACTCGGATCCGGACAAGTGGTTGTCGACTTCGGCCAAGCTCACCATTGGGCGCCGGCACGGATCGCCCAGGTGCAGAGCTTTGTCGTCTCGCACCGTGGCGACCTCAGCAAATATGGTGCAGCCGCGGCCTCCAAGATCGCATCGCCTATCCAGCACATCTGGTGGCTGATCTTGATTCCCATCCTCACCTTGTTCTTTCTAAACGATGGCGAAACGATCGCTTCGGAGACGGTCACCTTTGGCCGTTCCACGGGCGAGCGCAACATCATCCGCGGCCTGCTTTACGACGTCAACATCATGCTGGGCAGCTATATTCGCTCGCAGATCATCTTGGCCGCGCTTACCACGGCTGCGTATTGCCTCGTACTGACCCTTCTGCACGTGCCGTATGCCCTGATCTTGGGGCCGATTGCGGGCTTTCTGGAGTTCGTACCGGTAGTTGGGCCGGCGGTGGCTGCGGTTTCGGTCCTTGTCATCTCCGTGCTGGCCGGCTACCCCCATGTGCTTTGGCTGGTGCTGTTTCTCGGTGTGTGGCGTTTATTGCAGGATTATGTGAATGCGCCGCGCATCATGGGCAAATCGCTTGAGATTAACCCGCTCACGCAAATCTTCGCGGTGCTTGCGGGTGGCGAGATTGCAGGCGTGGTGGGCGCGCTCATCTCGGTGCCGGTAGTGGCTATTCTGCGCATCCTGTGGCGGCGCATGCACAATCAGGACGGCTCGCAGACCGTGGCGCCTTCGCCGGAGCAGCTCGAAGGCGAGCGTCACGCTTCGGTTTAGCTTTTTCGTTTCGATTTTCCGTCTTAGATTTTTCCGTTCTATATTTTCCGTCCAGGGGCCGCGGCTCTGCGATAAGCTGCTCGTACCCGGTTCCATGCCCCCGAGCTCTAGCTCACGCGTGGCGCCGTTGTTGGGGGTAGGGTGGCGATTGCAAGGGTGGAAGGCGCGGCGCCCGTGGCGGCCGCACGGGAAAAAAGCTACACCGTCCCGTTAATCCTGATGGTTTCGTTGTACTTCGGCATCGGGTTCATCACGGCGATGAACGATGTGCTGGTACCGCATTTCAAGGACCTGTTTCACCTGTCCAATGTGCGGGCGCTGCTGGTGCAGTTTGCCTTTTTCGGCGCGTACTTTCTGCTGTCGTTGCCGTCCGGTTGGATCGTCGGCCGTATTGGGTATAAGTCGGGCATTGTGGCCGCGCTGAGCACGATGGGGCTCGGGCTTCTGCTCTTTTTACCGGCGTCGATCTTGATCACCTACCCGCTTTTTTTGCTGGCGCTCTTTGTTGTTGGCTGCGGTCTGGCGCTTTTGCAGGTGGCAATCAACCCCTATGTGGGCGCGCTGGGGACGCCGGAGACCGCTGCGTCGCGGCTGAACTTGGTTGGGTTTTTTAACTCGTTCGCCGGCACGCTCGCGCCGCGGGTCGGGGCCGCGTTCATCTTTATCGCTGCCGGGGCTACCGCTGCCGAACTGGCCCACTCGGTGCGTGCGCCGTATGTGGTGCTGGCGGGGCTGGCGTTTTTGCTCGCCGTTGTGACCCGCGTCATGCATCTGCCCACGATTTTGCCCGAAAAGCTGCCCGCGACCGGCGGCACGAGCGAGAGTGCCTGGGGATTTCGCCATCTGCGCTTCGGCGCGGTGGGCATCTTTGCTTATGTCGGCGCTGAGGTGGCAATCGGCAGCCTGCTGATTAACTACCTCGGCCAGCCCTCGATGGGCTCGATGCCGCATGCGCGCGCCGCGCACTACCTGTCGCTGTATTGGGGCGGCGCGATGGTGGCGCGCTTGATCGGGTTTTTTGTGCTGAGGCGCGTCGGCCAAGCGCGCGCGCTCACAGTGGTTTCTGTGTTGGCCGTGCTCTTTGTTACGACCGCCATCGTGGCGCACGGCCCGGTGGCGCTGTGGGCCATCGTTTCGTGTGGCCTGTTCAACTCGATCATGTGGCCGTGCATCTTTCCCATGTCGCTCGAAGGATTGGGTCGGTTAACCAGCCAAGCCTCGGGCATCCTGGTGATGATGGTGGTCGGCGGTGCGGTCGTGCCGGAGATCCAGGGTCTTTTGGCGGATCATTTTGGTTACCAGCCGAGCTTTGCGATTGTGCTGGCCTGCTACCTGTATGTGCTGTTTTTTGCGCTGCATGGCCATCGTCCGAACCGGCGGTTGGAGCCGGTGTTGGCGCCTGCGGCTGTGCTTTAGGATTCTAGGCACCGCGGCTCGGTTTGCGCTGCTTTGGATACCTTTGTGCTTCTTGCTTGTCATTCCGCCTAGAGAGGTGTGGGATTTACGCGGGCAACCAACGTCCTTGGAGGTAGCTGCCCAGCCGCTGTCCGTCCTGCCCGTAGACGTTGAAGCTTGCCGGCGCACCCGGGGCGAAGCTCTGCAATGTTTCCAAGCCGAGCATCTCCGCCGGGTTGTGCGAGGCCAGCCGCACTGCCGTTTCAAGAAAGGTACCGGTGAAAGCCTGCAAGTTGGCTACCGCGCGATCCATCGTCAGCACGCTACCCGCGAGCGCTCCGCCGGACAGGCACACGCCACCGCGCACCTCGACCTCGAGGTCGCCGAGCCGATAGGTGCCCTCGGGCATGCCCGTGGCGGCCATGCCATCGGTGACCAGGATGCCGCGCTGGGCGCCTTTGGCGTGCAGCCAAAGCCGCACAGCGGCGGGGTGCACGTGCACGCCGTCGCAGATCAGCTCGGCGTACAGCGCGGGGCTGTCGAGCACCGCACCTAGCAGCCCCGGCTCGCGATGGTCGAGCCCACGCATGGCGTTATAGGTGTGCGGGGCGCTGCGCGCGCCGGCGGCGAGGGCGGCCTCGGCCTCCGCGAAGGTGGCGTTGCTGTGCCCCAGGCTGACGCGCACGCCTTTGGCCGCCAGATGTTCGATGAGCGCGAGGCCGCCGGGCATCTCGGGCGCCAGCGTCACAAGCCGAATGTGCCCTTCAGCGGCCTGTTGAAACCGCTCATACACCTCGATACTCGGGGCGAGCAGGTGGTGGATCGGATGCACGCCGCGCTTGGCCGGGCACAAAAAAGGCCCCTCCAGGTGAATGCCCACCATGGCTGCGGCCTCACCCTCAGGGCTGAAGCCCGCTGGCTCCGCCTTCCGAAGCCGCTGAGCGAGCCGGCCGAGCGCCGCCAACGTTGCGTCCACGCCGGTGGTGACCGTGGTGGCGAGGTAATGCGCCACGCCGCGGCTTGCCAAAAAGCGGCCCACCGCGTCCATCTCCGGCAGGCTCGCGGTCATGAAGTCGTGGCCCATCGCGCCGTGGACGTGGATGTCGAAAAACGGCGCGGTCCAGATCTGGCGCTCGTTATTGGGCGGCCCCGCTTCGAGGCTCACGATGCGGCCGTCCTCGACCTCCATAACCGGAAATGCGATCGTGCGCTGCCCGGTGTGCAGCCCCTGTGCGAAAAGGGTCTCCCTCATGCGCGAGATCCTCCACCGGCTACGGCCGCGTGCTGTACGGCCAGCCTGCGCTTGATCTCCTGGATGCGCTCCGTGAGAGAAAGCGTGCCGGCCTCACCCGTAGCCTCGCTGAGAGAGCCATGAAAGTCGCGCAGTCCGGAGATCTCGCCCACCCGCGCCGCATTTTCCAGCCGCAATCCACCCCCCGCCGCGATGATGATGCGTCCCTTCGCTTGCCGGCGCAGCCGCGCCAGCTCCGGCGCGCCGCGGAGCACGTCGGGCGCGCCCCCCGAGGTCAGAAGCCGCACGCAGCCTGTGGCGATCACGTCTTCCAGCCCCTGTTGGCGTCCCGCCGACCCGGCCAGTTCGTCAAAGGCGCGGTGAAAGGTCACCCGCAGCGGCGCGGCCAGCTCCACCAGAGCGCGTGTGCGCTCCACGTCCACCGTGCCTGCAGCCGTGAGCAGCCCCAGCACGACGCCGGCCGCTCCGGCGCGCTTGGCTTCGGTAATGGCCGTCTTCGCTGCGGCCATCACCTCCGGCGCGCCTCCGAAGTGCTCGGCCGTGGGCCGCACGAGCACATGCACCGGCACGCCGCTTTGCCGGACGGCCGCTTGCATTACGGAAATCTCCGGTGTCAGACCGCCGACTTCGAGCTTACGGCAGAGCTCGATGCGGTCGGCCCCGCCCGGCCCCGCTGCTAGGCAAGCGTCCAGTGTTTCCGCGCACAGTTCAAATACGACCTCGTCGCCCGATCTACTCAACCGTCTCCCTTTCAACGCGGGGAAGCGCTGTTTCCCCTAGCAATCTACGCATGCTGATTGTAAGGGCGTGCTCCGCGTTGGAAGCTTGCGATAGTGTAGGCAAAGACCAAAGCGCTGCCCTGCAGGGGACAGCCGAGAAAGCAAGAACGACAGGTATGGCATATTTTTTGGCGATCGACTCCGGCGGCACCAAGGCCGATTACGTGCTCGCGGACGAGACCCGCGCCTTGGCACGCGTGCGCTCGGGCACCATCAAGCGCATGCGCACCGACGCCGAAAGTGCGCGGCAAAACCTCGAAGCGGCGCTCGGGGAGCTTGCGGCGCTGAGCGGCGTGCCCATGGACCAGATCGCTTACACCTGCATCGGCACCGCAGGAGAGACGGTGCCGCTGGTGGCCGATTGGCTGCACGAGGCGCTTGCGGCGCGGGTGGGCGGCGGGCTGCTGCTGCTGGGTGACGTGGAGATTGCGCTGGATGCTGCTTTTCCCGGCGGCCCCGGCGTGCTTGCGCTGGCGGGCACAGGGTCCAACGTCGCCGGCCGCGCGCCGAACGGCTTTTTGAGCACCGCCGGCGGGTGGGGGCCGGCGCTCGCGGACCAGGGGTCGGGCCACCGCATCGGCCACCAGGCGCTACGCGGCATCTTTTTTGGTCTGGACCAGGACCGGTCGACTACGCTGCTTCCCGCTGTGCTGGAGTTTTGGCAGCTAAGGTCCGTTGAGGCGCTCATCGAACATGCCAACAAGATTCCCAGCCCGGATTTTTCGAGGCTTACGCACCTTGTGCTGCGCTGCGCCGAAGCCGGGGACGCGATCGCCCAGGGCGTGCTGCGGCAAGAGGGCGAGGACCTGGCATTGCTCGTGCACCTGTTGATCCAGCGGCTCCGCCTCCGCTGCGGCGACCCGGCGTTTGTGCCGCGGCTCGCGCTGGCGGGCAGCATCCTGGAGAAGGTCGCGCCGGTGCGCGAAGCGCTGGTGGCTGCCGTGCAGCGAGACTACCCCGCCGCAGAGGCACTAGAAGGCGTGGTGGACCCGATCGAAGGCGCGCTGTGGCGAGCGCGGCAGATGAGGCGGTAGACGCCGCCTACGTCTTGTTCCTGCGGAACAATCGGGTGGCCCACAAGTTTGATCACGGGAAGACGATGAGGAACCACTTACGCCCGCAGTAGCTCCGGCTTCGTCGCCGCCAACCTAGCAATCAACTCCCCAAACAAAGTATTCGCCCAAGCAAACCAGGCCCTTGTAAAGTTTTTCGGGTCGTCTTTGAAGTAGCTTTCGTGCATAAAGCCCATGCCGGCGGTGGAGTGTTTCAGCATGGTCAGCGCGTGCCGAATCTCTGTATCCGACGTGCTTGTGAGCGCGTATACAGTTTGCGACATCGGCCAGACCATATTTTTGCCCACATGCGGGCCGCCGATACCCTCGCCTGCGGTGCCGCGGAAGAACCATGGGTTGCGTTCGCTCCACACAAAGGCGCGCGTGCGGGCGTAGAGCGCCGGGTCGGGCGAGCTGCGGAGATAGGGCAGGCCGAGCAGGCCGGGCACGTTGGCGTCGTCCATGAGCAGTTGGCTGCCGAAGCCGTCGACCTCGTAGGCCCAGATGGTGCCCCCGGGCGTGGTCGCGACCGCGTGTTGCCGCAGCGTGGCGTCGACCTCGGTGGCGAGCGCGGTGGCGTCTTGGGCCAGCGCCGGGTCCTGCGTGACGGTGTTGGCCATCTCGGCGAGCTGCCGCAGCGAGGCGACCGCGAACAGGTTCGACGGCACCAGGAACGGAAAGGTGCACGCGTCGTCTGAGGGCCGGAAGCCCGAGGCGATCAGCCCGACCGGGCTGACCGGGTACCCTGTGCCGTCCGAGCCGAGCGTTTCGGTGGGCACGGTTGTGGTGCGCTGGAAGTGGTACGGGCCGGGGCCGTCTTTGCGCTGTTGCACGCGCATGGTGGCGACGACGACCTTCATGGCCTCATGCCAGCGGGCGTCGAAGGGCGCGGTGTTGCCTGTCGCCTTCCAATAGCCGTAGGCGAGGCGGACGGGGTAGCAGATCGAGTCGAGCTCGTATTTGCGCTCGCCCACGCCCTGCTTCAGCGTGGTGTGGTCGCGGCGCGCGCCCTCGAGCGGCGGCGCGTCGAGGTTGGCCATAAAGGCGTTCGCGTAGGGATCAATGAGCAGGCAGCGCGCTTGGCGGCGAATGACGCCCTCGAGCATCGCGCGCAGGTGATCGTCCTTGGCCGCGAGCGGAAGGTACGGCCACACCTGGGCCGAGGAGTCGCGCAGCCACATGGCCGCGATATCGCCCGTGATAACGGCCGTGTCGGGCTTGCCCTCGAAGCTGCCGAACTCGACTGTGGTGTCGAGCGTATTGGGGAAACAGTTGCCAAAGAGCGTTGCGAGCTCGGGGTCGGCGATACGCGGGCGCGTGTCGGTGAGGAACTGCTCGACCGCCGCCGAGGTGAACCGGCGGTCGGCCGGCACGGGGCGGTGCCCGCTGGCTACCGGCGAGGGCGTAGGCGAGGCCGCTTGCGCCGCTGCTGCGGTCCGCGGCAGCAGGTTCAGGGCCGCCATGGCTCCGGTGGATTGGAGAAATTGCCTCCGGGTCGCATCCAAGCTGAAACCCTTGCTCGTGCTCATGGCAGAACCATTCATCAAATCGCGCATCCCCTTTTCACTCCCGCTTGCCCATTCTAGGGCCGCTCGTGGACACTGGAACATAGAATCTGGCAACGTTTCCACCAGTAGTCTCTCAATCATCCTCAACTTGCTCTCCCGGAGCCCTCCGAACGTGATCTCTCGCCGCAGCTTTCTTCAGTCCGCCAGCGCCGTGTGCGCCACCGCCGCTCTCCCCTTACCGATGTTTGCCGCGCCGGAAGGCGAAGCGGCCAACGATCCGCTGCGCTGGGTCGATCCGCGCATCGGCACCGG
>CAXTTZ010000130.1:0-8543 GCA_964247325.1 uncultured Acidobacteriaceae bacterium | reverse complement strand
GGCAACTCCGCAACGCCTGTACTTCCTAAGTGCAACTGCCGTGAGCCCGCGAGCCACGGCGCCGGTAAGTGCTCCGCCCAACCCGCAACGGCTATTTCGGTATCGTGTGGTGAAGCGCGGCATCGATTTGACGGTCCTTCTGCTGATCCTGCCCCTGCTTCTGTTTCTGATCGTGGCGGTGGCGTTGGCGGTGCGCATCTCGTCGCCTGGGCCGATCTTCTTCTCGCACCGACGTATCCGCAGCCATGGACGATTCTTTTCGATGTGGAAGTTTCGCACCATGTGTGTGAACTCCGCAGAGGTGCTGGAAGAGTACTTGGCGGCCAATCCAGAGGCGCGTGCGGAGTGGCGCAAGGCGCACAAACTCAAGCATGATCCGCGCGTGACGCGGGTCGGCAACTTCTTGCGGCGCACGAGCCTCGACGAACTGCCGCAACTATGGAATGTAGTCACAGGAAGCATGAGCCTGGTGGGCCCGCGTCCGATTGTGGCGGCCGAGGTGGAGCGTTACGGCGAGTTTTTTGCAGATTATTGCCGAGTAAAGCCTGGCATTACAGGGCTTTGGCAGGTGTCTGGGCGCAGCCAGACGACCTACCCAGAGCGGGTGCAGTTGGATCGACGGTATGCGCAAAATTGGTCGCTCACGGGAGACTTCAAAATCCTGTGCCGGACGTTGTCCTCTGTGGTGAACCAGGACGGGGCGTATTAAAAGGAAAACCATGTTGGAGAAAAGATCCCACCTTTGTGGGATCGCGCCGGTTCCAACCTGCGCCATACTGTAGGTATGAAGCGCGGCAGCCTCCTGAATCGATGGCTCGATCATTGGATCGGCATCCCGGTGCTGTACGGGTTGACGATGCTGCGCCGCCCGCGGCCAGCACCGCGGCACGTTCCGCAGCGCATTGGGGCGATCTGCTCGCCGGCTTTGGGCGACACGCTTTTGTTTTCGTGCGTCCTGCAAGACCTGCGTGCGGCCTTTCCAGCGGCGCACCTGACCCACATCTGCACCAAGCAGAACCTGGCCGCGGCGGAGATCATTCCGGGTGCGGATGCGCAGCTTCTGGTTCGGCTAACCGAGCCGCTGCAAACTTGCCGGCGCTTACGGGCGCAGCGCTTCGACGTGCTGTTCGATTTTACGAGCTGGCAGCGCTTGACCGCGTTCTACACCTTGCTTGCTGGAGCGGGCTACACCCTTGGATTCGAAACGCCGGGGCAGGCTCGTAGCGGAGGGTACGATCGCACCGCGCTCCACCGCGAGGATCGCCATGAGATTGAGAATTTCCGGGCCTTGCTGCGTGCTTCAGGCATCGTGCCGTCCCTGAGCATTGGGCACGACCCCGGTGTCGTACTGCCGACGATCGAGAAAGAGGAGCTGCCCTTTGCGAGAGAGGCCGATCTGGTGGTGCTGCATCCATGGGCAAGTGGGCAGCGGTCCACGCTGCGTGAGTGGCCGGTGGCGCGATGGGTCGAGCTGGCCTGCCGTTTGTCCCGGCCGGACACTTTGTTTCTGGTGACCGGAGGACCCGGCGACCGGCGTCGCAGCGTTCCGTTGGTGGCGCAGATGCAAGCCGCCGGCTTGCGGGCGACGGCGTTTATCAGCCCCGATGGTTTTCGCACGCTTACGCACCTACTTCTGCGAAGCCGGGTCGTGATTACGGTGAACACCGGCGTCATGCATCTGGCGGCGATTGCCGGAGCGCGGACGGTGGCGATCAATGGCCCGAACCGGAATGGCCGATGGGGACCGGTGGGGCCGCACGCCATCGGCGTCGAGGCGCCCGGGCCGGGTTGCGGTTTTCTGCACCTTGGATTCAACTTCGACGGGAACCCCTTGGACTGCATGGAGCGAATTACGGTAAACATGGTGGCCCAGGCAGCGGAGCTACTGACGATACCGCTATGGCCGGCCCGATACGCGAGCAGGCCCAGCACCCTGCGACGGACTGAAGTGGACGCCGAGCGCGTGCTGGAAGAGGTGATGTGATGCAGGGCATGCGCGAGGTGCTGCGGCAGTCGCTGGCGCGCAGCCTGCGGTCCTGGCCGGGGGAAGACCGGCTGGCGGCGGCGTTGCCGGTGGTATGCGGCTCGGTGCTGGCGAGCCATTGCGAGGTGGCGCGGCTGGATGAGGACGGAAGATTGCACCTTTGCGTCTTTGAGCGCGAATGGTTGCAGCCGCTGCTGGGCATGCGGGAGATCTTGCAGCGGGAGCTGGCGCGCATCGCAGGCGTGCCGCTGAACGGATTACACTTCGAGGTAGCCGGTGCCGCCGGCCGGAGACGACCTGATGACCGCTGATGCCCCGGCAACCGCGCGTGTTTCGCTGGACGAGGTACGGCATGTGGCCGACCTTGCCAACCTAGAGCTGACCGCGGAGGAGCTGCCGCGCATGGCACATGACCTCGACGCGATGCTGGGGTATATCGCGCAGTTGGATGAGCTGGACACCGCCGTAGTGCCCGCGATGGCGCAGGCCTCCGAGGCCCTCGGCCTCGAACCGGCGAGCGGAGGGGAGACCCTGCGTGGGGATGCGGTTCGACCGTCGGTCGATCGGGCGTCGGTGCTGCGGGAGGCGCCGGAGACGGATGGGCGCTTCTTTAAGGTGCCCAAGGTGATCGAGCGCTAGGTGGTACCCACATATAGCTTTGATCAATACTCTGCACATTTTCCGTGGTCTTTGCACAAACAGGAAGGGCACGGCTTCAGCCGTGCCCTTCCTTCCAGGTGGAGCACCTAAAGTGACCGCTCTCTACGCCGGCAAGGGCACCCCGGATGCCGTCGCATAAGCCTCCAGCAGAGTGTCCTGTTTGGCAAGGTCGCGCGTGGCCCCAGCCGGTTTTCGCAGTTGGTGGTGGTAGAAGTACTCTCCAGTGACCTGTGCCGCGGGCTCGTTGCTTGCGGCGAGCCAGACCTGGGTACGATAGCCCTCATGAAGGTCGCCGGTCGCGCGTGGACCGCCCATCTTGGTCGGCACCCAGCCGGGCTCGAGCGCGTTGGAAAGCACATCGGGCCACCGCCGCGCGACGGCAAAGGCTAAAAGAACGTTATGGAGCTTGGTATCGGAGTAGGCTTGGGTGCCGTTCCAGGCGCGCTTGGTCCATAGGAGGTCGCTGAGGGTCGCGTCGCCTTGCCGGTGCAGCTCGGAGCTGACGTAGACGAGCCGTTTCGGCCTGTGGATCAGGGCGGTGAGGACGTAGGGCGCAAGCGAGTTCACAGCGAACACGGCTTCGAGGCCGTCGGCGGTTTCGACCCTGTGCTTTTCCTTGTAGCCCATGGCGGCGTTGTGGATGACTGCATCGAAGCTGCCCAGCGCGTTTACCTGGTCGGCGACGCTGTGCATGGCTTCGAGCGTGGTGAGATCGCCCAGAACGACTGCCTCGGCCTCGGGCACTGCGGCGCGCGCGTCTGCGGCGCGTTGCGCATTGCGGGCATGGAGGACGACCGCGTGACCCTGCTCGACGAGCAACTGAGCGGCCATGCGGCCCAGACCGTCGGAGGAGCCGGTGATGAAGATTCTTGCCATGATCTTTGGATGCCGAAGCGTCGCCGGCTCTTCGATGTGGCCTTTAGCTTGGAACCCATGAGGCAAGGCGTGGAGGGTTCAACGAAGGTCCTACAATGAAAGGGTCGACTCGCCTTCAGCGCCAGTCCAAGGTCAGTCCCAAAGGATGCCGTTTCCGATGATGCAAGGTTCCCCTGCTCGCCCCGCTATGCTCACGCTTGCCGCCGCCCGCGCCGCGGTGGCGGAGGGCCGTACCTCTGCCGTGGCCTTGGCGGAGGAGCACTTCGAGCGCATTGCGGCGGCTGATGGCGAGATCGGCAGCTTTCTTGCCCTGAGCCGCGAACGGGCGCTGGCACGGGCCGAGCGGGTAGACGCGGACGTACGTGCGGGCAAGCCTTTGGGCCCGTTGGCCGGTGTGCCCGTGGCAGTGAAGGACGTGCTAGCGACTGAAGGCGTGGAGACCACGGCAGGGTCGCGCATCTTGGCCGGTTGGCATCCGCCGTATGATGCGACGGCAGTGGCGAAGCTCGAGGCGGCTGGGGCCGTGGTGCTGGGCAAGTTGAACTGCGACGAGTTCGCAATGGGGTCGTCCAACGAAAACTCGGCTTACAAACCGGTGCGCAATCCGCGCGCTCTCGATCGGGTACCGGGCGGATCGTCGGGTGGATCGGCCGCGGCAGTGGCAGCAGGGCTGTGCGTGGCCTCGCTGGGCACAGACACAGGCGGCTCGATTCGGCAGCCGGCGGCGTTTTGCGGCGTGGTGGGCGTGCTGCCGAGCTATGGGCGCGTGTCGCGCTATGGGTTGATCGCGTTTGCGTCGTCGCTGGACCGGGTGGGTCCGCTGACGCACACCGTAGCGGATGCCGCAATGCTGTTGGAGGTGCTGGCAGGGGCTGATGTAATGGATGCGACGGCAGCGGATGTGCCCGTGCCCGCGTACACCGCCGAGCTGACTAAAGATGTGGCGGGCCTGCGGATCGGCGTACCGAAGGAGTACCTGGGCGAGGGCCTGCACCCGGAGATCCGGGCGGCGGTGGAGCGTTCGCTCGACAGCCTGCGCGCGGCCGGGTGTATGGTGGAGCCGATCACGCTGCCGCACACGCGTTATGCGGTGCCCACCTATTACGTTCTAGCCACGGCCGAGGCCAGTTCGAACCTTTCGCGCATGGACGGGGTGCGGTTTGGCCTGCGCGCCGCCGAGGCCAAGACGCTTTCGGCCATGTACCGGCGCACGCGCGACGAGGGCTTCGGGGCGGAGGTGAAACGGCGCATCCTGCTGGGCACGTATGTGCTTTCGGCAGGGTACTATGACGCCTACTACCGCAAGGCGCAGCAGGTGCGGACGCTGTTGACGCGCGACTTCCTGGAGGCCTTCACGAAGGTGGATGCGATCGTCTGCCCGGTGACGCCGAACCCGGCCTTCAAGCTGGGGGAAAAGACAGACGATCCGCTGCAAATGTATTTAGAGGACATCTACTCGGTTGCGGCGTCGCTGGCGGGCATCTGCGGCATGAGCGTGCCGGCAGGCACAACGGCGGCTGGGCTGCCGATTGGAGTGCAGGTACTGGGCCGGCACTTCGACGAGGGGACGATGCTGCGGGTGGGCGCGGCGATCGAAGCGGCGCACGCGGGGTAGGGACGATCTATAGCTTTTCGCGCAGCCACCACGTGCCAAAGGCGAGGGGAAACCAGGCAAGCGTGGCCACGAGCAGCGAGCGCAGCAGGCCGTAGCGCGGCAGGGCGAACCAAAGAATGGCGGCAAAGGCGATGAGGCCGACCGTGCCTTCGGAGGCGCCCGCGGCATGGAGGCCGGCGAGGGCCCGGGCGCGCTCGGTGCCGTGGAGGCCTTCTTTTCGTTTGCGCTCGGTTTCTTGGGTCTCGACAAGGCTGATGCCGGGAGGAAAAATGCCGGGAAAGGCCAAGAACAAGCCACCGACGATGGGACCGGCCCATTTGCTTACCAGTCCGGCAAAGAGGGTGACGACGGCGCCAAATAGGAAGCGCGACAGGTACTGTGAAGGCTTAGTTTGGCGTAACATGCTGAAGTCAAAACGGATAAGGGCCATGTTACCGCCGCAACCAAACGGCCCAAAGCAGGGCGGCGACCGCGCCCCACACGGGCAAAAGCGCTGCCGAGGCCAGCGAGGCTTTGGGCTTGCGCCGCATCTCCACCCGGCTGACGACCACGGCGTAGACCAGAAAGGCAACAGCACCGGCGACCATGGAGCGGGTTTCGATGGTGGCGTAGGCCGCGCCCTTGTGCCGAAAGGTGAGCGCCACGCTGGCTAGGGCGATGGCGGGTGCTGCAGCAGTGGTGCCGCCGAGGCTTTTGGGCTTAATTACGTCGCCGAGGATAGCGAATAGGCTGACGACGAGTCCACCGAAGAGGGCGCGAAGCAGAAGGTCCAACGGATTAGCCCTCCTTGGCCTGGGCCATGCCCTCGTCGATGAGCTTGCGCGCGTCGGCCGCACCTTGCCAGGCAAGCGCGTGCGACTCTTTGCCTTGCAGCTTGTGGTAGTTGCTGAAGAAGTGTTCGATCTCCGTGCGGGCCTGCTCGGTCAGATCGTCGATGGTTTTAAGATTGCCGTACAGGTGCGATGTTTCAGCCACGGCGAGAAAGCGGTCGTTGCGCTCGGTTTTGCCGTCCTGCGTTTGCTCGACCAGCATGACGCCGAGCAGGCGAGCGAGCAGCACGGCGCCGGGAAAGGCGGGCTCGTCCATGAGCACGAGCACGTCGAGCGGGTCGCCGTCGCCGCCGCGCGTTTGGGGAAGAAAGCCGAAGTCGTAGGGGAAAGCCATGCCGGCGGGCAGGGCGGCCTTGAGTCGGAAGATGCGGTCGTCCTCGTCAAAGCTGTATTTATTGCGGCTGCCGCGCGGGGTTTCGATGACCACCTGCAGCAACTCGTCGCCAGGGGCTGCCGTTCCGCTTTTGCTGCTTTTAGACTTATGTTGGAAGGGCGCAAGCGTGGACGGGCTGCCGAGAAAGCGGGCAGCAGATTCTGGGGTGCTCATGCGGACTCCTGCGCAAGGGATCGTTGCGGGCGCCGTACACCCCGTATTTACATGGTATTCACATAAAGCGTTTCCGCAAAGGCGCGCTGGTTTGGGTTTATGACGAAGTTGTCCTTTGTTCCGTGCAGTTTGGGCCTTGCAGGGGTGATGCTGTGGTCAGGGTCGCCACTTGGGCCGTCGCTCGGGGCGCAAAGCCCAAACCGGATTTGCGTGGTGGATCAAGCTGGCGGCGCCGTGGCAGGGGCCACCGTGCGGCGAGAAGGCCAAGGTTTGCCAGCAAACGGTGTGGTGACCGGGGCGGATGGTTGCGCGATGCTGCCCGGGGGGCAACTCGGCCGGATCGGGGCAGACCGGGCAGGCTTTGCGCATGGCAGTGCGGTGATGGCGGCTGCGGGTGGGGTGACGCAGATCACGCTGACGCCTGCGGGGGTCGAGCAAACCGTGACGGTGACGGCGGATCGCGGGCTGGCAGGCGTAGCGGACGAGGCAACCAGCGTCCTCGTGCTGGGGCAAGCGCAGCTGCTGGACCCGCCGGCGCTGGCGCTCGATGACCGGCTGCGCCAAGTGGCGGGCTTTCAACTCTACCGGCGTACAAGCTCGTGGACGGCTAATCCGACGACCGAGGGCGTGAGCCTGCGCGGCTTAGGGTCGACCGCGGCCAGCCGAACGCTGGTTGAAAGTGACGAGGTGCCGCTGAATGATCCATTCGGGGGATGGATTCATTGGGATGAGATTCCTACCCTGGCCGTAGCGCAGGTGCAGTTGGTGCGCGGCGGCGCGGCCGATCTGTATGGATCAAGCGCCATTGGAGGTGTGATCGCGGTCGATCCGGTGGTGCCGGACTCGGAGCATCGCCTACGGTTGGCGGCCGATGCCCTGGGCGCGACGGAAAACTCGGGCGCGGGCGATCTGCTAGTGACAGCGGCGCTCGGGCGCGCGCAAGGGTTGCTGGCGGGCAGCGGCGTACGCACGGGTGGCTATGTGCCGACAGCGCCGGCGTTTCGCGGTACGGTGGATGTGCCCGCGAACGTGGCTGAGGAGAGCGGCCGCGTGGAGGTGCGTGCGCCGCTGGGGGCGAACGGCAGCTCGGCCTTTCTGCGCGGCAACGTGCTGAATGAAGAGCGTGGCAATGGCACGGTGCTGCAAACGAACGGCACGCGGCTGTGGCGGTACGCGGGCGGCGGCGATGCCGTGGGCGGCACGAGCCGGGCGGCGTTGCGGGTCTTTGGCGACCGGGAAGCCTACCGGCAGAGCTTTTCCTCAATCGCCGCAAATCGCAAGACGGAGACGCTAACGCGCCTGCAAACAGTACCGACGAATGAGTTTGGCTTTTCCTTGACGGCTTCGCGCAGCTTTGTACCGGCGCTAACGGCTGCGCTTGGGCTGGATCTGCGGGATATTCGCGCAACGGATGCGGAAAGCCCGGTGAGTCGAGGGGTCGTCGGGGCCGCGACGGCGATCAGTGCGCACCAGCGCGCGCTGGGCGGCTATGCCGAGGGCATCTGGCAGCCGCGGCGGTGGTCGGTCGCGGGTTCCGTGCGCGTGGACAGCTTTCGGACCTTTGACGGCCGGCAAAGCACCGCGGGGTCGAGCGCGGTGGTGCTGCAGCCGGAAGTCGCCGAGCTGGTGGCGAGTCCGCATTTGGGCATAGTGCGTACGTTGCCGCATGGCTTTGCGTTGAGCGCGAATGGATTTCGGGCGTTCCGCGGGCCGACGTTGAATGAGCTCTACCGGATCGGACAGGTGGGGCAGCAGACAACCTTGGCGAACCCGCGATTGCTGGCCGAGCGGGCCACGGGCTTTGAGTTTGGGGGTGAGTTCGCCGACCTGCGCGCCGGTGGGGGCGACCTGGGACGGTTGCGCGCGAGTTACTTTTGGACGGAGGTCAATCGGCCGGTCTCCACCGTGCTGCTGGCGCAAACGGCGATCGCGCAAACGCTGCAACGGCAGAACCTTGGGCAGATTCGAAGCCGCGGTCTGAGCCTGGAGGCCACAAGCGCACGCTGGCACGGGTGGGATGCCGGGGTGGGC
>CAXTTZ010000129.1:0-8552 GCA_964247325.1 uncultured Acidobacteriaceae bacterium | reverse complement strand
TGTGACACAAAACTCTCCTGGGCGTGCGTGTGAGAGACGCAGCGTGTTCAGTGTATCGAATGCGTGGGCGATGCTTGTACTTGGTTCAGGCTACCAATTCGGGTAAGCGGTCTTCGGCGGCGATGCGCGGCGTGCGGGGGAGGCGATCCACGTGATCTTCGAGCAGTAACACGACAGCGACGGCGGTATACGAGCAAAGTTCACCGTAGATGCGCGTTTCCAGGATGACGCCGGTGTAAAACATGACCGCGAACCAGAACGGTAGGATGTATAGGTAGTTGGCAAAGCGCAGCGGACGCAGGCGGCTCCGGAAGATGATGACGATGGGCAAGAGGTAGCCGCAGATGTTGAGTAGGGTGGGCCATAGGCGGGGTTTGAGCCGGCCGAGGTTGGTGGCGATGCGGACGAAGTTTTCGGAGTTATCGTTGTGGCGGAAGTGGTAGGCAAGCGGCAGTTTGACGGCAAGCCAAAGGACAAAAAGCAGAAGGGCACGCGGCCACGGAACTTGGCGGAGCAAAAAACGCTCGCCCAGGGCGAGGCGGCCGCCGTTGCGCTCGAGGACGGCTTCGGGGATCTCGCGCGAGGCGGCGTCGAGGATGTAAATGCCGATCAGGAAGAGCGTAGTTTCACGGTTGGCAGTGCCCAGGAACAAAATCGCGGCCAAGGGCCAGAAGTGGCGCGTGTAAATCGCCAATAGGCCGGCAGTAAAGAAGGCCAGCGAAGGAAGGTCGTAGGGGTAGGAGAAATTGGCGTCGATGTGCACGACATAGGTCCATAATGTGAGGACCATAAACGCGGGGAAGACGAGGTAAGAGAGCGCGCCGTTGCGGGTGAGCACGCGGTACAAACGCCAGACAAGGTACGAGGCGACCGAAAAGGAGACGAGCGAAAGCAGGTAAAACGCGACGGTCTGCGGATCGGAGGCGGAAGGGGCGTCGAAGCCGCCGCGGGGGTGCGCGACGCGGTGCATAAAGAAAGCCGAGTGATTGATCGGCCACATCAACAGGATAGGCAGCACGCGTTCCTGGAAGGGCAGGCGCTCTTGACCGGCAAGATAGCGCGGCATGCTGAGGTAAAACGTCGTGCTGACGACGTAGTAGCGGACAAATTGCAGGATGGCGCAAGCGTACAGAATCCACCGGAAGGCGGTGAAGAGAGATTTTTTAGACGGCATGGGTCTCCGGACACGGGTGGGTTCGATAGCGTACGTAGAGCCTCGGCTTGCTCGAGCCTGGTCTGCACTAGATACGATGTCGAAAGCGCGCCGGATGCGTGCAGGAATTGCGGCCCGATGGTTATGTTCCGGCGCACTTTGGTTTAGACCAAAGTTAAGTAGCAGGAGAACACTCTTGATGTTTAATGGAGCCGAGCGGCTACGTCCCAGAGGCGAATGTGCTGGAGGTGGGTGTGGCGTCCTTTGTGCGTCCAAGGACTAAGCGCAGAACTGTTAAGGACTGGAGGATGTGTGCGGCCGAACTTTGTTGAGAACGCGCCCGAAGCGGCCGTGCCGCGGACGGCGGCGGAGTCTGCTAAGGGGCTCGCTCGGATACCCAGCTGGGAGCCGCGCCTGGTGGCCGCGCTGACGGCGTTATTTTTCGTTGGGGTGGCCGTGGTGTTGGCGCGTCCGCTGTTTTCGCCTGATTCGTGGCTGATCTTTGTGCAGGATGATCTGCTGTATTACTTAAAGGTCGCGCAAAATGTGGTGCATGGCCGTGGGTCGACCTTTAACGGTGTGGTGCCGACCAACGGGTATCAGCCGCTGTGGTTTTACGTGTTGGTTGGACTGAGCTTGATGACGGAGAACCCCAAAGCGATTTTGGGGTTTCTGGCGGCGACTAATTTTGCTTCTGCGGCGGTGACGTTTCTACTCGTGCGGCGGTTGCTGCGGACCTCCGGGGTGCGGCCGCTGCTGGTGTTTGCCTTTGCGGCATGGGTGACGCTGTACTCGGTAACGCTGTTCTTTTACGGCATGGAGGTGACCCTGACGGTGCCGATCCTGCTGGGCGTACTTTGCCTGCTGCTGGATGTTCCGTGGCTGCAGCGCGGCTTCGGGCATGCGTTTTTGCTGGGGCTGCTATTGTCAGCGATGGTGTTATCGCGGATCGATACGCTGATCTTTGGCGGCTTGGTGCTTTTGGGCATCGTGCTGGTGCCGTCGCTGCGCCGGCTGGTGCGTTTGGATCTGTTAGCTGGTGTGGCGCTGGGGCTGTTGCCGGTGGTGATGTATTTTGTGTCAAACCGGCTGCTGTTTCAGACGTTTTTGCCGGTCTCCGGCATGGCGAAGGAACTGAAGTTTGGGCACATGCCTTCGCTGGAGCCGTGGCGAGTCTTCTTTCATCCGTTGGCAGGCTCGTTCACGGTGGTGCTGCTGACGGCGCTGCTGCTGCTGCCACGGGTACGACCGCAGCTGGAGGCGCGCTTGGGGCCGATAGCGCCGGTGCTCTTCCCTGCCGTGATCGTATTTCCGTTTTTGTACTACTTCATCCTGAGCTGCGTGAGCGATTGGACGCTGTGGGGCTGGTATTACTACCCGATTCGCACGGCGCTGTGCATCAGCTTTGTGACGTTTTGCCTCTTTGCGCCGTTTCGGCGTGTGCTCGAAAGCACCCCGGTGGCTGCGTTTCTGGTGCTTACAGTATTTGCGGGCGTCGGGCTGATGCACTGGACGCGCCAGCAGACCGACATCTATGCGGCGACGCTGGAGATCGAGCAGTTTGCGCGCACACACCCGGGCACCTATGCGATGGGCGACCGCGCGGGGCGGGTGGCGTACCTGATCCCAGACCCGGTGATCCAGACCGAGGGGCTGATGATGGACCGGCCATACCTGGACTATGTGCGGCGGCAGACGCCATTGCGCGAGACCCTGGCGCACTTCGGGGTGCGCTACTATATCGGCACGGCGTATGAGCCGTTTACGGGCTGCTTTGAGGCTAACGAGCCTGCCAAGGCCGGGCCCCATTCGGCGCACATGCGCGCGGAGTTCTGCGAGCCGCCGGCAGCGACGTACCTGCACGACGGGGTGGAAACGCTGATCTTCGATCTCAGGGAGGGGACCCAGAAGAGGAGGTGAAGCGGAACCACTAAGCTGACCGCGTTAGGACTCCAGCGGGATAGTGCGCCTTGGGCGCGAACGGCGTCTAACTTTCATGCGTAGAGGGGCGATCATCTGGCTCGCTGGCTGCATAGCCTGGAGCATTGACGCGGTAGCGAACCTGCTGCTGCACCATGCCCAGCACTCCTACCTGGCCCTGGCCTTGGCAATCCTGTTTGGGGCCGCGTATGCCTTTTATCGCAAGGCGGGCCGGTAAGGCGCGGGCAGGCGGAACGTATGCTGGGCGGCAGCGAGGTGACAGGGTGAGAGCGAAACGATCGTTGGCGGCCTCTGCGGGGCTGCATGGGTTGGTAATGCTGACGCTGCTAGTATCTTTGCGGCATGCGCCCCAGTTGGTTACAGCGAAGCTGCCAGGCACAGCGTTGGGAACGGTGCAGCTGACGTACTACAGTCCGGGCGGACCGCCGCACGTCGGCGCGACGACCCCGGTACGAGTTGTGCGCGCACTGTCAGAGCCTCCACCTGCACCCAAGCTGCCTGAGAAGGCTGTGCCGAAGGAGGACGCCGCCCTCGCGAATGCAGGAACGGGCGCCTCCGCCGAGAGCGGGCTAGGTGAGGGCGACCTGCGCATTGCGCTGCCGACGTTCTTTCCTTACCCAAAGCCGAGTCTGGCGACCATGACCGCAGGCAGCGCCGGCGACGTGGTGCTGGATGCAATTATCGATGAGCATGGCAAGATCAGCCAGTTGACGTTGCTGCACGGGCTAGGGCCAGCTATCGACGAAAACGTGATTGCCACCGTGCGGCAATGGACCTACAACCCCGCCACGCGCGACGGCAAGCCCGTGGCAAGTGGCCAGGAACTGCATTTTCACTACGAGCGTTCGTAGCTGGTTGGAATAGCGTAGACCACGTTGCTGTATCTTGCGTCTGTGGTGCGGGCTTTAGCCCTTGTCTAGTGATTCGCACAAACCCTAGCTTCGCCATCCAGGCGAGCGAGCCGTCCGAGAACCCGGTTCGGCCTAGAATGGCAGACTCTATGCTTTTGATACTAGGCCGGATTCTGTGACTTCGCTAAAAGAAGGTAATGAACAGCATGGCCTAATCCATCCCCACAAGCGCGTTTGTCGTTACTTTTCAAAGAAACCCAGGCCTTAGCTTTCTATTCTCAGGTGCAAATGTGCGAGTCCTGTTTGGTTAAGCACATGTTTTGCTCTGTCTGTTACCTGGATCCGCTCACTGCATAAAGGTACGCTGGCGGGGATGAAGGAGGGATCGTGGTCGAGGAAGGCGGTGTATCGGTCCAGCGTGCTTGCTTTCCGTTTTCCCGATGGTGAACCCCTTTGACAATGCCGTAACCGAGCGATACTGCTTATGACACGTGTCGTAGGAGCGCTGACGAGGGTCGTAGTATGGCAGGCGTGAGGCTGAGTAAGCAGGAATTGCGGATCATGGAAACTTTGTGGGTTAAGGGCGAAGCCTCGATCCGGGAGATGCAGGAGGCTTTCCCTGTGAACCATCGCCCGGGCTATACAACTGTCCAGACAATGGTCTATCGACTGGAGGCGAAGAACGCCGTACGCCGGATCCGCAAGGTAGGCAATTTTCACGTATTTGCTGCAACCGTTTCGCGGAATGTAGCGCAGCGTCGTCTTGTAGACGAATTATTGGCCTTATTCGGTGGTGAATCTCGCCCCGTGATCGCACACCTGATCGGAACAGGAAAACTCACCCTTGCAGATGTTGAATTTGCGGAGACGACGCTCCGAGAGATTAAAGAAAGGCAGAACAGATGAGCACACTGGGACAGCGGCTTAGCGAGGGCGCGACGGGCGTTGCTAACCATCTCTGGCAAACAACGGTGTTCGTGACTGCGATTTGGTTCTTAACATTGCTGTTGCGGAGGAAACAGGCTCGCGTGCGCATGCACTTTGGATGGCTGCATCTGTCAAGTTCTTCCTACCCTTCTCTACACTGATTGCCCTCGGCGGTTTATTTCCGAAACCGCAGCAGCCACCCGCATCCACCGTCGTCACGGCGGTCAATGTCGCTGGCCAGCCATTCTCCACTTCCGTTATCTCAGCCAGTACTTCGGTGCACGGTCCCCAGCGAATCCGTGAACGATTCCGCGACGACGCACCCTTTCTAATGGCCGTTATCTGGCTCTGTGGCAGCTTTGCTGTCTTTGTGGTTTGGACCAGGAGTTGGTTACGTGCCGCTTCGATTCACCACCGCGCCATCGAGGTCAAGGAGGGTCGTGAAGTTGAGATCATGCAGCAGCTAGAGTTGCGTAGCACCGTAGAAATAGCGGCTTTACGGTTGAAATCGATCCCAATCGGCCTGACACAGGGTCTTATGGAACCGGGTGTCTTTGGCGTCTTCCGTCCGATCCTACTTTGGCCTGAAAGACTCTCCCCCCGTCTAAGCGACCAGCAACTCGAAACCATCTTCGCCCACGAACTCTCGCACGTTCGCCGCCATGACAATCTGATTGCCTTAGTCCCCATGTTCGTGGAGATTGTTTTTTGGTTTCATCCGGCAGTTTGGTGGATAGAGCGACAGATGAATAAGGAGCGTGAACGCGCCTGCGACGAAGCTGTCGTTGGTATCTTCGGCAACGCAGAGGTTTACGCGCACGGTCTCCTTATGGCTTGCCGATTTTGCGTAGAAGCGCCTCTCCCTTGTATCTCTGGTATGAGCCGAACCGATTTTAACCAGCGCATCGAAATCTTTGATGACGCTTCGCGTAAGACGGCTCGGCGCCATTGACAAGATCGCCTTGGGCTTGTTCGCTGCAATTGTTATGATTACTCCGCTGGCTCTCGGATTGACCCGTTTCGTACCGATGTACGCTCAAATTCTTCATGCCACAGGGCCGCTGCCTTCCTTTGAAGTCGCTACAATCAGGCTTTGGAAGCGTCCGCCTGCGCCTCCGCCAGGAGAAGAAATCATCTCAGCGAGAGTAGAGAAGCTTTCGCCTGAAGGTCTCAGTGGACAGGCGAGTGACCGGGTTCACTTCGTCGGTCAGGCGGAATTATTGATTGCGTCGGCGTATAACCTGCCGGTCGGCTCAGAGGGAAGCCGGATCGTCGGCTCCCCGGATTGGGCGAGTAATGAAGACAATCGCTATGAGGTCCAAGCGAAGATTGAGCCTTCAGCTTTTGCCGTTATGCGGACGAACACGGCTGCACAACAATGGGAACAGGTCCAACTTATGGAGCAGTCGCTGCTAGCGGAACGTTTCAAAATGAAAGTGCATTTCGAAACGAGGCAGATGCAGACGTTTGCGCTTGTGGTTGCGAAAGGGGGATCAAAACTGACGCCAGCAAAAGTTAATGAAGACAACGAGCTGGCCGCAACCAACAGAGGCGAAGACGATGAACTAACGGCCGCCTCGGTGACCATGGAGCAGCTAGTGCACTTCCCAATCTTGATGTCCGGTCGGGAGATTAATGGTCGCCCGATAGTAGACCAGACTGGTCTCAAGGGGAAGTACGACTTCACCCTAAAATGGTCGTCGCAGCAGTCCCCTGACCCAAGTTCCGGCCAGGCGAGCCGGGCTGATACACCAACCTTCTTCACTGCAGTTCAGGAGCAGCTAGGGCTGAAGTTGGTGCCCTCCAAAGGGCCAGTGGAGGTAATTGTCATCGACCATATCGAGAGGCCAACCGAGAACTGAGCGCATCACAAGCAAGACTTGGTAAGTAGGAAAAGGCCTCTCGCTGGTTCCTTCTAAGGGATCGTTTAGATCCTCTAGCTATGAAAATTGGCTGTCGTTAGGAACCACAAGCGTAGGAGTTAGTGTGTGACCATTTCCATTGTCCGGCAAGCTATGCCATCTTATATGGCATAGCTGACAATCTTCCCACATACTCCACCTAGCTAAGAAATATGTTTCTGATCCGCTCTTACTGCGCCCCCGCTCAACTCATATCGATTCGTCACCGCTTCTGTGCAGCACGGGTTGCATGAGCCTAACAATTGAAGCTTGCCAGCTTAGCTAGCGAGCTTGGCTCCCACGGGAGCTCAGCGTTTGCCGAGCACCTTAGCCATGGTTTCGCCGATCTCGGCGGGTGATTTTACGACGTGGATGCCGGCGGCGGCCATGGCCTCCATCTTGCTTTCTGCGGTGCCTTCGCCGCCGGAGATGATGGCGCCAGCATGGCCCATGCGGCGGCCCGGCGGCGCGGTTTGGCCGGCGATGAAACCGACGACGGGCTTACGCACGTGGGCCTTGATGTAGTCGGCGGCTTTTTCTTCGTTAGTGCCGCCGATCTCGCCGATCATGATGATGGCTTCGGTCTCGGGGTCGTCGTTGAGCAACTTGAGGGCGTCGATGTGGGTGGTGCCGACGATTGGGTCGCCGCCAATGCCAATGGCGGTCGACTGGCCGATGCCGCGCGTGGTGAGCTGGTAGACGGCCTCGTAGGTGAGCGTGCCGGAGCGGGACACAATGCCGACCGAGCCTTCCTTGTGGATGCGGCCGGGCATGATGCCGATTTTGGCCTTTCCGGGCGAGATAACGCCGGGGCAGTTGGGGCCAATCAGGGTGGACTGGGTGCCCTTGACGGCATTCCAAGTCTTCACCATGTCGAGCACGGGGATGCCTTCGGTGATGCAAACGATGAGCGGAAGGCCGGCGTCGGCGGCCTCGAGGATGCCATCGGCGGCGGCGGGCGGCGGGACGAAGATGACGGTAGCGTTGGCGCCGGTCGCGCGCACAGCCTCGTCGACGGTGTTGAAGACGGGCCAGCCCTCGTGCGTGGTGCCGCCCTTGCCGGGGGTCACGCCGCCGACGACTTGTGTGCCGTACTCGGCGCAGCCCTTGGCGTGAAAGGTGCCCTCGCGGCCCGTGATGCCCTGCACGATGAGACGGGTGGATTTATCGACGAGTACTGCCATAGGGAGAAGGCTCCGTTATTCGTAGAAGAATTCGTTATTCGTAGAGAAGTGGATGATTTCTAGAAGTTTTGTGTTTCGGGGTTGGCGGTGGGTGTTTGAGCGAGGCGTTGTGCGAGCTTCGTGAGCATCTGGCCGATTCTTATTGCTTGCTGGTAGGCATCGCGCACTTGGTTCTCACCGCTGTATCCTAAACGTCCTGCAAGGATTAGCTGCGTTTGCAACTCTGCCAAGGATCCGCGCGCCATAATGACGAAATGTCGGAAGTCCTTTCTAGTGCTACGTGCTGCGCCTTCCGCGATGTTGCTCGGAACGGACACGGCTGCTCGTCGCATTTGGGACGACAGTCCATATGTTTCAGAGCGAGGAAAGGTCTCGGTTAAGCGATATACAGAAATACTCAAATCCATACTTCGCTGCCAAACCATGAGGTCGTGAAATGCTTTGCCCATATTCAGCTCCGAAAGGCCGTAAAGCGAGTTAGACGAAGTTTCGAACAACGACTCTTTTAACGAATAACGATTTCTTCTACGAAAAACAAGCTAACCCTTCGCTGCTGCGACGGCTAAGTCGGCAGCGTCCTTCATGGTTTCGCCGA
>CAXTTZ010000128.1:0-8578 GCA_964247325.1 uncultured Acidobacteriaceae bacterium | reverse complement strand
GATCAGGTGATCGCCTGCCTGCCGCCCAACGCGCACCCGGCCATGATCGCGGGCTGCCACCTGTCCGGCGCCGACCGTATTTTCCGCATCGGCGGCGCGCAGGCCATTGCGGCCATGGCCTACGGCACGGAAACGGTACCGCAGGCCAACAAGATCGTTGGGCCCGGCAACGCCTTTGTGAACGAGGCCAAGCGGCAGGTCTTCGGCCCGGTCGGCATCGACCAGCTCGCCGGTCCCTCGGAAATCTTTGTACTGGCCGACAGCACGGGCGACCCTGAACTCATCGCCACCGATCTCCTTGCCCAGGCCGAACACGACGTCCGCACGCGCGTCGGTCTCATTACCACGGACGCCGCCCTAGCCGCCGCCACTGCGGAAGCCGTGCTCGCGCAACTGCGCACGCTTGCCACCGAAAAGATCGCCGCGGAAAGCTGGCGGAATTATGGCGAGATCACGGTCTGCGCCGACGAGGCCGCCATGATTCGCTACTCCGACCATGTAGCCGCCGAGCACCTCCAGGTGCATACCGCGAACCCGCATGCCTTTGCCCAAAAGCTGCGCAACTACGGCTCCCTGTTTATCGGAGAAAACGCCAGCGTCGTTTATTCGGACAAATGCGTAGGCACCAATCATACGCTGCCAACGATGAATGCTGGGCGCTACACCGGCGGCTTGTGGGTCGGGTCCTACGTCAAAATCGCAACCCATCAATGGCTGGACGACTCCGCCCTCGACACCGTAGCGCCACCCGCAATCCGCCAAAGCGGCAGCGAGGGTCTAGAGGGTCACCAAAAAGCAGCCGCCATCCGCTACAACCGCAAGCTCGCCACCTTTGCAGCCCTTACGCGATAAACCTGCACAAAAGAAACAGGCATGATTCCAACTTCAGCCCCACAGGAAAGAGGAAGCAACTAACCTTGGAGCTTTCTTGCTGCAATTAGGAGCCTAACTATTTTTGTTGTCATCCCGTAGCGCAGCGGAGGGATCTGCTTTTCTTCAACCACCCAAACCCTGCCATCTCGACCGGAGCGACTTCAGTCGCGTAGTGGAGAGACCTGCAGTTTGCTCAAAGCGCCGCGGTTGCTCCAGCAAATGGCTACAAGACCCACCTTCCTCATGACTCTCCCACCATGGCCTAAAGCCCACGTTCTCCCCCACAGGCACACCACCTCACCAAGTCGCGCCTAAGCCGTCACCAACTCTCGCGCCGGTTGTGAGGCAAAGACCGGCGGCGCCGGGTCTTCCGTTCCGCGTACAACAAACAACACCGCCGGCACAGACGCCGTGTTGCGCAAAGCGTGCTGAACCTGCACCGGCATGGAAAGCGTATCGCCCGCGCCCATCAGCAGCGCGTGCTGCTCGCCCCCATCCTGCCAGCTCACCTCTACCGTGCCGCTCTGCACAAAGAGCACCTCGACCTCCTGGCGCGCGTGCATGGGGAGGTACGCTCCCGTTTGCAGCGTCAAGCGGCGCAGGTTGAAGTCGTGTGGCCACCAGCCCGCGATGGGGCCCGCGGAAAAGCCGTCTCGCGTGGGCCGCGGCACAATCACCCCGGCCTCCTCCACGCCCTCGCCGGCCAAGGGCGACGCCGGGTTGGCCTGCATCTCGTTCGCGCGAACGAGGCACTGCCTCAGCGTCTCGAGCGGCGGTGTCTTCAACTGCTCGAGGCTTGCCTCGTCCGGCGGTGTTTCCAGTTCCACATCTTTCAACTCGTAGTTGCCGCTTGCGGTATCGATCAAGCGCCCACCCTTGGCCAGCTTGAGCCCGTGATCCGCAGCGGCCTCAAAGACTGCCGGCGCCCACGTGACCTTGCCCGGATCGTCCTGCCCCAACGGCATCCACAAGAAGCCCTTCCCTTGGTCGAGCTTGCTGAAGCCGCGAAACATGTGGATCGGCACGGACGCCACATCGCCCGGGCCGATGTCCAGCGAGCCGTCCTCCTTGTTTGGCCCAAAGTGCAGCCGCCACTGCCCGGAGTGCACCACAAAGACCTCTGCCGTGTCGTGGCTGTGCTGCGAGTTCACGCAGCCAAACGGCTGGCGCGCCCCACCAATGTTGAAGCCGTGCTTTTCGCGGATATGCACATGCTGGTCCGCGCTCTCCGAAACACCCGGCCCAATGATGGTGAAATTTTCTTTCTCTGTGGATCCCGGTGTCTTGGTATCGATAAACGCGGTCCGGCAGGCAAGCAGGTCGGCGTAGCGGACAAGTCGGCGGTTCATCGCCTCGGGCGTCCAAGGTTGGGTTGTTCCGGATTGCAAGCTCTCAGGCATAAATCCTCTCCAGCGGCGAAGCGCAAACGCCCCGCAAGGTGCCCCCATTCTAAGCCAACATAGCGGACCACCGGGCAACGCTTGTGCTACGTTTCTTACCATGCCGACGCCCGCCGAGGCCGTGCCGCTTGCCCGGTCAGACCCGGCGTCGACCCTGCCTCTTGTTCTCCTGCCAGGAACGCTCTGCGACGAGCGGGTCTTTGCTCCCATGCTGGCCTGCCTCCAAAGCCACATCCCCGGCCTCCACAGCCATGTCTTCAAGACCGACCGGTACAGCACTATGGCGGAGTTGGTGGAGGGCATCCTGCGGCACGCCCCGGAGCACTTTGCCCTGCTCGGGTTCTCCCTCGGCGGCATTGCCGCTTTGCCAATCGCGGCGGCGGCGCCGGAACGGGTGCGTGGCCTCGCCCTGCTCGATAGCACGGCTTTGCCTGTGCCGGAGGCGCAGGTGGCCGACCGCCGGGCGCAGATCGCGCAAGCTAGCCACCTCGGACTCCGCACCTACCTGGACCAGCACCTGTGGCCGCAGTACATCACGGCGGCCCATCCATCCAACACCGCGCTGCGCGAGCAACTACACCAGATGGCGGCGTCGCTCGGCCTCGAAGCCCTGCACCGGCAAACCGAGCTTGCCCTCACAAGGCCGGACGCCCGCCCCTTGCTCCCCTCCCTCACCATGCCGGCTTTTGTACTCGCCCGTGAAGAAGACCGCCGCTGCCCTCCCGACGTGCAACACGCCCTCGCCGCCGCGCTTCCCAACGCCGTTTTGGCGATAGTGCCCGGCGCCGGGCACTTCGCCCTGATGGAAAAGCCGGACACGGTGGCCGCTCATGTGGCAGCATGGTTCCACAGCCTTGCGCGGCCGTAAGCCCGTAGCCCAGTTTCCTCACTTCGCAAAAGGCATCCACGCAACGCATACGCAGAACGCACTTCAGGAGACCTCGTGAACCAACGTCCGATCGACCCGGCGGAGAACGATGCGGTTCGCAGCGCCGCAGCGAAACCAGACCTTTCGACCTCCGAAGCAGCGGCCAACGGCGCAGGGGCTCGCTCCACCGCCAACGGCTCCGTGCTGCAGGTCGAGCGCCGCGACTTCACCGAGCTCGTGCCAACCGATCGCCCGCGTGTCCAAAGCATGCGTGGCTTTGACCCGATCTATACCGACATCGTCGACTACATCGTCCGTTGCACCCACCGCATCTGGGACGAGCGCGAAGTGGGCCTCATCTACACGCACTACACGCACAACTGCGTCCTCTACGGGGTGCTGGGAACCATGTACGACCGCGAATCCATTGTGCGCGAAACCATCCAGCGCATCGCCGAACTGCCCGACCGCCGCGGCATGGCGACCTCGATTGTTTGGCGCGGCAACGATGTCGACGGCTTCTACACCTCACACATGACGCACGGCACCGGACGGCACACCGAGTATGGCATGTGGGGTAAGCCCACCGGCCGCAGCTTCGTCACGCGCACCATCGTGGACTGCATGATCCTCGAAAACAAGATCTACCGCGAGTGGGTTGCGCGCGACAACATGGCGCAGTTGCTACAACTGGGCATCGACCCGCATTCCTACGCCGCGACCCTCGCGCAGAAGAAGTTCAGCAGCGGCGAGACCGTGGTGGAGATCTCTGAGAATCGCCGCCTTCTCGGTCAGTACCCGCCCGAAACCGAACCCGATCTTTCGATCGCGCACACCGAAACCGAGGCCGAGGTGCTGCGCTGGCTCCATCACATCTACAACAAGCGCATGTTCGGCAAAATCACAGAAATCTACGCCAGCAACTGCCAGTGGCACGGGCCGCTCATGCGTGAGCTGTATGGTGTGGGAGCGGTCATGCAGCAAACCATGCGGCTGGTGGCCACTATGCCCGACGGCGCGTTCATCCCGCAGCACATTTGCTCGGTGCCGAGCGAGGAAGGCGGCGAGAAGGTCGCCATCCGCTGGGTGCTCGACGGCCACCACTTGGGCTATGGCTCGCTGGGGCCGCCCACCGGCCACAAGCTGGTCGTCATGGGCTTCACGCATCTGCACATCCGCGACGGCAAAATCGTCGACGAATGGGTGCTCTACGATGAGCTGTCCATGCTGGTGCAGATCAAGTTAGGCGCGCTCGAAAAAGGTGCTTAGCGCTTAGCCATTGGGATGCAGGGCTTCATCGGCATCCTTCTCTGATTCGGCCAGAAAAGAAAGGCAGGGCGGATGCGAAGCGGACGCCGGCGTAGCGCCTACACCTCCGACCCGGAGTTCGCTCTGGTGCAGATCGATGACGGCGCGCTCATCACGCCGTCGCCCTCCACCGGAGCCGCGCGTCCCGCCCTGGTCCATCTACCGCTCGTCCGGCGGCTAAGCGCCTTCGGCTTTCTGCTGCTGGCCGAGTTCTTCTACGGTTGGGCTTGGAACACCGTGGACGTGCTGCGGCCCTTGTTCCGACAGGCCTTAGGGCTCTCCCTCACGCAGGCCGGCTCCGCTTACTCCGCGCAAGGGGCGGGAGCGCTGATCGGCGCGATCACCATCGGCCAGCTCGCCGATCGGCTAGGCCGCCGCAACATGCTCGTAGCCGTGATGATCGGCTATGGCGTGCTGCTCAACGCCGGTGTTTTGGTGCACACCTACCCGCAGCTCCTGCTGCAGCGTTTCGTGCTCGGCCTGTTCCTAGGCGGCAGCTTTCCTGTGGTGGTCGCGCTCTATGTCGATCTCTTCCGAGCCGATCTTCGCGGCAAGCTCGCCAGCGCCATCAATACCACCTTCAGTCTGGCCATCGTGCTTCTTGGCTGGGCCTTCGGCCACCTGGGCCACCATGACTGGCGGCTGCTCCTATGGGCCGGCGGCGTGCCCCCTATTTTGCTGGCCGGCTTCGCCTACCTCATCGTGCCCCAGGCAGCGCACGCCCCCGCACGAAAAGGCGCCAGGATCCCAGTCGCGGAGCTGTTCACGCCCGCCCTGCGCCGCCAAACCCTGCTGTTAGCCTGCCTCACCGGCCTCAACTTCTTCGCCTACCAGGCCTTTAGCGGCTGGCTAACGACCTACCTGCAATCCGTTCGCCAGCTGCCGCCTCTCGACATTGGGCACCTGGTCGCCGCGCAGTTTCTAGGCAACATCGCCGGCGGCTTCTTTTGGGGTTGGATCGCCGACCGATACGGCCGCCGCTCCGGCGCGCTCGGGTTCCTCCTCGCGGCCGCGGCCGTTTGTGCCTACCTCTTCGTCCCTACCAAGCTGCCCCTGCTCTACCCATTAGGAGCCCTTTTCGGTTTCGCCCTGTCGTCCAGCATCGTGTGGGGGCCGTGGCTGGCCGAGCTCTACCCGCCGCACCTAAAGTCGACCGCCTCGTCCATCTTCAACTGGGGACGGCTCGTGAGCTTCTTCGCCCCGCTACTCACGGGTGCCCTGGCCGCCCATGCCGGTCTGCGCGCCAGCATGCTGGTCAGCAGCGCGGTCTTTGCCGTCGCCGCCGCCATCTGGCTGCGTCTGCCCGAAACCCTCTCTCCGAGGCCCAGCCCTCCAGGCAAGCTCCGCTTCTCGCTTGCCGGCACAGGCCATCGCTCCTCTCCGTAACGGCTCGACCGGCCATCGACTGTGCAGGCAGTACCGGCCCATACAGATTGCCCTTTCCAGTGAGTCTGTCAAGTCGCTATGTACGCGCTTTCACTTCCGCGCGTATACTCGTCCCGCTTCGCATAAAGAGATTCTCCACCACACGAACCAAAGCCGTTCGCCATGACGGCCCATAAAGGCAGGTCACGTTAGGGGGCAAGAGAATGCACGATCGAACCGTTCACGGCGAGGTATTTGAGCAGGGCAAGTGTCTCAGACCTTTGTGTGGCAACAGCCAGGTCCAGCAGCAAAGCACAGCTCGCCTCCGGCTTTGGATACTCGCTGCTTTACTCTTGCTCCTCCCGCAGGCGATCTGGGCGCAGTTCAGCGGCAGCTTGCAAGGCACGGTGACCGACAGCACCGGGGCTTCTATTCCGGCTGCCAGCATTACTCTCACCAACGTCGATACCAAGGTGAGCCAAAAGGCAACGGCGGACACCCAAGGGGTATACCGCATCGCGAGTCTGGCCCCTGGAAACTACCAGATTACCGGCGCTGCGTCCGGTTTCGGCGCCGTGAGTACGACCTTTGTGCTGAGCACCAACGAGGTGCGCAACGTGCCGCTCGTGCTGACCGTCGGACAGGCCACCACCTCCGTCGAGGTCACCGCGCAACAGCCTTTGCTCGATACCTCTGACAGCCGCAATCAACTGACGCTGGATACCGAGGCGCTGCAAGATCTTCCGCTAGCCGCTCGCAATCCCCTCTCGCTGATCACGCTCGCACCCGGTGTTACGGGCCTCGGCGCTTCGACGGAGACGACCTTCAACCCCGAAAACGGCGTCGACGCAAGCGCCAACGGCCGGGGATCCAACGCAAACCTGTACGTCGTCGATGGTCTGGACGTCACCAGCAGCATCCGCCCGGGCGTGGTCAACCTCACGCCCAACGCCGACTCCATCCAAGAAGCCACCGTTCAAACCAACACCTACACGGTCGACTACGGCCGAGCCAGCTCCATCCAGACGGTGATCACCAGCCGCTCAGGGACAGACCAGTACCACGGCTTCGCCAGCGATTACTACAGCTACGAGGGCCTGAACGCGAAAGGCGAGTTCGCCGCCGCCAACGTTCCCTTGGCGCCTTACCACGTCAATAACTTCTCCTTCGGTGTCGGTGGCCCCGTCATCCCACACCACAGCTTTTTCTTCTTCGTCGGCTTCGAGCCCTACAAAGCGTTAGTTACCAACGCCACCTCGCTGCAGAGTTATGAGGATCCGGCCTTCACGGCCTTTGCCACCGCCACGCGGCCGAACAGCCCCGAGGTGCAGCTCCTCACCAAATATCCAGTCGCCCTCACCTTCGTTAAGGTGCAACAAAACGCGTCCCAAGCCTTTGGGCCGCAGAACCTGACCAACAACACCGGGTGCGGCACGCCCTCGACCGACAACATCCCGTGCTCCACCAATGTCATCGACCAGGGCGTCTTTAACTCCAGCAGCTACAATAACTCCAAGCAGTACGATGTGCGCATCGACAAGTACTTCGCAAAAGACCGGGTGTACGGTCTGTTCTACCGCGACACGATCAGCAGCGGCGGCCCTTCGGTGCGGCCCGGCTTCAACACGACCAATAACTACTACACCTTCTCGCTGCAAGGAAACGAAACCCATACCTTTTCGCCGAACGTTCTTAACGAGGCGCTCGCCGGCTATAACCGCATCGAAGGCTTCGCTCCGTCCTCCGGCAACTTCGACGTCCCTGTGGTGAACGTTACGGGTTTGGGTACGGGCTTCGGAGCCGGTTTTGCCCTGGGCGACTACATCCAGCACAGCTATCATTGGCGCGATGTGCTGACCTACAACCACGGGTCGCACTCCGTGCGGGCCGGGTACGAAGGCTGGCACGGCGACGACGTTGCCCTGTTCGCTGCTGCCTACTCGCAGCCGACCTTTCAGTTCAACAGCCTGATCGACTTGATCAACAACAACCCTTACTCCGAGAACAACCTGTCCTACGACCCTGTCACGGGCAAGCCCAAAGCCAATAACTACGGCTACTCCCAGACCACCGGTAGCGCCTTTGCCGAAGACACCTGGAAGGCCAGCCGCAAGCTGACCGTCAACTATGGATTGCGCTACGACAACTACGGCAACGCCTACCCTTCGCTCGCCGGTACGGGGCTATCGAACTTCCATCTCGGGTCCGGCACCTCGTTTGCGGAGCAGGTGGCGAATGGCATCGTCACCGCGCAAAGCCATGTCTATGCCAGTGATCTGAACTACGTCTTCAGCCCTCGCGGCGGCTTTGCCTATGCCCTCGGCAGCGGCAACAAAACGCTGCTGCACGGTGGCATCGGCCTCTTTCACGACTTTTTCACCCTGGGTAACTCCGAAAACGGCTTAAGCGCGAATCCGCCAGGATTTGTGCGCCCAACCTTCTACAACAACGGCTCCACGGCGGCCCCGGTCTTTGGCTACGGCACACAAAAAACGTATCCTCTTGGCTATACCTACCCAGCCTTCCAAGGCCAGCCGCTCAATGCCAAAGGCGGCATTGTGGGCGCACAGATCAACATCGGCGGCGTGGACGCCAACCTGAAAAGTCCCTACACCACGAACTACAATCTCGCCTTCGATCACCAGATCACGCCCAGCATCGTCGCGAGCCTAGGCTATGTGGGCTCGGTCTCGAATAACCTGGTGGCTGCCGGCGGCAATACCGGAAATACCTCCTATGGCAACGACGTCAATATCTTTAACGG
>CAXTTZ010000127.1:0-8627 GCA_964247325.1 uncultured Acidobacteriaceae bacterium | reverse complement strand
GTGCGGGGCGGCAATCCGCTGTTAGGGACGGTAAAGGTTTCGGGGGCGAAGAACTCGGCGCTGCCGTGCATGGCGGCGGCGATTTTGACCGAGGACGAGGTGGTGCTGGAGAACATTCCGCAGGTGCGCGACATCGAGACTGAGCGGCGACTGCTGGAGTCGATGGGCGCGGAGGTCGAGCTGGGCTATGGGCGGGCACAGCACCGGACCTCGATTCGCTGCGCGGTGCTTTCGGACCCCGTGGCCAAGTACGAGATCGTGAAGACGATGCGGGCGAGCTCGCTGGTGCTGGGGCCGCTGATTGCGCGGACGGGCCTTGCACGGGTGGCGATGCCCGGCGGCTGCGCCATCGGGGGACGGCCGATCGATCTACACATCAAGGGCCTGGAGGCCATGGGCGCCACGATCACGCAGGAGCACGGGTATCTGGAGGCGCGGGCGCCGGGGAACGGGCTCCGCGGCGCGCATATCGTCTTCGACAAGATCACGGTGACAGGGACCGAGGATCTGCTGATGGCGGCGGCGCTGGCCGAGGGCGAAACGCTGTTTGAAAACTGCGCGCGCGAGCCGGAGGTAACGGACCTGGCCGCGCTGTTGAATGCAATGGGCGCGAAGATCGAAGGCGCGGGGACATCGACGATCAAGGTACAGGGCGTGCCGAAGCTGAACGGGGCCAAGCACCGGATCAACCCGGACCGCATTGAGGCAGGAACGTTTTTGATTGCGGCGGCAATCACGGGCGGCGACCTGAACGTGGACTGCTGCAGCCCGAAACACCTTGGGTCGCTGCTAGGCAAGCTGGAGCAGTGCGGGGTAAAGCTAGAGGTCGGCACGGACAACGTGCGGGTGCACTCGGGCGGGCGACTGCGGGCGGCGGACATGAGCACGGAGGAGTATCCCGGCTTCCCGACCGACATGCAGGCGCAATTTATGGCGCTGATGACGCAGGCCGAAGGCGTGTCGACCATCACGGAAAATATCTTCGAAAACCGGTTCATGCATGTGGGCGAGCTGAACCGGATGGGCGCGCACATCGCGGTCAATGGGCGGACGGCGACGGTGCGGGGCGGCGGCGCAACGCTGCAATCGGCAGCGGTGATGTGCTCGGACCTGCGGGCGTCGGCGGCGCTGGTGTTGGCGGCGCTGGTGGCCGATGGCGAGAGCATCTTAGACCGCGTGTACCACATTGACCGCGGCTACGAGCGGATCGAGGAGAAGCTGCGCGGGGTGGGGGCGCAGATCCGGCGGCTGGGGGATGTATTTGGGAAAAAGTAGCGGTAGGTTACTGGTCGATGGGCGTACCGAGTGTCTGGCTCGTCGATCCGATCCGGCGGGCGGCGTATCAGTTTGGTGACTGCGAACTGCGGCTTGCCGACCCGAACCGGCTCGCCGTGCCAGGTACGCCGATTGTGCTGGATTTGGCAAAGGTATTTGCGGGATTGGACTAGAGGTGGATTAGATGACGAACTACCTTGACTCTGCTTACCCTGCATGCCTATATTGTAGGCATGGCTGAGCTGCTGGGCACCTTTGAGCAGGTTGTGTTAATGGCCGTGCTGCATGCAGGCGACGGAGCGTATGGGCGGGCGGTGCTGCGTAGGGTGGAAACTGGCCTGGAGCGGGGGCGAAGCGTGGCAGCAGGAGCAGTCTATGCAACGTTGGACCGGTTGGAAGGCAAAGGGCTACTCGTTTCGCGGACGGAAGACGGTACACCGGCGCGGGGGGGACGGGCACGGCGTTTTTACACGGTGACGCCCGGTGGTTTGGCCGCTCTGAACGAGACGCGGTCGGCTTTGGAACGGATGTGGAAGGGCAAGGCATTTCCTTTGGAGGTCACAACATGATGCATCGCACGCCACCGCAGATGTTTGAGCGCTGCCTTTTCCTTCTCCTGAGCGAACGCGACCGCGAAACAGTGGTGGGCGACCTCGGCGAGGTGTACGCGGACGAGAAGCTACCGCGGTTAGGCCGTTTCCGGGCCAACGTTTGGTACGGATGGCAGGTTCTCAGCTTCGTTCCCTACCGGTTCCATTCGCTGCGAGCGCCTGTGCCAGTTTTGATGTCGATGTGCGTGTTTACCGGGCTTTGCGGGGTGTGGCTTGGGGCAATGGACCTCCGGCTGCGGCATCCTGGCTATCTTGGGCGGGAGTGGATCGCAGGGGCGATCGTGCTACAGGCGGTGACAACCTTGCTTGCGTTGCGCTACCCGCAGCGCCGGGCCTTGCGACGGGATGCCCTGCTGGGCTGCGCTGCCATTATGTTTCTGGCGAGCAAAGCGGCATGGGGTGTGCTCCACCGGGCACATTTTGAGGGCTACGTGTTGCTGATCGCTTTGGCACTTGCGGTGCAAGCCGTCTTGACCTTCACAACCCTAGCGCGCCCGGCAGCGCCAGAGGTGTTGCGTGCCGGCAGTAGGTAAACCCGGCGACCTATAATCGGGGGTATGCGGCTTTGTTCGAAGCTACCCGCGTTTGTGTGGGGTTTGGCTGGAGTTTTTGGCTCCGCCTTGGCCTTGGGCCAGGGCACGGGACGTGTGGTGCTGGTGTTGCCCTTTGAGAACCGGTCGGGGAACCCGTCGTTGAACTGGATTGGCGAGTCCGTGCCGGACACGTTGGACCAGCGGCTGAACTCGGCGGGGTTTCTGACGCTTTCGCGGGATGACCGGGCGTTTGCGTACGACCACCTGGGGTTGCCGGCGGGGTTTCGGCCGTCGCGCGCGACCACGATCCGAATCGCGCAGCAGTTGGACGCGAACGTGGTGGTGGTGGGCAGCTTCAGCGTGAGCAGCGATCACATCACGGTGCAGGCGCAGGTGCTGTCGGTCGAGGACCTGCGGTTGTCGGCGCCGGTGAGTGAGTCGGCAGAGTTGGGCAAGCTGTTCGACGCGGAAAATGCGGTGGCATGGAAGGTGGCGCGGGTGATGGACCCGCAGTTCCCTGTCGCGGAAAGCACGTTTTTGGGCGCGCCCGGGGCGGTGCCGCTGCCGGCATTTGAGGACTATATCCGCGGGGTGAACGCCCCGGTGCCGGCAGAGCGGTTACAGCGTTTGCAGCAGGCAGTGAAGTTTGTGCCGGACTATGGTGCGGCGCTCTTGGCCCTGGGCAAGGAGCAGTACGCGCAACGGGACTTTGCGGCGGCAGCGGCGACGCTGGGCAAGGTGCCGCCGGCAAGCCCGCTCGCGCTGGAGGCGGGGTTCTTCTTGGGGCTGGCGCGGTTTAACTCGACCAACTACGCGGGGGCGGAGGCGGCGTGGACGGCGGTGGCGGCCAAGCTACCCTTGCCGGAGGTGGTCAACAACGAGGGCGTAGCGCAGGCGCGGCAGGGCAAAGACGCGGTGGCGCTACTCGGGCGGGCCTCGGCGGCTGACCCTTCCGAGGAAGATTACCACTACAACCTGGCGATCGCGTTTTTTCGGCGCGGCGGGACGGCAGACGCCCAGCGCGAGGTCGAAGCGGCGCTGAAGCTACGTCCGGGAGACAACGAGGCGCTGGCACTGGACCGGGCGCTGCGGGCCGCGGCGCCGGGGACCAAGTTGGAAGCTTCGCAGAGCACGGGATTTAGTCCAGTGGAGCGGATCCGGCGGACGTTTTCTGAGACCAGCTACCGGCAGGCGGCGTTTCAGTTGCGGCAGTTGCAAACGGCACGGCTGGCAGCGCTGCCGCCGGCGCAACGCGCACAGGAGTACACGGCCATGGGGCAAAGCGCGCTCGATCAGGGATTTTTGCCGGATGCGGAGGCGGATTTTTTGGCGGCGTTGCAGGCCGATGGGCACAACGCGGCGGCGCACGCAGGGTTGGCGACAGTGCGCGAGCAGAGCGGGCGGGCGGCGGAGGCGCGGACCGAAGCGCAGGCCTCGTTGCGGCTGCAACCCAATGCGGCGGCGCTGTTAGTGCTAACGCGGCTGGATCTGGCGGACAACTCGCTCGCGCTGGCGGCGTCGGATGTATCGCAAGCGCTGCAGTTAGAGCCTGGAAACGCAACGGCGAAGGGATTGCGGCAGACGATTGAGGGGCGAGGCCAGACGGTTCGGTAAGTGTGGTGGACTTGGTTGGGGCTCGACGCTAGCTCTTCGCGTAACAGGTGCCTTTGTCGCTATGGACTTGATCTTTCCTGCAATGCACGTTGGGCCGAACGGGGCGGTTTGTCTGTTTGCGCTGGGAACGGGGTTGATTTTTCTGGAGTTCAACCGGCCCGGGCGGATCGTGCCTGGAGCGTGCGGGCTGTTGCTGGTGTTGTTGGCAGGGCATCGCTTGGCGGGGTTTCCGCTGCGAGGATGGGCGGTCGCGGCAGCGCTGGTGGCTGCCGGGGGACTATTGACGAATGCATGGCGGCCCTTGCCGTTGCCAGTACTTGGAATGTTGGCGGCGGGGCTGGGGGTAGCAGTGCGGTCTCTGGTACGGCCGGGGTTCGCGGGAGACATAGCTGGCGCGACGGCAATGGTGTGCGGCGGTGGCGTGGGGGTGTTGGCGGCGGGGTTGACGCAGATTGCGCGGCGCGCACGGCGGTTGAAGGCGATAGACTAGAGCACGCAGACCTTCTGCGACCGGAGTTCGCCTGTTTTGAATCGCTCGATGCGCCGCCTGTTTTGCATGTTTTCCGTTTCCCTTGCCTCCGGGCTGAGCTTTGGGCAGACACCAGCGGCCACAAGGCTTGGCCGTCAGCTGCAGTCGATCGATGTCGGCCTGCAAGCGGTGGGAATCTTTACGGGAAACAGAACCGGGACCGTAACGGTGCCGGCGAACGACACGGGCAGGGTGCTTACGCAAGGGGCGTCAAATACCGTGGGAGGGCTGGTGACGATCCGGTACACGCCGAGGCCGTACCTTGGGCTGGAGTTTAACGGTGGCTATGCGCGGTTTACCGAAGAGTACACGGTCGCGCCGCTGCAGATCCAGACGCAGGCTAACGAGTTCACCTTTGGGTACGTGGTGACGCCGCCGTATCTGATCTTTGGCGTAAAGCCCTACGCCTCCGCCGGAGCAGGTACGACGCGATTTGCCCCAACGCGGGGCGGTGGGCAAGGTGCACCCGAGCAGGCGCGCGCGACGTATTATTACAATCTCGGGATCCAAAAGGACCTGAGTCCGCATTTTGGGGCTCGGCTTGGCTTTCGGCAGTTGTTTTATCGTGGGCCCGACTTTCTGCAAAATTATCTGACGATCAATCAGCGCGTGGTGACCTCGGAGCCAATGTTTGGGTTGTACGCACGGTTCTAGGTAGGCTGGGGCGCATGGTGGTTAGAGCTTGGAACGGCTAGGGTATGGACCATCTGATGGACAATGACGAGGCACTGCCGCACCGCGAGCGCGAGGTGACGCTGAGCACGGGCGCGATCTTAGGCATCTTCTTCGGGCTGGCGGCGCTGTGCGGAGCGTTTTTCGCATTTGGGTACAACATGGGGCACAAAGCCGTGCCGACGCCGTTGGTGTTGTCGGAGTCCGCGGGCGAGGCGACGCCGGGCTCGGCCGCAAGCGCGGCGGGCAAGCCGTCACCGGGATCGCCGATGGAGGGCGCGGGAACGCCCGCCAACGCGACAACCTTGCCGGGCAGTGTGCCGGAGGCGGCTACCGCAGCAACGGTGAAGGTCGAGCCGCCCAAACCCAAGCCGCCCAAGCCTGCCGAGGCGTCGCCGGAGGCAGCAGCAGCCGACGAGGCTGAGAGCAAGCCCGCGCCCGTGGTCCGGCGTCCAGCGGCGGAGGCGGAAGCGGCGCCGGCTAAGGCTGCAGGAGCTGCTGCGCCTGTGTTGGGTGGCGCGGGAACGAGCTTTATGGTGCAGGTAGCGGCAGTATCGCACCAGGAGGATGCGGATCTGCTGGTGGGTGCGCTGAAGTCGCGGGGCTACGCGGTCACGGCGCGGCCCGGGGCGAACGATGCGTTCATTCACGTCCAGGTGGGCCCGTTCCGGGACAAGCAGGCGGCCGAGGCCATGCGGCAACGGTTGTTGGGGGATGGCTATAACGCGATTGTGAAGTTCTAGAGGCGTTGGGGCGAACAGCAGATTCCCTTGGGGAATGACAACCAGGAAAGTAAGGCATTCACCATTTTGTTGTCATGTCGTAGCGTAGCGGAGGGATCTGCTTTTTACCCGAGGCCAGCTTAGGTGACAGACGTTTGCCCTTCGGCGAGGGCTCGTTCCATGTCGGCGCGGACGGTGGCGATCAGGGCGTCGCGGTTGGGGAAGTCGGCCGGGTGGCGAGCGGGAAGGAAGCGTACGGTGGCTTGGCCCGGCGTGATGCGGAGCGTGTGACGAGACATCATAGCGGCGGTACCGTAGAGGATGACGGGAACGATCGGGGCGCCGGTTTCGGCAGCAAGAAAAAAAGCGCCCTTGCGGAAGGGCAGTAATTGGCCGTCCGGGGAGCGGGTGCCTTCGGGGAAGATGGTGATGTGGAGTCCGCTGGCGAGGGCATCGGCCGCGGCAGCGACGCTGCGGCGGGCTTCATCGCGTGAGTGGGCACGGGCGACAGGAACGAATTTGCCGATGCGCATGGCGGGGCCGAGCAGCGGGATGCGCATGAGCGATTGCTTGAGCATGACGCTAGTTTTGCCAGGGATGACGGGCAGGAGCACCGGCGGATCGAGGTTGGAAACGTGGTTGCTCATGATGATCGAAGGGCGCGCCGGGAGGTTTTCGAGACCGAGGACGCGGACCCGGATGCCGGCGGCACGGACGCCGAGTCGCAGGGCCGTCATAGCCCAGCGGTACATCCGGTCGTGGTTGCGGCGAAGGAGCGACCACGGGATGCCGACCAGCGCAGCGGGTGTGCCAAGCAAGACGAAGACGGCGAGCATGCGGAGTGCGGGCGCCAGATTACAGATCTTTCTGTTGAGGGATGGGCATGGATCGATGGGTGTTTTTTCCTGTGATTAGGGTCGGCGAAAGGGGCTTTTAGGCTGTGCTGAGCCACTTTAAGCGTACCTCAGCAGCTGAAGCTGCGAATTAGAAGGGGTGGCTGAAGCCACCCCCTTCATGTGCTTAAGTGAGCCATAGAAGGCGCCTGAGGAATTCTTTATTTCTCCATCTAGGGCGGTTGGTGGCTGAAGGAAAGCAGATTCTCTGCGGAGATGACAACAAGAAAAGCAAAGGCCAGAGCAGAGGAGACTAGGCGTGAGCAGGGGCGAGGGTGGAGGTGGAAATGGGTGAGCGGGTGCGGAGCGCGGCGGGTAGTTTGTCGTAGATGTTGCCGAAGCCGCCGTTGGAAAGGATAGCGACCACGTCGCCGGTTTGCAGGCGAGGAGTAAGGGCGTGGACGATCGCCTCGGCGTTCAGGTGGAGGGCGGCGGGGATGCCATGGGCGTGGAGGCCGGCGACGACGGCGGCAGGGGCAAGCCGTTCGGCGGCGGGGATCGCTTCGCTTTGGAAGACGTCGGCGAGGAGGACTTCGTCGGCGAGGGCGAGGCTGGCGACCAATTCGTGCTGAAAGACGTTGCGGCGAAGGGTGTTGGAGCGGGGCTCGAGCACGACCCACAGGCGGCGGCCGGGGTAGCCGGCGCGGAGCGCGCGCAGGGTTTCGCGGATGGCGGTGGGGTGGTGCGCGAAGTCGTCGATCACGGTGATGCCGTCGACTTCGGCCCGCACCTCGAGGCGGCGCTTGACGCTGCGGAAGGTGCGAAGCGCGAGGGCGATAGCCTCGGCGGCGATGCCCTGCCCTGCGGCGAGCGCGGCGGCGGCGGAGGCGTTAAGAGCGTTGTGCTCACCGGCCATGGGCAGCTCGCAGTGTAGAAAGGGCTGACCATGGCGCAGGAGTTGCCAGCGCGTGGTGGTGCCTTGCTGGGCCAGGTCGGTAAGCTGCCAAGTGGAGGTGGAGGCGAAACCGTAACGCTCGACGGGACAGAAGGCTTTGGCGCAGCACTCGGTGACGTTTTCGCTGCCGTCGAAGGCGAGAAGGTGACCGCGCGCGGGCAGGAGATTAACCAGGCGCTTGAAGCTGGTCTTGACGGCCTCGAGGTTGGGGTAAATATCGGCGTGATCGAACTCGACGCTGGTGAGGATCGCGGCGTCGGGGAAGTAGTGAAGGAACTTGGGGCCTTTGTCGAAAAAGGCGGTATCGTACTCGTCGCCTTCGAGTAGGAAGGGGCGGGTGCGGGGGTCGACGTGGAAGCTGGCGCCGAAGTTCTCGGCGACGCCGCCGATCAGAAAGGAAGGAGCCCAGGGGGAGGGCTGGCCGCTTGCTGCTGTGTCGAGCTGGGCGGCGGTGGCATAGATCCAGGCGAGCATGCTGGTCGTGGTGGTCTTGCCGTGGGTGCCGGCGACTACGAGGCGCTCGCGGTGGACGAGGAACTCGTCGTGGATGAGCTGCGCCATGGAGGTCATGGGAAGGCGCTGGTCGAGCACGAACTCGAGCTCGGGGTTGCCGCGCGAGATGGCGTTGCCGACGACGACGAGGTCGGGGCGCGGGTCGAGATTACGAGCGTGGTAGGGCTCGCGGACGGGGATGCCCATGGCGGCGAGTTGGTCGCTCATGGGCGGGTAGGCCGCGGTGTCGGAGCCGGTAATGCGGTGGCCCAGGATCTGCAGCATGCCGGCGAGCGAGGCCATAGCGGTGCCGCAGATGCCGATGAGGTGGATGTGCTTGGGGGCGGCGGACGGGATGGGTTCTGTGCGTTCAAGCAAAGCGAGGTGGCTC
>CAXTTZ010000126.1:0-8712 GCA_964247325.1 uncultured Acidobacteriaceae bacterium | reverse complement strand
CCACACGGCCTAGCCGCCTTCCAGCGCCGCATGCTCGCCCAAGCCGAAACCAATGTCGCTAATCTCAAGCGCCTCGGTGCGCAGGGCGTCATTACCTGGGACATCGAAGGCGAGCCGTATCCTCAGTCCACCAGCTACATCTGCGCCCCGGACGACATCGCCCGCATCGCCCCCGAGATGGAATCGGTTATCACCGACCCCGCTCTCCCCCACCGCGGCGCTAAACTCGATGACGCCTACTTCGCCATCATGCGCTCGGCCGGCTTCCGCGTCGGCGTCTGCCTCCGCCCCCAGCACTTTACCCTCCATCCCGACGGCACCGCCGAGCAGGTAACGTTGCCCGAAGATCAGATCGCCGCCGAACTCCTCCGCAAAGCCAAATTCGCCCACGACCGCTGGGGCGCTACCCTCTTCTACGTCGATTCCACCGTCACCGGCCTCGGTTTCCCTCTCCCCGCCACGATCTTCGAAAAGGTCGCCGCCGCCCTGCCCGACTCCCTTTTCATCCCCGAAGAATCCACCACGCTCTCGTACGCCTACACCGCCCCCTTCCAAAGCTTTCTCTACCACAACGAAACCGGCACCCCCGCCGACGTGCTCAAAACCTACCCCCACGCCTTCTCCGCCGTCCTCATTAACGACGCCAACCCCGCCAAACTCCACGCAGCCGAACCCAAACTCATTGATCAAGTCCGCCAAGGCGACATCCTCATGACCCACGCCGACTACTGGCAGGATAACAACCCCACCATCGTCTCCATCTACAACCAAGCCAATAAGAACGCCCACTAGCCCAATATGCCTTCACCCAGACTCGCGGCAGCTCAGCCCAGTAAGCCATCCCCGCGAGAAGTGATCATTTAACTCCACCTTATCGTTACTCTCGTACAGATGTAGTCCTTGCTTTCGTTTTCCTGTTGTCATTCCCGAAGGGATCTGCGTCGTGCCCGTAGCTCCGGGTTACATCTTAAAGAGCAACTCCCTAACTGTGCCGGGTCTTTCCCATAGGAGCGCGTGTTGATGATCGGGTTTTGTGGGTTCCCATTCACGTCGGCCACCGGAGCGAATGCCCACTGGATGCCGACCGCCCGGGCCTCCTCGGCTGTGGTCTTGGCAAACTGCTTAACCGCCTCCGCATCGTCCGCTGCCCCAAAAGCCATGGGGTACGGGAACTCCGGTACCCCAGAGAGCCGGGAGGCCAACCCCCGTTCCAGGTCGGCCCCGATTAGCAGCGCTAAGGCCGAGCTGCGCTGCAGGGCGTTGGTCACGGCCGCCACGTGCCCCGCTTTGACAAGATTCGGCCCATGCATCCGTGCGCCCAGGTCGATCGAGCCGAGGTGGTACTTGCGGATCTGCTCAACCAGGTTAAGAAAATCCGATGAATGTGGAGGGGCGGCTTCACTGAGCACCGCCTGGGATGGCTTTTGGAAGGAGGCCGCACCTCGCCTGTCTGTCGCTCGGAAGAACAACAGGGGGCCGAAGCGAGGCTAAGGGATGGAGACTCAACAGGTTCCCCTACAGCAATGTGCGCTTACCTCAAGGGTAACGCCTTTTCCCTGTGTTTTTCTTTTAGTCGTCTGTTTTCAGCAGGTTCCGCAGGGTAACCCAAGGTTACCCTGCAGCTCCCATTCTGGGGTGACGTGTCACCCTACTTCCGATGCGAAGCAGCGTGGGTTTTTCTCAAGATCGGCACGGCTCTCAGATGGAGGCCCCGACGCAGCAAGGCCGCCTCCGAAGAGACGGCCTTGCAGTGCTGAGAAGCTGATCTGCTAGGCGTAAGCATTCACTTGCATCAGTTCGCCGCTCGCATTTGCCACCCACACATTGTCGTCCGGGCTATAGAGTTGCCACTGAGTCCACTCATTTCTTGCTGCGGCTGATGTGCCGTACGTTGTGAGCCGCAGACCAGAACTAAAGACGATCAGCAGGTCGTGTGCTGGAAGAGACACGCTCACCTCCGCAAGAGACCCTAATTCTATGCCTGAGAACGTCGTGTCGATGAGTTCTTGTGGATCGTCTGATCCCACAAGAAGCGAGCCAGCGTCTTCTATTCTCCAGTGGCATACCTCCACAAGAAAGTGCCACTCACCGTGAACCTTCTTCTCTCCTCTTCGTGGAAGCGGTTCTCCGATTTCAAGGAAGAACATCGACCCATGAGTTCTGGTCAACCCCCAAGCTCGCTTTCCAGGTAGGGCATCAAAAGTGCTGCATATCGGGTAGTTCTCTTGGCTCATATGACCCCCCTGGAGAACCTGGACTGCAATTTGAACGAGTTCGTGGTAGCCGTACCCTTGACCGGTAATCTCGTCGTGGAAAACTCGTTCCTGAGCACGATTGAACTTCTTTCCGGTTTCACGCTCCGCCTCATTCTTGGCATCATTAGCTTGCTTATTCTCTCGCTGATTACCGCCAAAGCTTGATCCGCCGCCTTTTGAGCATAAGACGTTGCTTGCAGCACCTCCGGCGAGACCACCGATGAATCCTCCTACACCGGCACCGATTCCTGCTCCAGCAGAGGCTCCCGCAATGCCCCCACCGACGGTACCTACTCCTGGCGCGACGAGGGTTCCCCCTCCGCCACCAAGTAGGCCACCAATGAACCCTCCAAATCCTTCACCGATGAGCGCTCCCGCACTTGCGCCGCCAGCGATGGCTGCACCTGTGCAAACAGCAGGCGAAATCGTAGGAACGTTAATTGGGGCACTCGGTGTCGTCGGAGCTGCAGGAGCCGATGAGGAACCCCCACCACTGTATGTGTAACCGGCTGAGCTGGACAAACTTCCGCCCCATGTTTCAGCAATGCCTTCAAAACCCCAGGAATCGTTAACTTGGTAAGCATACGGATTGGTGTCGGTTCCATCTGGGTTATATCCAGCAGCTTGACAAGGAGTGCCTTGCCCATCATCAGCCGGAAGCGAGCCTCCTGGAACACAATCAAGCCCGGAAGGATCGGTATAGCTGAACGGGTTATTCAGCACATAGCTGTACCGGTTCAAGCTCTGCGGGTTGCTGAAGTCATAGCTGCCGTCGTATTGGTCGGGGCTCATCCAGCGGCCCTGGGCGGCGCCGTACTGGCGGAAGGTGGCGTGGTCGGTGCCGGTTTCGGCGTCGTACTCTTGGCCGGCGAACTGGTCGTTATCCTGGTCGGCCCAGGGAATCCAAACCGTTTGCTGAAAGCCGTCGCCAAAGGCCAGGGACGATTCCAGGGCTGCCGTGTGGCCCTGATAGTTGGTGCGCAAGCGCGTGGTGCCCAGCACGTCTTTGTGTGAGTAGTAGGTTTGCCCATTACCCGAGCGGTTAGCCAACAGCGTCCCGTCCCAATAGATCCGGCCCTCGTTGCCGAAGTTGTTGGCCACCACCCAGCTCGACATACGGCGGCCCCACGGATCGAACAGGAACTCGTTATTGCCCGCGGGCGTTTGCGCGGCCACGCACCGGTTCAAGGCGTCCTAAGTATAGGTCGCCGTTGAGCCGTGCGTTAGAATCGGTTCAGTTAAACCAGTGCATATTAGCGAATGATGAGCGATCTGCCGTATACGACCTTAATATCTCCTGTTTTCACCACTTCAAAATTGATGTTGTCAGGATTGCAGGTTGCGCAATCAAGGAAGAGTTCGTTGGGACCGATCCACCTCACAACGAGCGATTGATTTCCAGCGAGCCCCAGCACGATAACACCATATGTTTCGTTATCCGGAACATTTTTTAATCGCACGCTCACAAGAGTCGACCCTTTACTCATGGCACCTGAATTCCGTTTTGAAACGGTAGCAGTATTAGCGTTGTTGGAAACCCGGCTTACAATCAGGTTGCTAGACGACGATAGGCAACCGGTGGTGCTAAAGCATGTAAGTAACCCAAGGAGGAAAATCACAAACGCGATCTTCATGGATATTTACATCCGTTCTTAAACGCTGCGATGCCCTGATTTATTTGCTTCTGACCTATGGCTTGATCTCCGTGGGTTGGATTGAGCGGATCGAGGGACTGCCGTATAGTCCACGATTTTGTGGGTTATCGTGCCAGTTCGCGTAACCAGCTCCAAGACGCAGTAGCTCGTCAGGTACGCCCAAGGCCGCTCCTACATACCCGTAATTGAAATTTCCATAATAAGCATAGTCTCCCCATTGTTTGTAATCGTATGGTCCTCCTGTCTGTACCATCTGTTTGAAATTGTAAAGCTGTATGGCATCAACGTTGTTCCACCCGCCTTGCAGAGCGCTTACATCGCTATTTACGTTTGCGACATCTGGGTGAGGAGGCAGCGCCGGACAATTAGACTTGCCCGTGTCACTGGATGTATTAGAAGACGACCCACCGCCTCCAGATACACCGGTACCTGGGTAGCTGGGAGTGTTGGCGTAAGGAAGTGAACTCGACAGACTGCCATCGGAGGTCTCAACAGTGCCTTCGTAGCCCCAAGCATCGTTAGTCCAGACGCCGCCGTTGGTTGCGCATTCGCCAGAACTACTATTGAAGTCCGTTTCTTCTACCATGTCAGAATTGTCACTCGATAGATACTCGCAAAACAATCCGCTCGGATCACGGTACATAAATGGATTATTCAACGCATAGCTATACCGGTTCAAGCTCTGCGGATTGCTGAAGTCATAGCTGCCATCGTAGGGATCAGGGCTCATCCAGTGGCCTTGGGTGGTGGAGTATTGGCGGAAGGTGGCGTGCTGGGTGGTGGATTCCGGGTCGAAGTCCAGCCCGGCGAAGTGGTACCAGTCGTAGTCGCTGCCGTTGGACTGGTAGCCATCCCTAAAAGCAAGCGCGGAAAACTGCGACTCGGTTGTGCCCGAAACGGTGGTGCCGTAACTTTCCGAGCCGAGTACATTTTGGTGCTGGAAGTGCGTGGCACCGCCGGCGCGGAAGTCCACTGGTTGACCGTCCCAACAGATCAGCGCTTCGCTTAGGCTGCCGTTCGAGGCGAGCCAGGTCGAGACCCGTTTGCCGAGTTGATTGAGCAAATCCAAGGCTACCTCCGCTTGGATTGGGATCTGGTCCCGCTGGTCAAACGAAATATAAACATCTTCCGTACTTCCCTGTCCATTGAGGGAGGTTACGTTCCCTCTGCGCTCTAGGTGCTCTGGTGCGCATAACCCCGCTCACGTCGCTTCTGTCTCAACCCGGTTCAGAGTCTCAACAGCTTTCAGCCGTCTGCCGGAACTCTTTGTACCAAGCCTCTAGGCAGCCTCAGACTGCTCTCGACCCAATCAATCCGTTCTCTATTTTTCTCAAACCCTTTACAACAACTGCTTTAGTGCCTCCGCTAACAACCCCGATGAGCGCTCCCAGGTGAACTGTGCTGCCCGCACGCGCCCTCGTTTACCAGACTCACGCCGAGCGCGCTCCTCTCCCAGCAACTCTAAAATCGTCTCTGCATGCGCGTTTGGCTGGTCTGGGGGTAATAACGCAAGAGCCGCGCCGCCTGCCGTATCCGGCACAGCCGATGCTCCCGAGGCCACCACCGGCGCCCCACATGCCATCGCTTCCAGCACCGGCAGCCCAAACCCCTCGTACTTGGAAGGAAACCACACCATCTCGGCTGCATGGAAGAGCGCAATCATCTCCGCTTCTTCCAAAAAACCTGTCAGCTTCACAGACGGCCCAAGCGCCTCGGCCCGCGGCAAAAACTGCGGATCATTATGCCCCATCACCACCAGCAACACCTCCGGTCGTGCCGCCTGCACCGTCGGCCAAGCGGATAAAATCAACTCGGCATTCTTACGGAAGTGCAGTCCTCCCGGCACCAATACGAATGGCCGGTTGCGCAGTTCCAAGGCGTCCAAGACCCGGTTCCCATCCGCTGTGGGCGGCTCGAAAAAAGCCCGCGACACCGCATTGGGTACGACCTTGATCCGCCGTCGCGTACCCGGGAAGAAGTGTGCCAGCCGCTCCGCCGAAAACGGCGAGATCGCTAGTAGGAGATCGGCACGCTTCTCCAACCGCCTGAAAAGTAAACTCCACTTCACTCGCTGCTGTAGCCGCCAGCGGCTTGACGGGTGTGCCTCGGCCTCGAAGATCTGCATATCATGGCTGGTCACCGCAAGTCGCGCCCGTCGCACCGGGACATACGCCTCTTGTGGGCAATACACCACCTCGGCCTCCGGCCAAAAACTCTCAGCTGTGGGCGCATCCAGCAGATACCACAAGGCCTGTTGCCGTGACGTGTCGTGCTTAAAGAAGTGATAGTGAAAGCCGGCCCATGGCGGCCCGACCTTGTCAATTACATTCTCATGATCACCCCGATCTGCCAACACTTCTAGCTGCACGTCAGGCCGCACGGCCAGGTGCTCGGCAAACTCGCGTGAAACACGTCCCACACCGGTCGACCGATAGATATTTCGCAGGTGAACATAGGCCAGCAGGTTCATCGCCGGCCGCCCATGCATGTAAAAAAAGTAATTTTTCGACTCACGGCGCTGATCCCACTGCAGGCTGCTCCGCAAAGCGATGCCGCACCTGCTCAAACACTTCCCGCACGCCTGTTTCCAGTTCTATCCGGTGCCGCCATCCCAAGCCATGAATCCGGCTTACATCCATCAACTTTCGGGGCGTGCCGTCGGGCTTGCTGGCATCAAAGACGAACTCACCGGAGAAACCGGTCACACGCGCTACCATCTGCGCCAGCTCACGGATCGTAACGTCCTCGCCGGTTCCCACATTCACCAGCGGCGCTTCCTGCTCGTTTAGCAGCGCAGCAAATGCTGCCTCGGGTAGATTCAGCAGAAATAGGCAGGCCTCGGCGAGATCGTCGGCATGTAAAAACTCCCGCCGTGGCGTTCCTGTTCCCCACACCGGGAGCGTTCGCACGCCACGCGCCTCAGCCTCGGCAGCCTTACGCAGCAACGCGGGCAGCACATGCGAGTTTTGCAGATCGAAGTTGTCATCAGGTCCGTACAAATTAGTCGGCATCGCTGCCAAAAATCGTGTGCCGTATTGCCGGTTATAGGCCCAACACATCTCGATTCCGGCGATCTTTGCCAGCGCGTACGGCCGATTTGTTGGCTCAAGCAGCCCGGTGAGTAGAGCATCCTCTCGTATCGGTTGCGGCGCAAACTTCGGGTAAATACACGAAGATCCCAGAAACAGCAGCCGTTTGACCTCATGCCGCCGCGCCGCCTCGATTACGTTCGATTGGATGGCCAGGTTCTCGCGAATGAAATCAGCCGGGAAGTTGTTGTTGGCCAAAATGCCCCCAACCTTGGCTGCCGCAAGAATCACATACTCCGGCTTTTCCTCGGCAAAAAATCGCTCTACTGCCGCTTCTTGCGTCAGATCAAGTTCGGCGCGCGTCCGCTTCAGCACGTTCTGGTAACCCGCACGCCCCAGCGCGCGGCAAAGCGCGGAGCCCACCAATCCCCGATGGCCCGCCACATACACGCGGGCCGCTGGCGGCATCGAGTTCGTGTTCTGCTGCATGAGCCTCCTATTTCCTATTTCGGTCGGGGTTTAGCTTTCCCGCACGTTGTACGCCCGGTATCCGTGCCGCAACACCAGCGCATCGCGCTCGGCGGCTTGTAGATCGGCGTCGATCATTTCGCGCACAAGCTCGTCAAAGCTGGTGCGCGGCGTCCACCCGAGCTCCCGTTTCGCTTTTGCCGGATCGCCCAGCAGCGTTTCCACCTCGGCCGGACGAAAGTACCGCGGGTCCACCGCTACTACCATTTTGCCCTCTGCGTCCACGGCGCACTCATCGACGCCCTCGCCCTGCCACCGCAGCTCCAACCCCAGCCGCTTCGCACAGCGATCAATAAACTCGCGCACCGAATACTGCTGCCCGGTTGCGATGACGAAGTCTTCCGCCTTCTCCTGCTGCAGCATTAGCCACATCATCTCGACGTAATCGCGGGCGTGCCCCCAGTCGCGTTTTGCATCAAGGTTGCCCATAAACAGCTGCTCTTGCAGCCCTACCTTGATCCGCGCCAGCCCGCGCGTGATCTTGCGCGTTACAAAGGTTTCTCCGCGCGTCGGCGACTCGTGGTTGAACAAAATGCCATTACACGCGTACATCCCATACGCTTCGCGGTAGTTCACTGTGATCCAGTAGCCATACAGCTTAGCCACGCCATACGGCGACCGCGGGTAGAACGGCGTGCTTTCCCGCTGCGGCATCTCCTGCACCAGCCCGTACAGCTCTGAGGTGGAAGCCTGGTAAAACCGTGTCTTTTCGCTCAGTCCCAGGCTGCGCACCGCTTCCAGCAACCGCAAAACCCCCAACGCATCCGAGTTCGCCGTATACTCCGGCTCCTCAAACGACACCTGCACATGCGACTGCGCGGCCAGGTTATAGATCTCGTCCGGCTGCACCTTCTGCACGATGTGCAGCAGCGATGACGAGTCCGTCATGTCCCCATAGTGCAGAATCAACCGCGGGTGCGGCTTGTGCGGGTCCTCATAAATATGGTCAATGCGGCCCGTGTTGAACAATGATGTCCGCCGCTTGATGCCATGGACCTCGTATCCCTTGCCAAGCAACAACTCGGCCAAATATGCGCCGTCCTGCCCTGTAACGCCCGTGATCAGCGCTTTCTTCATGCCCACAACTCTCCGCGGCTCCTCGCTCATAGTTCACTCACGTTCCACTCTATCGTCTCCTTGCATTCCGGTCTGCATCACTTCGGTAAGTCTCGAACGGGCCATGACGTAACGGTACACTCGGGCCATGCCTTCCACCCCCGCCATAGCGGAAGTACCCGCCCGCGG
>CAXTTZ010000125.1:0-8719 GCA_964247325.1 uncultured Acidobacteriaceae bacterium | reverse complement strand
GTGTAGGGCGGAGATGGCGGGGAGGGCGGGCATGTTTGACCTTGCGAGGTGCAGCTTTTATGATGAGGTCTGCGCGTTGGGCGATGACTGGGGGCGAAGTTGCGCCTGAACTTTGTGCCCTTGCCGAGCGCGGCGCGGCGGTGTAGCTCAGATGGTTAGAGCGACGGACTCATAACCCGTAGGTCAGTGGTTCGATTCCACTCACCGCCACCAAGCGACCGTCACAATTCCAAAATAAACTTCGTGAGCAGCGGGGCTTGCGGCGTATCCTTCCCCTATCGGCGACGTCTAATGCGTGTCGGAAGATGCGCCTCCGAAGCCTTGCTTTGAGGATGCGCCCGTTTTGGATCTTGTGGAGTGTAAAGGTTCGGTATGCCTAAAAGCGTCAAGCTTGCCCTGCTCACGATGTCGGTTTTGATGGTTCTTGGTGTGTTTCTGGGCGTGAACGCCCGTGGGGTGAGCGCGGCGGCGAGTGAGGGGCAGCCGGGGGCCTATCACCAGATCAACGTGTACGGCGAGGTGCTTCAGCATATCCAGACCGACTATGTGGAGAGCCCAAACATGCCGGCAGTGACGGCGGGGGCGCTGCGCGGGTTGCTGGAGTCGCTGGACACGGATTCGAGCTACCTGAGCCCGGCGGACTACAAGACCTACAAGGCCGATAACAGCGGTAAGGCGCAGGTCGGCATCGACGTGTCCAAGCGTTTTGGCTATGCGGTGGTGGTATCGGTGGTGCCGGGCAGCCCGGCGGACAAGGCGAACCTGAGCGATGGCGACATCCTGGAGGCCATTGGGACCCAGGACACGCGCGATCTGTCGATTGTGATGATCCAGCGCATGTTGCAGGGCGCGCCGGGGAGCGAACTCACCGTGGCTGTCGTGCGGCTGCACAAGGCGACGCCGGACAAGGTGACCATGACGCGCACATTGGTCAACGAGCCGCCCGCGACCGATACGCAGTATGAGAATGGGACGATTGTGGATCTGCGGCCGGCGGTGCTGGATCGCGACCACGTGAATGCGATTGAGGCGAAGCTGAAGACGGCCGAAAAAGGCGGGAATAAGAAGATCTTGCTGGATCTGCGCGATGTGTCGTCGGGCGACATGGCTGAGGGGGTACGGCTGGCAAACCTGTTTTTGAGCACGGGCACCATTGCGACGCTGCAAGGGCAGCACTACGCCAAGCAGACGTTTGCGGCGGAGCCGGGCAAGGCGGTGGACCCGAGCGGGCCGGTGGTGGTGCTGGTAAACCACGGTACGGCGGGGCCGGCAGAGCTGGCGGCGGCTGCCATTGCAGACAACAAGCGCGGACAGGTGGTGGGCGAGCACACCTTTGGCGAAGGCGCGCTGCAGAAGACCTTCGATCTGCCGGATGGTGGGGCGATCATTCTATCGGTAGCGAAGTATCAGTCGCCAGCGGGCAAGGCGTTTGAAGATGAGGGCGTGACGCCGGCGGTGGTCGTGGCTTCGTCGAACCCGGACGAGGGTGGGGATGAGGCGGCGGAGGCCGCTGGGTCCGCAGGTGGGGCGGCGAATCCACATGGGGGCGTGGCGAAGCGGTCGGGGACGCAGATGGATGATCAGTTGAATAAGGCGTTGGAGTTGTTGAAGAAGGGGTAGGGCTCTTCAATCTTGCGGAATGCTTTCATGTAGGGTTTATTCTTGCTGCGTCCTGCGAAAAGCAGATTCCCTTCGAGACTGACAAGCAAGAAAAGCAAGGGGCAACAGCAGCAAAGGCAAAAGCAAATCCCTTCGCTTCGCTACGGAATGACAACCAGGGGGAAGCTGGTAAGAAGCAGCAATGAAGGAAAGGATAAAGGGCAGCACCGGGCGAGTTCGGGGCTGCCCTTTGTGCTGCTTGGGATGGAGGGGTTAGCGGGTGAGGCGTATGGCAAACTGGGCTACGCGTTCTTCGGCGACGGTAGCGGTGATGGAGCCGAAGGCGGGGGTGCCGGAGGCGCCGTTAGGTTGAGCGAAGGCGGGGGTGTTGGTCACGTTGAAGACTTCGGCGCGGAACTCGAGTTGTGCGGCCTCGCCGAGGCCGGTGCGCTTGAGGAGCGAGGCGTCCCAGTCGCGGTAGGCGGGGCCGCGGACGGGGTTGCGGGAGGCGTTACCGACGGTGAACTGCGGCGCGGTGCCAAAGGCGGCGGTGTTGAAGAAGCGGGCGGGGGTGCGGGCGTCGGGAGCGAGGTTGGGATGGCCGATGAGGTTCGGGCGCTGGAGGGCGAAGCCTGCGAAGGCGTTGAAGTTGGTGCCCTGGGTGACAGCGACGGGCATGCCGGACTGCGCGACGGCGATGGAGTTCACGCTCCAGCCGCCGACCAGTGCGTTGCCGAGGGCGGAGCCGCCGAAGCGGTGGTTGCGGCCGGCCGGCAGCTCGTAGACGAGCGAGCCAGTGAGGACGTTGGGCATGTCGCCGGCGGAGACGTCGCGCTCGAGGTAGGGGCGAAAGGTGTCGGCGGCGATAAGGGAGTTGGAGTTGGGCGAGCTAAGGACGGTGGTGGAGAAGACGGCGGAAGCATCGTCGATGAGCCGCGAATGAGTAAAGGCGAAGGTAAAGGCGACCCCGCGGCGAAGGCGTTCTTCGACCTTGGCTTCCATGGCGTTGTAGTTGGTTTGGCCGGTGTTTTGGCGATAGGTGGCGACGTTCTGGAAGCGCGGATAGGGTTTGAGCAACTGCGCGGCGGAGACGGTGCGACCGCCGATGGTGCTTGAAGAAGGAATCTGGCCGAAGAAGGGATTGGTGACCTGCGCCGTGAGTGCGGCGGGGTTGCTGAGGCCGACGGCGAGCTGCGCGGCGGTGAGCTGATTGAGGTTCTGGTCGGGAACGCCGACATGCACGCCGTGAGAGCCGACGTAGGCGAGCTCGAAGCTGAGATTTTGGGTTAGCGCGTGCTGTACGGCGAGATTCCACTGCTGCACATAGCCGGAGGAAGCGGTGCGGTTGGTGGTGTAAACGCTTTGGCCGAGGCCGGCGCGGGGCGTGAGCGCAATCGGCGCCACTGTCGGGCCGTGGGAGAGCTGGAAGGGCGCGTTGAGGGAATCCTGGGTGGCTTGGCGGACGTTTTGGATGAAAGGAAACTGCGGCAGGGTGAAGGGTGTGGTGATGCCGGACTGATCGAAGAAGACGATGCCAAAGCCGGAGCGGACGACGGTCTTGGGATCGACGGTGTAAGCGAAGCCGAGGCGCGGACCGAGGTTGCCGTAGTGGGTTTCGCGGGCGGACTTGGGATTGCCGTTTACGCCGGCATAGTCGAGCTGCTGCGTGTCGAGATTAAAAACGGCGCCCTGGTTGTTCTTTTCGGTGGAGGGATTGTTGAAGGTCCAGCGAAGGCCGAGGTTGGCGGTGAGCTTGGGGGTGACGCGCCAGTCGTCTTGAACAAAGTACTCCTGCAGATGGTCGCGGGGGCGGAGAATGCTGGTTTGGAGGTCAATGGAGAAGGTGTCGACTTGCCCGAGGAGAAAGCTGGCGAAGCTGTTGCCGCCGACAGCGCTGGCGGGGCCGGTTGGGTTTTGCGAGTCGGTGCCGGTGGTGGTAAAGGCGAAGGAGCCGGTAGGGTTGGCCGGGGCGACGGCGTTGAGCTGGTACCAGCGGATGTCACCGCCGAAGCGGAGGTCGTGACGGCCACGGGTCAGGATCAGCTCGTCGACGAGCTCCCAAGCGCCGGTCTGGTACTGCGAAAACGTGGAGGCGGAGGAGCCGAGCTGCTGAAATCCGGTGAAGGTGAGCAGCGGCAGCGCGTTATTGAAGGCAGCGTTGGTAGGGATGCCGGGAATGCCGAGCGCGGTGGAAGCAGTGGTGGCGAGCGCGGCGCCGGACTGGTAGTTCGCGCGGCGGGTATAGCCGAGGCGGGCGGTGTTGGAGAGGTGAGCGGTAAAAGTGTGGATCTCATTGAGCACGGCCTGCTGGCCGAGCACGTTGGACGGGCCGGCGACGTTGCCGGTGCCGAGCACGTTGCCGGTAATGGTGCCGGAGCCTTCGGGGAAAGGTGTGACGGGAGTTTCGACTTCGTTGTAGTAGCTGTAGCGGGCAAAGGCGTGGTCGCGGGTGCCGTAGGCGAAGTCGAGGCGGATGTCGAACTGATTTTGGTGGTCGGAGTCGTTGCCGGTGCGGGTGTAGTTATTGGCGGTACCGGCGAGGTTGGGTAGCGGAATGCGGGCGAGCAGGGCGAGGGCGGCGGGGTCGAGCGGCGTGGAGATGCGGTTGCCGGCGAAGGGCGTGCGGACGAAGCGACCGTTCACCACGCGGGTCGTGGCGGGATTGTAGATTGTGCCGAGGCCGGCGAAGTTGCCGGCGCGCTCGGCGGCAGTGGGCACGGTGGAGATGCGGGTGACACCGATGAGCTGCTTGATGCCCTGATAGTCGCCAAAGAAGAAAAGTCGGTCTTTCAGGATAGGTAGGTCGACAGTACCGCCGTAAAGGTTACGGCGGTACTCGGGTTTGCGCGCGTTCGCCGGAGCAAAATAATTGCGCGCGTTGAGATTTTCGTTGCGGAAATACTCAAAAAGCGAGCCGTGAACGGTGTTGGTGCCGGAGCGGGTGGACAGGTTGACGACGCCGCCATTAAAGCGGCCAAACTCGGCGGAAACGTTGTCGGACTCGACGGTGAACTCCTGGATAGAGTCCAGGATGGGGAAGAAGGCGACCTGGCCGGGCTCGGGCTGCAGGGCGGAGATGCCGTCATAAAGGTACTCATTGGTGCGCGGGCGGCCGCCGTTGATGCGAGGAAGGAGCGTGCCGGGAGGAAGCTCGACGCCAGGGGCGAGGGTGGTGAGCTGGATGAAGTTGCGGGAGTTGAGGGGGATCGCCTCAATGTGGCGCGGAGGAACAGTGAACTGGATGTCGGAGGTTTGGGTAGCGAGGATCGGGGCGTCCTCGGTGACGGTGACGGTTTGGGTTTCGGCACCGAGGGCGAGCTGGAGATCAACGCCGAGGGTTTGGCCGACGGCGAGGGTGAGGCCGGCGCGGGTGAGGCGCTCGAAGCCGGGAGCGGCGGCGTCGAGCTGGTAGCGGCCAGAGGTGAGGTTCGCGAAATCGAAGTAGCCGTCAGCGCCGGTGACCGTGGCGTAATGCTCGCCGGTGCGCAGTTCGGTGGCTGTCACTGAAGCTTGGGCGATCGCAGCGCCGGAAGGGTCGGTAAGGCGGCCCTTAAGTTCGCTGGCGACCTGGGCGTGGGCGGTGGCGGCGGACAGGAGGGCGACGGGTGCGAGGAGCAGATGGCGGCGTGAGGGCATGGCTTCGCGGGGCGTCGCTTCGAGGCGCGGAGAAGGGATCCGCGCTTAGTTGGCAAACGCTTGTCTACGAAATCATACAACTATAGTCGTAGGTTGATTCAACATTCGACAGTGGTTGGAGTTCTGGAAGTGGAGGTCTTCTTTGGTAACGGCAATTCACGGGTTATTGGTGGAGCAGCGGCAAGGAAACCAACAGCAGATTCTCTTCGGGAATGACAAGCAAAAGAGGCGACAAGGGGTCGATGCGGCGAGGCGAAGGTGGGCTGCGGTTTGGGGCTACCAGGCGCGGGACCAGTTGGGGCCGGTTTTGGTGTCGTCGCGGAGGCGGGCGTTGATGCCGCCGCGATGCTCGATGAGGCGGCCGAATAGCCAAAGGAGATCGGAAAGGCGGTTTAGGTAGGCGATGGCTTCGGCGGGGACGGGCTCGCCGGACTCGTGGAGGCGGACGGCGCAGCGTTCGGCACGGCGGCAGACCGTACGGGCGACCTCGAAGGCGGCAGACTCGCGGTGCGCGCCGGGCAGCGACCAGTCTGAGAGCAGGCCGTCGATGGTTTCAATGCGGTTGACCTCGGCGGTGAGCGCGTCGACGTCGGCCATGGCGAGGGCGTTGGGAGAGCGGTCGGGCCAGGCGGGGCGGGAAAGTGCGGAGCCGACGCGAAAGAGGGTGCGCTGGATGGCCTCAGTCTGGTCGCTGAGATCGGCTTCGGTGCAAAGGCTGCGGGCCAAGCCGAGGGTGGCATTAAGTTCGTCGACGGTGCCGTAGGCTTCGACACGGAGGTCGGCTTTGGAGACGCGGGTGCCGCCGGTGAGGGCGGTTTGGCCGGTGTCCCCGGTTTTGGTGGCGATGCTCATGATCTCTGGATTGTAGAGGTTGAGTGGCGGCGCGTGTCGACAAGAGCACCGTCAGGCCATCATTTGGCCGTTGGTGGCTAGGACGGCCAGTGCAGAATCGATGCTTTGCCGTTGGCCGGCGAGTTGCAGGACGGTTTCGGCGAGCTTGTCGTAGTCGTGGCGGAGCACTTCGCCCTCGTGGGTGAAGGTGCCGATGACGGGTTCGACGCCGAGGGCGCGGACGCGATCGAGGTCGGCGCGGATGGGTTCCTGGCCCTCGGCGGCGTAGCGGGCGAGGGTGTCGGGATGAATGCGGGCAGTGTTGATAAGAGCGTAGTCGAGGATGGGTAGCCGTTTGATCTGGCTCGACGCCCGTGCGGCATGCTCGAGTATCGTTTCGATGTGTTGCGAGGCAGTTAGGCCGAGACTTTCGTTGGCCTGCGTCATCAGGTTGCAGACATACACGCGGGTGGCGCGGCTATTTGCGAGCGCTTCAGGAATGCCACGGACGAGCAGGTTGGTGATGACTGAGGTGAATAGCGAGCCGGGGCCGATGGTGATCAGGTCGGCATTGGCGATGGCGTCGAGGGTTTCGGGCAAGGGATCGCATTGCGCCGGCTCGAGCATGAGCTCGAGAATGCGGCTGCGAGAGGCGGAGATACGGGTTTCGCCGCGAACCAAAGAGCCGTCGTCCATGCGGGCGGCTAGGGTGGCGTTGGCGGTGGTGGAAGGAAAGATGCGGCCGCGGGTGGCAAGAATCTGCGAGGAGCTTTGGACGGCTTGGGCAAAGTCGCCGCGCATCTCGGTAAGGGCGGCGAGGAAGAGATTGCCGAAGCTGTGACCCTGGAGATCGCCTGTGGAAAAGCGGTACTGGAACAGTTGGCTGAGAAGGTGTTCGTCCTCGGAAAGCGCAACCATGCAGTTGCGGACGTCGCCCGGGGCAAGAATGTTGAGGTCTTCCCGCAAGCGGCCGGAGGAGCCGCCGTCGTCGGTAACTGTGACGACGGCGGACAGCTCGCTGATAGTGAAAGGCAGGCGAGCGCCGCTCGGTCGATGCGGCGGAAATGCGCCGCTGGCCCCGAGCGCCGAAGTCGTGGGCACGTAGTGCTTCAGGCCACGAAGCAGGGTGGAAAGGCCAGTGCCGCCGCCCAGGGCCACGACGCGGAGAGGGCGACTTTGCTCGGCAACTCGGGGAACGGCGGCGGACATGCGGCGACGGGGGCTAGCTTTCTGGGTAGAGAAGATCGGTGAACCGCGGATCCTCGGCCATGTTGGCAAAATCAGAGTCGGCGCGGGCCAGGAGGCGGTTTTGTGGGTTCAGGCGGATGGCTTCTTCGAGGTGCCGGAGGCAGTCGTGGGAGGAGCCGGTGAGACTGGCCAGCAGCGCCATGCCATAGAAGGCGTAATCGCAGTTATCGGCGCTGAGAAGAATTTGCGCGAAGTGTTCGCGGGCGTCTTCGTAGTGGCCGTCGTTGAGCAGGGAGATGGCGTAGTCGTAGCGCTCCTCGTGGGAGCGGAACTCGGTGGTGCCCTTGTCCACTTGGGAGACGCAGGCGGCGATGTACATGCGGATGCGGTCAGCGAGGTCGTGGGGAGCGCCTTCGAGCATCGCGTTGAAGGCGGTATGCGCTTCGGTGTATTTGCCTGCCGCCATCTGGGCGAGCGCTTTTTCGTAAAGGCTGAGAAGAGATTGGCGATGGCTGTCATCGGTCGGCGCGAGGGTTCCGGCGAGGGTGCGAGGCATCCGGTGCAGCTTGCTGGGCTTCTCCTCCGGCTTGAGCGTGCTGGTGGGCGAAGAGGAAAAGGGCTGGGGAGGAACTGCCGATCTAACTGCCGATCTGAGGGCCATAGTGATCTCGTGGAGAAAACCGCCGGCACAAGCGAAGCTCGTGCGGTTGGGTTGGGGTAAACAAACTGTTTGGGAGTTATAGGACGCGCATAGCAGCCCGGTCAATCCCCCATTCGGGTGAGCAGCGGAAAACTTTGGGCACTAGAGCAATGCACCAGTGGTTCGCGCCTTGCCATACAGTACAGGATTGAGGGCAGGGTCGTTGTACATCTTGAGTTGGCGGTAGAGCTTGAAGCGGCATTCGCCGGAGCGCACGGCGGCCCAAAGTGCGTGGAGACAACCGACCAGGTCAGCCCGCTGCTCGTCCAGAAACGAGAGCCGGGCGCGGTTTCGGACCCGGTGCGTTTCGCCCACGTCGCTTCGTTCGATCTCCTCCTTGGTATGAAATAGTTTGAGCGACAGAATAGATAACCGGTCGAGGATGAGCCCGGGCGTTTCGGAGTGCAACGGGGCGTCAAGAGCCTGGTCCACGGAGTGAATAAGAGCGAGGTCGATTTTTTCCGTTAAGTCGTTACGATGTTGGTTGAGGCGATCGATCGCGCGCTTGACGCCAGCGATGTGCGCGTCGCTCGCGTCAGGGTCGCGGGCCGCATCCTCCTGGTGCCAAAGGTCGAAGTTGGCGCGGTGCTGGTCGAGCACAAGCTGTTCAAAAGCGGAGCGCGGCGTTGGAGGCGCGGGGCTGGGCGCATGCCAGAAGGCAACACATTGGTCGTGCAAAACGGCGATGTGATCGGCATCGAGCATAAAACCAAGCTCCATGGAGCATAACGGGGCAGGTACCGCTTCGCAATACACCCTTTGTGG
>CAXTTZ010000124.1:0-8828 GCA_964247325.1 uncultured Acidobacteriaceae bacterium | reverse complement strand
AAGGGCAGGACGATGTTGAGGCCGATCGTTTTGGCGCCGGCCTCCCAGGCGCCGCGGTTGGCGGCTTCCATGATGCCGGGGCCGCCGCCCGAGGTGATGACGAAGCGATGGCGGCGGCCGGGCAGCGCTTTGGCCCAGGTAGCCATGTTGCGGGCGAGGATGCGGGCATCCTCGTAGAAACGGGCCATTTCGACGGCGGCCTCGGCGCGCTTGCGCTTAAGCTCGGGGGTGCTTTGATCCGTGATTTCGGAGCCGCGGGCGGGCTGCTCGTCGGCAGGCGCGGCCTCTTCGGAGCCGGTGTTGGCGAGCAGTTCGAGTTCCTGGTGCGCTTCGTCGAGGGCGCGAAAGCGCGCCGAACCGAAGAAGACGACCGTGTCCTGGATGCGCTCGCGGCGGAAGCGGGCCATGGGTTCGGAGTACTCGGCCATAATGCGCAGGAGGCGGCCATCGGGTGAGTTGAGGAAGTCGTCGTTACGGTAAGCGAGGGGCGCTTGTTGGAGTTGGTCTGGGTGATCGGGGAAGGCCATCCGAAGAGGATACGATGCGGGGGTTGCTGGGGTGTTGGGGTTCCGCGATGACACTTGTGCCTGCGCGTTACTGCCTGCTTGCGCGATGTGGGCGTACGCAAGTTTGTAAAGGCAACAGCAGATCTCTCCGCTGGGCCTTGCGGTAAAGCTGCGTGGCTTCGGTTGAAGTGACAGATTCGAGGTTGGGTTGTGCGAAGCAGGTTCGCTTCGGGAATGACGACTAGAAAGGCAAGGGCAAAGACAACAGCAACAACAAAGGCAGGAGCAAGAGCAACGGCAAACGCAGATTCCCTTCGGGAATGACAAATAAGGGGCTAAGACAAGCCATGGTAAGGGGCAGGGCAGATCGGTAAAGGCAAAGGCAGGTTCGTTGGTGAGGGTTGAGGCAGGTGAGCGGCGCGAAGTTAGCGGCGGAGGTCGCGGTAGTGGAGTAGTTCGCTTACGCCGATCCACAGGTCGAGGAGGCCGATGCCGCTCAGGAGGCCGCGGACCCAGCCGCGTAAGAGCCAGTTGGCGGCGGCGGGGTGACCAAGGATCCAGCTATTAGCGTCCCAGTAGCGGGGCGACCAGGGGAGCACGGCCATGAGGCAGCCGATGTAAAGGCAGAAGATGACCAGCACACCCAGGCTCGCACGCTGGAGCCAAACGGGCGCAAGGTCGGAGCCTTTGCCGGCAGCTGGGCGTGCATTGGGCGCATCTGGTGTGCCAGAGGCCTCGGGAAACAGCTCGCCTTGGGTGCGCAACGGCATCTTCACCACGGTATCAGGGGGCAGGGGCTCCCGTCTTGCCGGCAGGCTCAGCGCTATTTATGGTGCGCAAGCAGTCGGCGCACCCCGGCAACCGTGTCAGAGCCTTGTTGGTTGGTCAACCAGTCGGTAGTGGCTCGGTCTAGCTTATAGACCTGAGTTCGAGCATCCCAAACCAAAAGAAACGGGAGTTGGTAATCAGGTCCATGTCCCGCAGTGGCATCAAGGATAACAATTAGCCGAGGATGGGGGCTTAGATCAGAAGTCGTACCTAAAGCCTCGAAACCTGTGCAGTCAGCGTTATGTATAGGTGTTGACGCAAGCGAAGGAACGTAATATGTTCTCCCATTCGGTCGAGCAAAGAAAACTCCACATTCGGAAGACAGTTGGTCACTTTTTGTGTTGTAGGCGACAGGAATTACTGCAAGGTCGCCCACCCCAGGGCCACTTAGCAAGAATTCCTGATCAGGGTCGAGATCAAGTTTCGCCTTCGGCGGTAATACATGCTTTAATTTCGGTTCTAGGTTGCTTCTCATATTGCTTGGAAGAGGGTGGAGTTTCACTTGAGGGTTGCTGCTGGACTGAGAGCCGCTAATGCTTAGAAGTAGACTGAAAAATAAAGCGCTAACGATCGCGATTCCCACCTGCGAGCTCCTCAGAGATGTTTGGTGAAGAGCGCTTGGATCCGTCTTATCAGTAGCCAAGCGCTATTCATGACGCGCGAGCAGCCGGCGCACCCCGGCGATGGTATCAGACCCTTTCTGTCCGGCTACCCAAACTGACAATTCCAGGTCAAGATATAAGGATCAGGGAAGTCATGATTACTTAGAGGCGTGATTCTGTATATAAAAATCAGCTCTGGATGACCCACAGTCGGCCGTGCAGCTCCAAACGCGATCAAGCCTTGGCACAATCCATCAGATTCGGACCAAACCGAACCAGTAATCGAAACATAGCTACTTTTTCCATTCTGAGCTACAAAATAAACTCCGCACTGTGCGGAAACCCCGGATGGTTGTATAGGTCGATAGCTAAAATATACAGGGACAACACCAATCTTTGCTGAACTCCTGTCAGTCAACCAAAAGATCTGCGTTGATTCGATTCTTATCGAAGCTCCTTTAGGGAGGAGGTTGCGATCTATTGCTTTACTGAGCGCAACACCCTCTGATGATGTTGCGCGTATCGTGCCAGACGACTCGTTCGTCGCCATTACCAGTGGTGTCATCAAAAAGAACCAGTATGCGAAAACGCTACGGAAGCGAATCATAAAGAGTGTGGAGCATATTGCAACAGAGTTGGGTATTCATCAGGCTCACGGTTTGTGTCTCGCGAGAAGGCGTCTAGCTCCAGCAATCGTTTCGGAGCCTCGTTGCTGTGAGAGCCAAGCAGAAGTTTTCTCATTCACCTCGTACATATTTGATTTAGCGTTCCAATCGAGTAGGTATGTCAGCGTGTTGTCTGGTCCGTGGCCAGAATTGACGCCAAAGATGAAAAGAAGCCTAGGTGGATCTTCACGGTTGCTCGTTACGCCGACTGCGATGACCTCCTGACACATGTCCGTCATAGAGAAGTCTTTGTCAACTATAGGTAAGTATGCTGTTTCCTCCTTGGGATTCGCGAAGAAGACTCCGCATTGCGTCGGCTCAGCCTCTTGTCCGTGGGGATGTAGGATGATTGGAGCGATCTTGAGGTTCATTCCAGCACTTTGAAGCAAGAACTCCTGATATTCCGCGATATCCATGGTTGCTCCGGGCGGCAGTTTGCTTTTGAGCTTGACGGCAAAAATGGCCGCATCAAATTGCGATAAAGGTGTAAGCCGGATGCTTGATGCAGGCTGGGCGTAATTCGGAAGCAGAAATCCGAGGATCATCATCCAAAGTACGAAAGTTTTAAGTTGCTGCATGTTGTTTTAACCTTTCGTAAGCAGCTTGCAATTTAGAGTCGTAGCCCTGGGTTCCAGAACCGTTATACTTGATCGCGATCTGCGACCAATTCTTGTCAGCCATCACCTGCTTCATGCCTGAGTTGACATTATGGTTCACAAAAATTCCGAGCTGAGCTTGCTCAGACTCGCACATAGCTTGCACCATCTGCTCTACTCTTCCACAACCAATCTGGACAGAGTAACGCCCTAGCTGCTGGAACCTGCCCCAGGATGTTGCTTCCAGGGCCGCATGTGGATCGAGCTGGTAAGCCTCTTGGAGATGTCTCCATTGTAGCGAGTCAGGACCATAAGGAGACAAAGGAGGCAATCTTTTATGTGTAACGCTGGGATGGGAGGCACGAAAACTATTGGGACGCAAAGCCCATATTGCAAATTTAGTTGGCTCGAAGAGGATCATAGGACGGCCAAAATGATCGAACCCTTGACCCCGGCCCTCCAACATGCCTAGGGCCTGTACAAGTAAAGGATCGCAGCCGATCGTCTGGCCCGCTTCTTCATAATCAGACATATCAAGCGGCTTAAATCCAGTTCTTGGCGGCAAACGTAACGGTGTGCCTGGGCGGGCATTCAGTGGCAAAAAGCCCACCGGCGGCGTAGGCGGGATGAACGGCTGCACCGGTCTGGGTGGCGCTTGTAGCTTGTGCGCGGTTTGGTCGTTGGGCCGGATGACGCCGTCTGGGGTGGAAGCTATGCATCACCTCGCGCTGGAAGCGCCGTATCTCATCGTGGAGTTCCCACTCCGTCCAGTGAAGACTCGTTCCCATCCTATTGCCGATGCGGCGAGACCACTCGGTCAGCCAGTCCGCCACCTGGCGCACATCTTCCGGAAGATTCGGCATCCCCGGCCCAACCGCCTGTTTCAAGCTGCCTATCATCGCTCTCCTTCCCTGTTTTGTTCTAGCATGGCGAGCGGGTCTGCGAGAATAGAAGGGCGATGCTGCAATTATCTGGCGCGGGAAAGCGCTTTGGCCACAAGCTGCTGTTTGAAGACGTCAACTGGCTTATCACGCCCACCGAGCGGACGGGGCTAGTAGGCGGCAACGGCACGGGAAAATCGACGCTGTTGAAGGTGATCGCGGGGCTGGAAGGGTTGGACTACGGCCAGCGAACGCACACGCGCGGGATAACGCTGGGGTATCTGCCGCAGGATGGGCTGGCGCTTTCGGGGCGGTCCGTATTTGCGGAGTGCTTGAGCGTGTTTGATGAGCTGTTGGCGCTGGAGGTGGAATACGAGCAGCTGACGCACACGATGAGTGAGGTGGACCCGAAGTCGAAGGAGTACGCCGCGGCGGCGGACCGGTATTCGGAAGTGGCGGAGCTGCTGCATGTGCATGACATTTACACGCTGGATGCGCAGGTGGGGGCGGTGCTGGGCGGGTTGGGGTTTTCGAAGGCCGACTGGGAGCGGCGAACCGAGGAGTTTTCAGGCGGCTGGCAGATGCGGATTGCCTTGGCGAAGCTGCTGCTGCAGAAACCCTCGCTGCTGCTGCTGGATGAGCCGACCAACCACCTGGATTTGGAGTCGCGGACGTGGTTGGAAGAGTATCTGCAGAGTTATGAAAATGCTTTTATTTTGATCTCACATGACCGCTATTTCTTGGACCAAACCGTGAGTAAGACGGTGGAGGTTTGGAATAAGCGGATGCATGTATACCACGGGAACTATTCGAAGTACTTGACGCTGAAGGACGAGCGGCGCACGCAGTTGATGAGTGCGTACAAGAACCAGCGCGACAGGATTGAGGACCTGGAGGCGTTCATCAACCGGTTTCGCTATCAGGCGACCAAGGCCAAGCAGGTGCAGTCGCGGATCAAGGAGCTGGAAAAGATCGAGCGGATCGAGGTGCCAGAGGAGGAGGCGACAATTCACTTCACCTTTCCGCAGCCGCAGGCCTCGGGGCGTACCGTGCTGGAGGTGAAGAACCTGACCAAGCACTACGGCGAAAAGCGGGTGCTGGACGAGGTGAGCTTCACGATCGAGCGCGGGGACCGGATTGCGCTGGTGGGCGTGAACGGCGCGGGTAAATCGACGCTATTGCGGATGCTGGCGAGTTTGGAAAAGCCGACGCGCGGGGAGATTCGGCATGGGCACAACGTGATCGCGGACTACTTTGCGCAGGATCAGTACAAGGTGCTGGACCCTGAAGCGAAGATGTTGGACGACATCACGGGAGCGAACCCGCGGGTGGATGTGGTGACACTACGCTCGCTGCTGGGCTGCTTTATCTTTACCGGGGATGATGTGTTCAAGAGGCTGGGGGTGCTTTCAGGTGGAGAGCGCAATCGGTATGCGCTGGCGAAGATGCTGGTGTCGCCGGCGAACTTTTTACTGCTGGACGAGCCGACCAATCACCTAGACATGCGGGCCAAGGATGTGCTGCTGGAGGCGGTGCGGAACTTTTCGGGGACGGTGCTGTTTGTGTCGCATGACCGGTATTTCATTGATGGGCTGGCGACGCGGGTATTTGAGGTAGAGGACCGGCGGGTGCATATTTATCCTGGCAACTATGAGGACTATATGCGCCGCAAGACCGGTGGGGCGCCGAGCTCGGGGCAGGAAGCGGCGGCGCGGCTGAAGACGGATACGGCGACGGGTGGGTCGATCGATGCGGCGACGGGGATGTTTAAGCCAGTGAAGCAGGTTGGGGTGAAAGCGGCAGAGGAGGAGGGGACGGTCGTTGCGGCGGAGGTGGGGAGTCATGTAGCTGCCCCTGAAATGAACGGCCCTGGAACGAACGGGAGGATGGCGGCGCATGAGCTGGTGGGGTCGCTGGCGCCGGTGACGCAGACGCCTAAGCCGGTGGCGAAGCGGTTGAATCCGCTGAAGTTGAAGCAGATGGAGGATCGGGTAGTGGCGATTGAGGAGGAGCTGCCGGAATTGGAGGCGCGGATGGAGCAGGCCGAGCAGCAGCAGGGGAACTACACGACGGCAGAGGCGGCCCGGGCGCTGGCAGCGGAGTTGGAGGAGCTGCGCGAGCGACATGCGAGCCGGACGGCGGAGTGGGAGGAGTTGTCGATGCAGTTGGAAGAGCAGATGACGGCATAGACGCGCTTGTTCGGGGGTAGGGAGAAAGTTGGAAGAAAGTTGTTGCGTTTGGGATGGAGTGCGTTAGGATAAAGGCACTTCCGGTGAACTTCATGCACCGGAAGTGGGTAAACTGCTCTATCTAAAGAGGAAGAGCAGCGCGGCGATCCAATGCTGGGGCAGATGGATCGCAAGTCGGAAGCGTACTTTGATTCGTAGCATCGCTTCTTTTCTCCTTTCAATTGGAAGTGGCGGCCCTGTTCCAGCAGGGCCGCGTTGCTTTTGGCAACCTTCGGTTGTGTCCCCTGCCTGTCCAATCGCGCACCTATGAAGTCCCTTTGAAAGCGCATGGGAGTAGGGTAGGTGCGGAATGGGTTTTGGCACACTGCCCCAAACGTGGGAGAGCGCAAGCTTTGCGCGAGGACGCGGTAGTCTTGGGGGAGCATGCGGATTTTGGTGGTGGGCGCCGGGGCGACCGGCGGGTTTGTGGGCGGCAAGCTGGCTGAGGCCGGCCGGGATGTGTGCTTTTTATTGCGCGAGCGGCGGGCGCAGCAGATACGAGAGCACGGGCTTACGCTCGTGACCCCGGGCGGTACGAGCGTAGTGCAGCCGCGCGTGGTGACGGCGGAGGAACTGCGGACGTCGCGAGAGCAGTTCGATGTGGTCGTGATTAGCACGAAGGCGTACCAACTGGAAGAGGCGATGGGGGACATGGCGCCGGCGGTGGGACCGGACACGATGGTTCTGCCGATCTTGAACGGCATGCGCCAGCTGCAAGTGCTGGAGGAGCGGTTTGGCGCGGAGCGGGTGTTGGGTGGGTCGATCCGTGTGGTGGCGGACGTGGACGACGCGGGCCGGGTGCACCAGATGACGGGGCTGGGCGAGCTAAGCTATGGCGAGCGCACGGGCGAACACACAACGCGGGTGGACGCGCTAGACCGAGCGATGCAGGGCGCTGGCTTTGTGGCAATCTTGCAGCCAGACATCGTGGCAACGATGTGGCAGAAGTGGTGGATTTTAGCGAGTATTGGGACGATCTGCGTGCTGGCGCGCGGTACGATCGGGCAAGCGGCCGAGGCGCCGCGGGGACGCGCGTTGGCCCGCGCTGTGGTGGGCGAGTGCACGGCCATTGCCACGGCGAACGGCTACGTGCCGAACGCGGCGATGCTGGAGTGTCACCTAAATCGCATGACCGAAGCGGGGTCGGCGCTGACGTCGTCGATGTACCGGGATATGAGCAAGGGCGCGCCAGTGGAGGCGGATTATATCTTGGGCGATCTGCTGGAGCGGGCGGCGGGGGTGGCCGCGCCGCTGCTAACAGTGGCGTATGTGCAGTTGAAGGTGTATGAGGGCCGTAAGGCTTAAGAGCCAAACGCCGAGCCATCAACGCTCAGATTGGCGAGTACGAGTATTTGTTGCTATTATGCAACGCTCGCGTGTATTGCTATTTAGCAACAACCTGCTTGTATGAGCAACACACTTTTTAACCGAATTGCGGTGCTCCGGGCGGAACGCAGTTTGTCGCGCCAGGATTTAGCGGACGCCGTAGGGGTCAACTATCAAACGATTGGGTTCTTGGAACGTGGCGATTACAATCCCTCGCTCACGTTGGCTTTGGATTTGAGCGAATATTTCGGCTTGCCGGTGGAGGCAATCTTTGCGCGCAAACCGTTTCGTCCGCTGAGCCAACAGGTGTACGGGAAGCCGGTCGCCGCAAGGAAAGAAAGGAAGGCACGATGATTACGCAAACAACGTTTTTTGGTTGGCCGTTGCGCACGGTGGCGCAGCGCAGATTTCTAGTTGTTCTCTACTATGCTTTGCTGGTGGGAACCACGACCGCGGGTGTCCTCAGCCGTCCCAGGTTCTTTCCTATGCTGCTGACGTCGACGCTCGTGTTTGGTGGATTGCTGGGCGGCATACGCGCCGGTGGCCCTGTAAAAGCGTATGCCGAACCGGGTTTTGCTTCTGGCGGCTTTGATGAGGAGCAGCCGGTTGTTTTGGGCTTGGACTCGGCTTTGCAAAGGGCCATGCGTCCGCGCGCGTGGTCGCCGTTAGACGAACGCGAAACGGCCCGGCGAGATCGCGCCCATTACCAGGCGTATCGCCTTTTGCTCTGGATATTGGGTGGGGCTGTTTTAACATGCTGGGCCGCGGCACAAGGCGTGCTGGTAAGGGCGGTGGCAGAGGTGCCGGTGCTGTTATGGATGGTGCTCCTGGTGGCGTTATCGATGCCGCAAGCGGTGTTGCTGTGGACCGAACCGGAGGTCCCGTCGGGTGAGTTGGCGGAGGTTTCGGCTACATAAAGGCAAGCGCTGCGATTAGAGTGGAGGCATGCCTTCGCCTTGGATTCCTGCGCGTCCTGCTGATCGTCTTGCTGAGTTGGAGGCCCGTGCGGGCGAGTTGAAGCAGGTACCGCTGCGGCGGGATGTGCGGTCGCTGGGGGCACTGCTGGGGCAGGTGCTGCGCGAGCAGGCGGGCGAGGCGCTGTTTGGGGCCGTGGAGGCGCTGAGGCGGATTGCGATCCGGCGGCGAGAGGCGGAGGCGGAGGGCGACCTCGCGGGGGCGCAGCGGCACTTGGAGGA
>CAXTTZ010000123.1:0-8995 GCA_964247325.1 uncultured Acidobacteriaceae bacterium | reverse complement strand
AAAAGCCCATACAGATCTTCCCCGCCCGAGCTAGGCACGGCCGCACGCGCCCCACGCCCCCCGCCATCGCGGGCCACCGCGCCGGCAACGTGTGGGTCAGCAACTTCGGTTGCAACACTACCGGCTGCACGCCCGGTCCCTTTGTCTTATCCGAACTCATTGGCGCCGGCGCTCCCGCCATCACGCCGGTCTCCGCCCAAGTCTCCGGTGCTGCCGGCTCCGAGCCGCAACGCAAACCGCTGCCGGGCACACGATTCGGCCCCCGCTAAAGCGCTATAGCAAGCCCTCTGCGTGTTGCTTGGCCCCTCCAAAACATCTTAGTTGACCTTCCGTATGGCAGCCGGGATCCCAGCACGCGTCTTCTGCGCGGTGAGGTGGACGCGGACAATCGGCTGTTTGCTTCTGTCTTCGTCTCTCTTGTTGTCATTCCCGAAGGGAATCTGCTGTTATGCCGAGCCAGGAATGCACCGGAAGACAGAGCGCTACCAACCCAAAACAGACCCTGTGGTTCGGGCAGCCGACTCCAAACCTCCTCCGGCCTGCACGCGCCTTAGTAGACCTCTTCGGGCAATGAGAATCCGTAAAACCCGTTCGCTCGTCTTCCTATAGGCTGTCCTCAGGAGCCGTCATGACCAAGGCCGATCTTACAGACCGCGTCGCCGCCCTAGGCGGCCTGACCCGGCGCGACAGCGAAGTGATCGTCGAAACCCTATTCGACTCGATCGTAGGCGCGCTCAAGGCCGACGAAAAGGTCGAGATCCGCGGCTTTGGCAGCTTTCGCACCCGGCAGCGCAATTCCCGCACCGGCCGCAACCCTAAAACCGGCGCTTCGGTCCCGGTCCCGGCAAAGCGCGTCCCCTCGTTCAAGCCCAGCAAAGAGCTACGCGAACAGGTCGCCTCCACCCGGCTTACGATCTCAATAGCTAGCGAAGCCGATGGTGAGCCAGAGTAACCGGGCCAGTCCATTAACCGTACGACGCCGCCTCAAACCGCTCCAAGCGCGCCGGGTCCCAAGCATGGGAACCTTTGCGCCAACGATCGCCGCTCGATTCCATGAAGTTCGGGAAATTCGACCGGCAGCAGCTCTCATGCTGCCGAAAATCAAACAGCGCCTGCGCCGTACCATCGAGGTAAAGCACCGCTTCCATGCCGTCTTTGGACCACTGCACGGCCGCTAGCCGCTCCCGCCCCGGCTCTTCGAGCGCGGCCACGTTGTACACCAGCACCGCGTCCAGAATGGCGTCTTCCTGCCGTTCGTGCGAGCGGTCGCAGGCATAGGCATACGCGGTCACGCCCTCATCCTCAAACACCACCGTCCACGGCACCTGGGGCGAGTTGGAAGAAAGAAAGGCGTCTCCGGGCCGAAAGCTAAGCGAATCCATACCTCCCAGGGTACATGGCGCACGGTCGCCAGCCCAGCGCGCAGCGCGGAACCCACCGTGCCCTGTACCCTATCTCCAATGCGTTGGCGCGGTTTCTATATCGGCCCTGGGCAAAGGGTCGCGGCCTTGTTGCTGCTTATCTTCTTCGGGGAGTGCTTATGGGTAGTCGGGCACCAGCCGCTAAACGCCGACGACTACCGCTTCGCGCGCTGCGGCCGCGAGATGTGGGAGCGGCCCTCGCCCTTGCAGGGCTACTTTACTTCGTGCGGCAACCTTAACGGCGATGGCACGCTGGCCTATCGTATCGCCGGCCTTCCGCTTACCCTGCAGCGCTTCGTCCTGCTCGCCGCCGATCGCCTTCACAAGCCCGAAGACCGCGAGTACAGCGCCACCTCGCTCAACGGCACCACCTGGGAGGCCCGGCACGAGCTCACCTTCGTCAAGTGGCTCATCCGCCTGCCCTTTGTGCTCTTTGCGGTCTGGCTCGGCGGCGGCCTGTGGTGGGTCGCGCGCCGGCTCTTCGGCAACGAGGGCGGAGCGCTCGCCTTGGCGCTCTACGTCTTTTGCCCAGCCATCGTGCAATACGCCACCTTTCCCAACAACGAGATCCTTGCGCTTTGGGGGCTGTACGGCCTGGTCTACACGGCCATCGGCGTCGCGCACGCCCTGCAAGGCCCGCGGCGCAAATGGAAGCCGCGCATCGCGCTACTGACCTTGGCGCTCGGCCTGACCGCCACGGCCCATGTGCTCGCGGCCATGCTTGGGTTTCTTTTCGGCATCGTGTTTTTCTACTACCTGGCCGAGCGGCGACGTTCCTTTGTCGCCCAAATCATGATCTTTGCGGCGCTCGGCGCGGTGCTGCTCCTGTTCGCCAGCTTTGGCTTCCGGCCCTCCGCCTTTGCGTACGTCTTTACCGGCGGCAGCGCGCGCTTTTGGTTTTCGCTGGAGGCGGTCCAGCATTTCGTGCACACCCTTGGCAACGCCGGCATTTTGGTCGCTACCGGCGTGGCCCTGGTCCTATATGCCATTTCGCGGCGGTCGCGCTACTTCGGCAACACCACACCGCTGCTGCTATGTTTGGCCCTGCTGCCGCTCTATACCACGCAGGTGTTCACAGCGCCGTGGCTGTGGGCGCTGCCGTTTTTGTTCACCTTTGTGGGCGGTGTCTTTGCCGATGCGCTCGAAAGCCGCCAGCGTCGCATCTTTCTGCTGCTTTCCGGCTCCGCGGTGCTGGTGCAGGCCGCCCTGTGCTGGCTGTCGCTTCGTGGGACAGTTTTGGGCTAAACGCGACCGGCGCCCCCCACCAACAGCCTCCGGTCCTCCCACAAAAGCTGTAGTCCAGCCTCGCCAGCGTATGGCAATCTAGATGCATCCAAGGTGTACGTACAAGAGACTCTACGCAGACCATCGCCACCTTTAGAAATGCACCACCGAGGCACCTTTAACGCCGTGATGAACCACCGCTCGACCTTTCGGATCTTTGCCACCCCTTCTTTTTCCGTCCGCCGCACCCTCGGAACAGCTCTCCTCAGCGCTGCCGTCCTGTCGCCCAGCTTGGGCTGCAAGGGTCGATCCATTAGCCTTTCCAGCTTTATGCACGCGGACCGCAAGTCAAAGTCCAAACCAAACTCGACCGAGTACAGCGATGCGTTGCACCAGGCCGCCGGCACCCCGCAGGTGGCGCTGCTGAAGCTGAGTGACGACACCCCTGACCAGCCCACGGTGCAGCAGTTCTACAACGACCGCAACTGGGAGGTCGCCTGGACGCGCGACGGCAAGCCCACCGCGACCGCCAAAGCCCTGATCCAACTCTTTGCCGAGGCTGACAAGAAGGGTTTGCGCCCGGACGACTATGACGGCCCGCGCTGGCAAGAGCATGTCCAAAGTCTCAGCGGCGGGCAAAACGCCGTCGCGCAGTTCGACGTCGCCATGACGGTAGCCGCCATTCGCTATCTCAGCGACCTCCATCTGGGCCGCATCAACCCGCAATCGCTTAACTTCGACATTGACGTGCCGGCCAAGCGCGCAGCCTTCGACTTGCCCACGCTGCTGAATGAACAAGTGGTCGACGCCGATGACGTCGGCTCCGTCGTAGCAGGCGTGGAGTCGCAAAATCCGCTCTATAAGAACACCGAAGCCGCCCTGCCGCACTATCTCGACCTTGCCAAGCAGCAGGCTGGGCAGCCGCCGCAGCCGCTGCCGCCTGTCGCGAAGCCCATCGGCCCCGGTGGCTCCTATCCCGGGCTAGCGCAGTTGGCGCAGCGGTTGGCGCTCGAAGGCGACGGCACGCCGCAAGCCAACGGCACCCAGTACAACAATGACTTCGCCCAGGCCGTGCAGCACTTCCAGAACCGCAATGGCCTCCTCGACGACGGCAAGCTCTCCCAAGCCACCGTGGATGCGCTCAACGTTCCCATGAGCGCGCGGGTGCAGGCCATCGGCGACTCGCTCGAGCGCTGGCGCTGGCTCCCCGAGCCCTACCAGAAGCCCCGCCTTCTTGTAAACCTGGCTGAATACTACGTGCGGGCATACAAGCCCTCGGGTGATCTCGACTTCAAGATGAAGGTCGTCGACGGCGAGGCCAAAGACAACCACAATACCCCCGTCTTCGTGCGCAACATGAAGTATCTGGTCTTTCGGCCCTACTGGAACCTGCCTACCTCCATCGTGAAGAAGGATCTACTCAAGCACACCAGTGCGGGCTACATGGAAAGCCATGGCTACGAGGTGACCGACTCCAGCGGCAAGCCTGTGAGCGGCTGGTCGGCGGCCGATCTCGAGCACTCTCGCTACCTCGTGCGGCAGAAGCCCGGCCCCAAAAACTCGCTCGGCCTGGTGAAGTTCATGTTCCCTAACGAATACGACATCTACATGCATTCCACGCCGGAGATGAACCTCTTCAACCTCGCCCAGCGCGACCGCTCGCACGGCTGCGTGCGTTTAAATGATGCGGAAAAGATGGCAAATTGGGTGCTGGACGGCCAGGGTGACTGGAACGCGGACAAGATCCACCAAGCCATGTTTGGGGAGCCCGCCAATGCCGGGGAGCCCGGTGACAGCACCAACCCGAAGGCTAAGCAGACCAGCAGCGACCCCGACTCCGGCTCCAGTTCCACCGACTCGGAGGTCAAGGACAACCATCAGGTGAACCTGCAAACACAACTCCCCGTGGTGCTGACCTACCTGACAGCCAATGCGGACGAGGATGGCACCATGCACTTCTTCAAGGACGTCTACGGCTACGACCAGTCCATGGAAGAAGAGCTCGCCAAGCCACGGCCGTACAGCCGCGAGGCCGTAAAGATCAACCCGAAACTCACACCCGGCGAAACGGAGTAAGGACCGTCCCAACGGTGTTTCCTCCGGCCTGCAAAAGCTAAAGCCTGCATGGCCCTTGGCGGATTATGTTTCTTTTTGTTGTCATCCCGTAGCGCAGCGCAGGAATGACAACAAAAGAGCGCTAGTCGTTAAAGTCTGTGACAGACTCTAAGCGGCCCGGGAACCCGGAGGCCGACAGCGTATGGGCCTTGCAAAGCAAGGCTAGTACGCGTCCCCTCCCCCGAAATCATCGCCCTGCGCCAGATTCTCAAAGCGGGTGAAATCGGAAAGGTAGGCCATCTGCACAGAGCCGGTCGGCCCGTTGCGTTGTTTGGCGACAATGATTTCCGCTTTGCCCTTCACGTCCTCATTTTCGCGGTCGTAGTACTCTTCGCGGTGGATAAAGGCGACCACATCGGCATCCTGCTCAATCGAGCCCGACTCGCGCAGATCGCTCAACAGCGGTTTCTTGTCACCCGTGCGCTGCTCCGAACCGCGGGAAAGCTGACTCAACGCCAACACCGGAATACTTAGCTCCTTCGCTAGCGCCTTTAACCCCCGTGAGATCGAGCTGACTTCCTGCGTGCGGTTCTCGAACTTTTTCTGCGCGCCAGTCGTCGACCCGGTCATGAGTTGCAGGTAGTCGATCACGATTAAGTCCAGCCCGCCCTCCTGCTGCTTGAGCCGCCGCGCCTTGGCGCGCATCTCCGCAAGCGTGATGCCGGGCGTGTCGTCAACGAACATCTTAGAGTTCATCAGCCGGTCGAGCGCCGCAATCAGCTTGCCCTTATCTTCCCGCGGGATAAAGCCTGTCTGCAGCTTGCGGCTGCCCACCATGGCCTCGGACGCCAGCATGCGGCGAAGCAGGCTTTCTTTGGACATTTCGAGCGAAAAGACCGCGACCACCTTGGCATCCCGCACAGCGCAGTTCTGCGCGATGTTGATCGCCCACGCCGTTTTTCCCATCGAAGGCCGCGCAGCGATGATGATGAGCTCGCCGTCCTGCAACCCCGAGGTCATTTTGTCGAACTCGATGTAGTGCGTGGCCAGCCCGGTGACCTCGCGCCCCTGCTCGTACAGGGCATCGATCGACCCAAATGAGCTGGCAACAATGTCGGGAATGCCCGAAAACCCGCGCTGGATGGCCGAATCGGCCACCTCGGCCAAACGCACCTCAACATTGTTGAGTACCTGCGTGGCATCTTCGCTCTGGTCGGCGGCCAGCGCCATGCCTTCGTTGAAGATGCCAAGCAGCTGCCGAAGCAGGCTTTTATCCTTGACAATCCGAACATAGCTCTCGATGTTCGGATTTCGTGGAATGCCTTCTGTTAGATAGGCGAGGTACGCGGGGCCGCCAATGGCATCGAGTTCTTTGCGACGCGTAAGCGCGTCCATGACGGTGATCAGATCCACTGCTTGCCCGGCTGCCAGCAGATCCGTCATCACGCGATAGATCCGCTGATGCGAGTCCAGGGCGAAGTCATCTGCCCGCAGTTTGGCCGTGGCGTCGGTAATGGCCACCGCATCCAGCAGCATGGCCCCGAGCACGGTGATCTCGGTTTGCACCGAAGAGGGGAGCCCGCCCTCGGCCGCCGGCATCGGCATGGAAAGAACAGCCATAGGTCCAGTGTAAAGAACCACAGTCCGTAACTGCCCCAAACCGGGGCAACGCGCATGGCAAGGGAACCTGTGGGAGACCAGTTTGCTTGTGGAAGCGATGGAAATCAGCGACAGCGGCCATGAATCCGCTGCCGCCCAGGCGGTACGCTGCCTACTGCGGCTTCGTCCCTGGCCTGTTGTAGCTCATCTGCGGCCATGTGGGGGCTGCGGTTCCAAGCACTTCCACCACCTGACCGCTCCCCCCGCCAAAGCTGGTATCGGCGACGAACCATACATCGCCGGCACTGTCGATCGCCATACCGCGCGGGTTAACGTTGATTTTGGTGGATGCCGCATCAGGGGCGTTCAAGCATTCCAAACCGCTGCTGCCGCTCGGGACCACAGGGTAGCAGGGGAGAAACGCGCTAAACGTTCCGCTGGAGAAACTACCGCTGGCCGGCGGCGTAAAGGAGTTGACCAGGCCGGTCGTCTCCAGGTTCGTCCAGAACACCGTGCCGTTGCCGTCGACCTCTGACTTGTGCGGCGTTTTGGAGCCATTCGTCCCCGCAGTGCCGGTCGGATTGGCGGCAACATTGCCGCCGCTGAAAACTACTTGATCCAGCACGGTATATTCGGGAATGTATCCCACCCCGCTGCTGTTGAGTGCGATGCTGTAGGAGCCATAGGTGCTCAATGCTGTGATCGGGTTGTCATTTTTGGAGTACGAAGGCGAAGCCGCCGTCCCTAGATTTTTAAGAACGCCCATGTACGAGTTGCCACTGGTCGCGGCGGAAACACCCCAGATATTTTGAGCGGTATCGATGGCTACACCGAAGACCGGAACGGTCACATTCTGATAGGTAAAGTCCGGGGCACCGTAGACTCCACCATTCTGCAACGAACCATATTTGTACTCATTCAACGTCGACTGCGAGTTGCTATCTGTCGTGATCCAGAGATTGTTATTCGTATCGACAGCTAAGCCAGCGGCGCTGTTAAAGGCCAGCGCCTGCGTGAGATATCCGGAGCTTGTACTCGCTTGCAGCACCGCACCCGCGCTTGGGTCGTCAATGCTTACATACAGATGGCTCAAGTTATCCACGGTGATCTGGCTTGGCGCTTTGAAGCTGGAGTTTTGTATAGGGGTAAACAGCGGAGCGCCACTGGCAGCAAATCCGGCCACTGCCGTGTACGTGCTAGGAGCAATGGGCCCGTACACAACATAGGCACTGTCCTGCGCATCCAGCGTCACATCAAATGGGTACGGGATGGTGTTGGTATAACTCCCACTCTGATTGGTGCCGTAGAAGAATGCCAACGCAAACGAGGTCGGCACGCTCGCCAGATCCGGAGTGAAGAACACCGCCCGGGGCTGCAAGTTAAACAGATTGCTCACCTGATTGGCCGGGTATTTGGCCATATTCAGCGCCACTTGCAAGGTGTTCGACGGTGTGACACCGCCGGCGGTCGCATACTCGAAAAGGTCGCCGCAATGCGTTCCGTCAGAAGACGTGCCCGAGATGGAAGAACTTTTGGTGACACCCGAAGAATCCACGCACGACTGAAGAATGTTGCCCATCGTGTTGATCAGTGCCTGTGGAATCAACCCGTTGACGTTTGAGGCGGAGACTGTGCGCGCTTGCCCTGTGGGATTGGAACCGTTATAACGCACAGAATCCACCAGGTTGTAGGCGTTGGTGAAGGCATGCCCAAGCCCATTGGCCGTGCAGCTCATCGCCGTCCCTGTCCCCGTGCAGGCAGGGCTGGCCGCCATGTTATTGGCGGGCGCGGAGATGTTCACGATCTGCCCTGTTGTTGAAGCATTGGTGCTATCGACGGTCATGAAGTTGCCCAGCGCCGCCGCCGCCGCCACCGTGCTCAGCTCACTTACAAAAAGGTTCACCGCGTCGATCTCGGCCTTGTTCGCCAGGTCCGCCGAGCACGACCCTATGACTCCGACCTGCACCACGTTATTGTTCGTCGTGTTGGTGCTGGTATGACCGCCAGTCACGGTAATGTACGCGTACTGGCCCGCGGTGCAGGTCCAACCGGTATCGGGGAAGGTGAAATTTCCGCTGCCATCCGAGGTCGTCTGCAGTAACTGGGCGCCTTTGCCGCCATAGCCGTTGGTCTGGGTCTGCATCAGGCGTATGGTGGCGCCCTGAATGGGATATACCCCGCCGTGCACCGTGCCGTTGATTTTTACGCCAGGCAGCGCTGTACCTACACCGGGCGCGCTTTGCGGCGCGGCACCGCAACCGCAAAGGCCTGCAAGCAACGCTGTCCCCAGGCAAAGCGCAGCCACCTGTGCGATGCGTTGCCGCCACGCCGGCATCACCGGAGCGCCTTGCAAGTTCAACCCTCCAAAGGCCTGCGGAGCCTGGAGTTCGTGGGCTGTGCGCGCCGGCTGTGCCGCCGGCACATCATGCAACGACTCGGCTTGAAATCTGCAGGATGAGTGAGCTTGGTGTAGGAAACGCATACCCTCGTTATGACGGAACGGCGCTGCCCTCGCAATGACACGAAAGTAGTCTTGACGACCAAAGGTGGTAGATCGCTCTACCACCTTTGTGGGATAGACATTTCGTGGTGTAGCCGGGAAAGGGGACGCCTCGCCGAGGTCAAACCAACTTCTTCACAGTTTGCCCACCCGCGTATGCCCCGCCCTGTACCGGCTGCCGAGGGTGCTTCTTTCG
>CAXTTZ010000122.1:0-9056 GCA_964247325.1 uncultured Acidobacteriaceae bacterium | reverse complement strand
AAGGCGAAGCGGCCAACGATCCGCTGCGCTGGGTCGATCCGCGCATCGGCACCGGCGGCCACGGGCACTGTTTTCCCGGCGCCAGCGTGCCATTTTCGGCCGTGCAGCTCAGCCCGGACACCTACAGCGACGGCTGGGACTGGTGCGCGGGCTACCACGTCTCCGACACCTCGATCATGGGTTTCAGCCATACGCACCTGAGCGGCACCGGTGCGGGCGACCTGCTCGACTTTCTCGTGATGGCTGGCACCGGCCCGGTGAAGCTGCACCCCGGCCCGCGCGATAACCCCAGCGAAGGGTACCGCTCGCGCTTTTCGCACGCCGACGAGGTGGCCGAGCCGGGCTACTATGCAGTCATGCTGCAGGACCCTAAGGTGCGCGTGGAGCTGACCTCCACCGAGCGCACGGGTCTGCACCGCTACACCTTTCCCGAGAGTCAGGATGCGTGGCTGATTCTAGACCTGACGCATAGCTACCAGAGCAATAAGAGCTCGTCCGTCTACGCGGCCGAGCTCACCCAAACCGCGCCGGACGCCCTTGCCGGCGGGCACATCACGCGCGCTTGGGGCTATAACCGCCATTGCTATTTCAACCTGCAGGTCTCCAAGCAGCCGACGCAGGTGGTCTTCTACTCGGACGATAAGCCGGTCGCGAACCCCGGCAAGCTGCAGGGCGACAATCTAAAGGCCGTGCTGCACTTTCAAACCCATGCCGGCGAGGCGATCCTGGTGCGCACGGGCATCTCCGGCGTGAGCGCCGAGGGCGCCGCCAAGAACCTGCAGGCCGAGCAGCCCGACTTTGACTTTGACAAGACTCGCCGGGCCGCACAAACGCAGTGGCGCGAGCAGCTAAGCCGCGTGAAGGCCGAGGTCGCCGACCCCGCGCAAAAACATATTTTGTACACCGCGCTGTACCACATGTCGCTCGGGCCGCAGCTCTTTGACGACGTCGACGGCCAGTACCGCGGCATGGACGGCGAGATTCACCACGTGCCCGCGGGCCAGCACAACTACACGGCGTTTTCGCTCTGGGATACCTTCCGCGCAGCGCATCCGGCCTACACGCTCATCCAGGCTGACCGCGTGCCTGATTTCGTCAACACGCTGATTCGCATGGCCGAGCAGAGCTCCGAGGGCATGCCCGTGTGGCCGCTGCAGGGCTGCGAGACCGGCACGATGACCGGCTACCATTCCGCCAGCGTGATCTCGGAGGCGATCCACAAAAACTTCCCCGGCATCGACGCGCAGGCTGCGTACCGCGTGATGTCGCGGCGGGCGTTTGTGGAAAACTTTCAGGGTTTGGGCTACTTCCGCGAGATCGGCTACATCCCCGCCGATCGCGAGGGCGAGTCCGTGTCGAAGAGCTTTGAATACAGCTACAACGCTTGGGCGGTGGCGCATGTGGCGCAAAAACTCGGTAAAACCGACGACGCCACGACCCTGCAAACGCAGTCGACCAACTACAAGCACTTTTTCAACCCGGCAACGCAGTTCATGGAGCCCAAGATGGCGAACGGCCAGTGGGCCACGCCGTTCGACCCGATCGAGATGGGTCACTCGAACCGCTGGCGCGACTACACCGAGTCAAACGCCTGGCAAACGAGCTTCGGCATCATGCACGATCCGGCCGGGCTGATCAGGCTGTATGGCGGCCGCGAGCCATTTGTGAAACGGCTGGACATGCTCTTCACTGTGCCCTCGACCTTGCCGCCGGATGCGCCACCGGACATCGCCGGACTGGTCGGGCAGTATGCGCATGGCAATGAGCCATCGCACCACATCGCGTACCTGTATGTGTATGCCGGCGCGCCTGCCAAGACGCAGGCCCGCGTGCGTATGCTGATGGACACCATGTACCACGCCGCGCCGGACGGTATGGCCGGCAACGAGGACGTTGGGCAGATGTCGGCCTGGTTTCTGCTGTCGGCGCTGGGGTTCTACCCCGTCGACCCGGTGAGTGGCAACTATGTGCTCGGCTCGCCGCTGGTGGAGCGCGCGACGCTGGAGCTTGGCGGCGGCAAACAGTTGCATATCGAGGTGAAGCGCAAGGACCCCAAGCATATGTACGTGCAGGCGTTTTCGCTCAACGGCCAACCGCAACAGCGCGCCTGGTTCAACCACGCCGACATCGCCGGGGGCGGCCGGCTCGTGTTCGAGATGGGCCCCGAGCCGAGCCCCACGCTCGGTACGGCGGCCGAACATCTGCCACCCTCGTTGACGCTGTGACTTGCTCTGGAGATATGACCTTTGGGAATGCGGGCCTTTTATGGCTCGTCCTTCCCAAAGGGAATCTGCGTTTCGTCGGACCAACCCACTCCGTCTCCCGAAGGACCTCAATTTGCCCAAGTACGCCCTGCTCCTTACGCTGGCCAGCCTGATAGCTTGTGGGCCAAGCCGCGCCGCTGCGCCCAAAGCGCTGTTCTATATGTCCGACAACGCCGCTTCGGTGCAGAGCTTTGAGCAGCATCGGGACAAGATCGACATTCTCGTGCCGACCTGGTACTCGGTCGATGCGGACGGCCTGGTGGCGGGCGGGCCTGTCGGCCCTGTGCTGCGCGAGGCTGCCGAGGCGCATATCCCTGTGTTTCCGATTGTGGCGCTGTTTGATAAGGCGGCAGCGCACAAGCTGTTGAGCAGCGATAAGGCGCAGGCCGAGATGAACGCGGCTTTTGTGCGCGAGTGCAAACAACATGGCTACGGCGGCATCCAGTTCGACATTGAGGACGTGATGTGGACCGACCGCGATCTGCTCACGGCCACCGTCGCGCGCTCGGCGGCCCTTCTGCACCGGGAAGGTTTGCAGGTGCAGATTGCGGTGGTGCCAGGGGCGCCGGGCCATCCGGGGAACACGGCGTTCGGCAAGTGGATCTATGAGGATTGGCGCGGAGCGTATGACCTCAAAGCGCTCGCGCAGGCGGTTGATCTCGTGTGCCTGATGACCTACGACCAAAACACACGCTGGACCGAGCCGGGGCCGGTTGCCGGCTGGGCTTGGACACGCAAAAACCTGGACTATGCGCTCGAGGTAGTGCCCAAGGAGAAGCTTTCGCTCGGGATCGCGCTGTATGGGTATCACTGGTTTACGGGCGATCCGGGGCTAGGCAAGGCCGAGCAGAAGCCCAATCCGCAAGCGGAGTACATCTCCGGGCCGAATGTGTACCATTTGGCCGAAATGTACGGCACGGCGCCGCAGTGGGACCCGGTGGATCATACGGCGTTCTTCTGGTTTGAGCGCGACGACATGCGCGAGTGGGTGTTCTACACCGACAAGCGCACCTTTGCGGATCGCTACGAGCTGGTGAAGCAGGATGGGTTGCAGGGCTTTTGCTCGTGGGTGCTCGGGGAAGAGGACCCAGCGATCTGGAGCGTGCTGCCGGGGCGGCGGTAATAGCTTACCTAGGCTGTTTTGGGGTGCGCCTTTGGCGCTTTTGGTTTCGTGGCGGGGTTTACGGGTGTCTTTTCCTAAGATATCATGGGCGCCTTGGGCGAACAGCAGATTCCTCCGCTGCGCTGCGGAATGACAACAACAAGGGCAAGGGCAAGAGCGAAAGCAGATTCCCTTCGGGAATGACAACCAAGGGAGGGAACGGCCAAGGCCAGGGTAAAGAGCAGTGCCTTCGCTTCGCTACGAAGTACTAGCGATTAAAGCGAAGGCACACCGCTTCAGAAGTGGTAGTTGGCGGAAAACTCGATGTGGCGTTCTTGGCCTCGGATGCCGCTGATTTGGCCGAAGGTAGCGTCGTTGATGTTACTGTCTGGGTTGCCGTAGCTGGCGACGTTGAACATGTTGTAGAAGTCCGCGCGGAAGCCGAGCGCTTGCCGCTCGGTGATGTGGAAGTCCTTAAACGCGGCCGCATCCGAGTTAAGGTAGCCCGGGGCGCGCTCGGAGCCGATCGACGCCGTGCCGAAGCTCAGCGACGGGGTCGGGCCATAGGCGCAGCCAAAGCTTTGCGCTTCGGGACGGTTGCACGCGTTCACGGTTTGCGTGGTGACGTTGCCGTTCGCGTCGGTGGATTGGAGGATTTCCGGCGAGTACACGGTGGTGTCGTTGCCGAACCACTGGTTGACGCTGCGATTGCGGACACGGATGTGGCGGTAGAAGTTGGCGCGGATTTGGCCAAGCGTTCCCGTGTTGGAAAGGTCGTTGCTATTAATGGTGACCGGCAGCCCAGAGTAAGCGACGATGGTGGCGGAGCCGCGCCAGCCGCCGACCAGAAGATCGAGCACGGGGTTTAAGTGCGCTCCGAAGGCTTGGCCGCGCCCGACGGGCAGGGCGTAGACGATGACGCCGTTGAGGTTGTGGCGAACGTCCTGGCCGGCCGAACCGTAGTCGGCGCGCGAGTTATAGCCATCTTGGAACGCGCCATTAGAGCCGGTGATGTTGGGGACGCCATAGTTGCCGGCGCTGTTGGTCATGGCGCGGGCATAGCTGTAGTTGAAGGTGAAATCGAGCCCGTGGGAGCTCCGCTGATTTAGGGTGACTTGGCCAGCGTTGTAGTTCATCATGGCGGCGGACTCGGTGATGAGCACACTGCCGAGATTGGCGTATGGGGACTGGTCAGCTAAGGGGATGGGCGCACCCGTGGGGAGGTTGGCGATGTCGCGCGCCTGTTGGATCGTGAGCTGGGTGCCATAGCGGGGATCGGCGAGGTGATGGCCGCTTTCGCCGACGTAAGTGAGCTGGAGTGAGGTGCTGTGTGTAAGCGCGTATTCGGTGGTGAGATTGTAGTTGTGAATGTAGGCGGGCTGCTGGTTCTGCGGCCAAGCCGAGAACTGGGTATTCTGCGTGGTGAAGACCGGATTGAAGCCTGTTTCGACGCTGTAGGGTGAGCCGCCGTTTGGCTTACCATTGTCACTGATGGAGGGAGTATTGGCTTTGAGGTCGCTGCCTTGGGCGAAGGGTGGCGACGAGGTCAAGCGCTGGTTGGAGGCATCGCCCTCGAAGAAGCTGGTAGCACCGTAGCCGCCGCGAATCACCAAGCGCGGCGCGACCTGGTAGGCGAAGCCGACGCGCGGCATGATCTGAGTGTAGTTGGCGTTGTAGCAGGCGCGGGTGGGGCAGAGGACGGAGCCGGCCGGGGCGCCCGCAGGAATGCTGCCGGCGTATTCGACCACGCCGGTGTTCAGGATGACGTTGGCGGTCTTATTGTTGACCTCGTACCAGGGCTGATCGTACTCATAGCGGACGCCGAGGTTGAGGGTCAGCTTGCTGCTGACCTTCCAGTCGTCCTGGAGGTAGCCTGCATCGCGCCATTGGCGGTTGCCGACGAGGCCGACGCCAGAGGCAAGTTGGGTCTCATGAACGCGGTCAAGGAGGAAGTCGGCCGGGCCGTACCCGCCGCCATCGGCCAGGCCGGTGTAGGCGCCGGTGTAGGTGAACGTGCCGAGCGAGCCGAAGTTGAGTACATTGATATAGTTCTGCTGGTAGCGCGTGAGTTGCACGCCAGTGGACAGCAAATGCTTGCCCTTCTGGATGGTGAAGTTGTCGTAGTAGTTGAAGGTGTTATCGCGCAGAATTTGCACGTTGGCCGGCGTGCCTATGTAGGAAGCATCGCCCGCGATGGATTGGCCACTAAACCCGACATACTGCTGCGTGCCAAAGGGAATACCGACTTTGGCGTTGCCGGTAAGACCGAACTCGCCGGAGGGATCGGTAGGCACGTTGTTGTCCCAGCGAACGCGGGTGAAGCCAAAACGGGCTTCGTTGACAATGGCGGGCGAAAAGGTGTGGACCCAACTGCCGGCGCCGAGTTTGGTTGGATAAACCTGTACCGCAGGGAAAAAGACCGGAAGCAGCGCAGTTTGTTTATCAGTAGCGGTGGATTGGCCGTAGAAGGCGGTGAACTTGTCGCGATTGCCTTTGTTATAGGAGATCTTAATATCACCCTGATTGTTAATGACGAAGGAACGCTGCGCGCCGCGGTAGTTGTTGGCGAAAATGCCGGCAGTGGGGGCCGCGTTGGGCAGCGGATACAGTTCGGGGTGGGCGAAGAGGTATTTGGCGACCGGGTTAAGCACCGGAATCTGGTTATTAGCGTAGGGCGTGAAGTTGTTCTGGGTGTCGTAGAGCTGGATGTTGTTGCCGGAGCCGAGGGCGAGCAGCGAGGACAGGTCGCCGGTGCGGAAGGCGACGGGGAGGACTGAGGCAGTCGCGGTACCGCCCGTGTGGCGGCGCGTGCCTTCGTAGTCGACAAAGAAGAAGAGTCGGTTGTGAAGGATAGGACCGCCGAACGTGCCGCCAAAGATGGTCTGGGTGTAGGGGTTACGGGCGATAGGATTGGCGATCAGCGCGCCACCTGGGCCGGTGATAGCGGGCTGATGCTTATTGGCCCAGCTGTTGGCGTTGAGGTTCTGGTTTTGGAGGTAGCCATAGACCGAACCGTGGAACTGGTCGGTGCCGGATTTGAGGATGGAGACGACTTGGCCGCCGTTAGCGTTGCCGTACTGTGCGGAGGGGTTGGCGGAGATAACGCGGATCTGATCGATGGAATCCGGGGCTGGATTATAGGCGATGAGGTTGTTCTGCGGTTCGTTCTGGTCGGCGCCGTCGAGCGTGTAGTAGTTGGCCTGGGTGCGGTTGCCGTTGAGCGAAACCGTGCCGCTGTTATAGGTTTCGCGCTCGATGGCATTGTTGCCGGTGAGGCCGGTCGGATCGGTAATCACCGCGCCGGGCTGATACAGCGTGGCACTGGAGAAGTTGCGGCCATCGAGAGGCAGGTTTTGAATCTCCTGCGTGGAGAGCGTGACGCCAAGCGAGGAGTCGTTGGTGTTCAGGATAGGAGCGTCGGTGTTGACCTCGATCGTGCTTTGGACATTGCCCGGCTGGAGCTTGCCGTCGATCTTGGTGACCTGGTTGATTTCGAGCGTAAAGACGGAGGTGGTTTGCGTTTGGAAGCCGGGCGCGCCGACGATGACTTTGTAGCGGCCGATAGGAAGGAAGCGAACGCTGTACACGCCGTCGCCGTTGGCCTGGGCGGAGGAGGCAACGCCGGTGTCGACATTTTGCACGGTGACCGAAGCGCCGGGGACGATGGCCCCGCTTGCGTCGGTGACGGTGCCGCTAACCGAGCCGGTGGTGTTTTGGGCGAGGACGCCGGGCACAGGGACGGCGGCGATGGCGAGCGGAAGAAGCAGGGCGTGGCGGGAGCGAAAGGTCATGAAGTCCTGGAGCGGCCAGAGGCCGGTATGGTTTGGGCTCCGGGCGTTGCGGCTGCTGGCAATCAAGCAGACCGGGCAAGCGTGCCGGAGGGCACCCATCAATCCAAGCTAGGGTCGAGAGTGCGCGATGTCAATGGATTTCTGCGCAATGTGCAGCTTTTGTTGTAGGGAGTGCGCAAGTTTGTGCAATTTTTGTACAGTTTACTGCGGCAAGTGAATCTTTGCCGTGAGGGGCACATGACCAACGTCGAGGAAGGGACCGGCCCGGAAGCGAAGGCTGAGCGCGGCCGGCTAGGCGCGGACGGCCGGCCGCAGGGCAGGGCACAAGATCGGGTAGAAAATCGGAAGCAGGAGCGGATGCAGGGCCGGACGCAGGATCGAGGCAAGCGCATCCTGCACCTGCTCCTGCAGAACGGCAAATGCAGCGTGGACGCGCTGGCGGCGCAGGTGGGCATGTCGTCGGCAAGCGTGCGGCGGGACCTAGCGGCGCTGGAGACGCAGGGCTTTGTGCACCGAAGCTACGGCGCGGCGGAGTTGGCAGGCAAGATGACCTATGAGCCGTTTCGCTTCGACGCGGCCTTTCCGCAGCGGGAAGGGCGGTTTGCGGAGGAGAAACGGCGCATTGCGGTGGCGGCAAGCGAGTTGATTCGCGAGGGGGATACGGTGGCGCTGGCGCCGGGTACGACGGTAACGCAGGTGGCGCGGAGCTTGCGGCACCGGACGGGCATTCACGTGGTGACGTCGGCGGTCAATATCGGGATGGAGCTTTCCAGCGTGCCGTCACTGCAACTGACGTTGACGGGCGGATCAGTGCGATGGCCGGGCGCGTTTTCGATGGTGGGGGCGACGACCTATGAGGCGATTGGGCGCATGTTTTTCGATGTGGCGGTGCTGGGCGTGTGTGGGGTGCATGCAGAGTACGGCATCACGGTGATGGAGGCGGACGAGGCGTTTATCTTGCGGGCTATGGTGCGGCATAGCCGAAGGGTGGTCGTGGTGGCGGACTCGAGCAAGCTGGGGGTGCGCAGCGCGGCGGGTATCTGCGAGCTGGGCGAGGTGCACACGGTGGTAACCGATACGGGCGTTGAGGCGGAGACGCTTGGGGCGCTGCGGGCGACGGGGGTGGAGGTGAAGGTGGTGTGAAAAAGTTCTGGGCGGAGGGTAACTAATCGTTTAGTTGTGCGTTTAAAGAGGTGAGCCTTTTGGGTCAGGAGATGCGATGCCGCCGAAGCCGTCCAACACGCTGACCGAAGCCGAGCTGCGGCTGATGAAACTGCTGTGGGCGCGCGGCGAATCGGCCGTGGCCGAGCTGGTGGCGGCGTTGGCGGCGCATGAGCCGCTGGCGTACACCTCGGTGCTGACGACGGTGCGGATTTTGGAGCGCAAAGGCTATGTGCGGCACCGGCAGGAGGGCCGCGCGTTTCTGTACAGTCCCTGTGTGGCTGAGCACGAAGCGGGGCGGTCGGAGGTGCGGCATGTGCTGCAGCGGTTCTTTGGCAACTCGCGCGAGCGGCTCCTAGTGTCGCTGCTAGGGGATGGGGAGATCTCCGCCGAAGAGCTGGAGCGGCTGAAGCAGGCTATTGCGGCGGCGCCGGAAGATCCTCGAGCGGATCAAGATGCTGCACCGGAGGAGGTATAGCCATGGTGCACGCATCGGGGTGGCATGCGGTGATGGCGGTGGCGTCTCCTGCAGCGGCGGGGTTGGTGGCTTCGGTGTGGGAGGGCGCGCTGTTGGTGGGGGCGGTGGCGTTGAGCTTGCGGGCGCTGCCACGCATCCCGGCTGCGGCGCGTTCTGTAGTGTGGACGGCGGTGCTGCTGCTCGTGGTGATGTTGCCGGTGCTAACCGTCGCGTTGCCGCCGGCTGCAGGGGCAGCGGCACCGGTGCAGGCGAGTGAGGGT
>CAXTTZ010000121.1:0-9143 GCA_964247325.1 uncultured Acidobacteriaceae bacterium | reverse complement strand
AGTTCTTTCGCCGCAAGAAGGTATGCAAGTTCACGGTAGAAAAGATCGATTCGATCTCGTACCGCGACGTGCGCCTGCTGCAGCAGTTCGTATCGGACCGCGGCAAGATCATTCCGCGTCGCTTGACGGGCACTTCGGCGCCGTTTCAGCGCAAGCTGACCCGCGCCATCAAGCAGGCACGCGCCATTGCCCTGCTGCCCTACGCTGCGAAGTACTAGTCGCGCCCGAGGCGCCCCGACCGGTAGGGCTGCAGGCTGACCTGCGGCCTACCTTGGAGAAGCATTATGGAAGTCATTCTGAAACAGGACGTCGAGTCCCTCGGCCACCGCGGCGACATGATCAAGGTCGCTGACGGCTATGGCCGCAATTTTCTGCTGCCGCGCAAATTCGCCATCGAGGCCACGGCGGCCAACAAAAACGTGATCGAGCAGATGAAGCAGTCGGCGATTCGCAAAACGGCCAAGGAGCGCGCCGAAGCCGAGGCGGTGGCGGCGCAGATGAACAACGTCGTGCTCAGCTTTGAACGTAAAGCCGGCGGCGAGGGTCAGTTGTTTGGTTCGGTCACGTCAGCCGATATCGCCAACGCGCTCGAGCAGCAAGGCTTTCCCACGGAGCGCCGGCGCATTCACCTGGACGAGCCGCTCAAGACGGTTGGCGAGTTTCACGTGCCGATACGCCTGCACCGCGATGTCACGGTACACGTACAGGTAAACGTGAAGAGCGATCAGCCTGAGCCGGTGGCTGAGCCCGAAACAGAAGAAGCGACAGCCTAACGCAACAGCTGAAGCAGGTGCGGCGCTTGGCTCTTTGCTGGGCGCCGTTCTTTTGCTGGGCTCCGCTCTTCTGCTGAGCTCCGCTCTGCCTGGCTCTGCGCGGGTTACCCTTTGGGCACCTGGATGAGGCTTTCGTCCCCGCGCGCTGCGCCGTTCACGTTGTCCAGGTACACCTCCCAGGCATGTTGGTTGACCGCATTGACCCACAGAATCTGCCAGCCCATATCGGTCAGCGTGGGGCGCATGGCGTCGGCTAGCTGCGCTTGTAGGCGCATGGTGTTGAGCCGCACCCAATCCACCGCTTCGTGGTGCGAGTGCACCTCGCAGTCAAGCAGCAAAAAGTTTGCCTGCTCGTGCAGTTCGCGCTGATGGCCGGGCTGGTAAATCTCATTCTGAAAGAGCAGCTCACGGGTGGATTGCACGGCCACAACGAACTGTGCGGCTTTGACGCTGATGTCGCAGATCACAATAAATCCTCAAAGCCCATGGTAGCGCGTCCTTTGGCAGAAGCTGCTGGGCGCGAGTGGTTTCGCCGTACAATCTCGGCATGGCCAACCACCTGCCGTTACTGAAGCCACGTGAAGCGGCCACGATGCTGGGCATCAGCTACCCGACGGTGAAGCAGTGGATTCTTTCCGGAAAGTTGCCCACGGTACAAACGCCCGGCGGTCACCATCGGATTGAGCAGGCAGCGCTGCAGCCGTTCTTGGATATCGACAAGCTGAAGCCGGCGCCGGAGTCGCGCGAGCGATACCGGCGCGTGTCGGGCCGCAATCAGCTCGTAGGGCGTGTGGTGGATGTGCAAATCGACGGTCTGCTGGCCAAGGTTGTCTTGTCGTTCGGCAGCCAGCAGATCACAGCCATCGTAACCGCTGACGCGGTGCGTGAGATGGCCTTGCAAAAGGGCGACACGGCCGCGGCGCTGATCAAGTCGACCGAGGTCATGATCGAGCGCGTGTAGGTGTACCCCTTCAGCTAGAACGCGCAAGTGGAGGAACCTGCAGCTCAGAGTTCCTGCTCCCTCCCGCTTACTCGTACTTAAGCGTGCTCACTGGGTCCAGCCGTGCGGCGCGGTTGGCCGGCAGCGTGCCAAAGACAACGCCCACCAGCACCGCTGTGGCCAGCGAGATGATTGGGCTCCACGGCGAGATGGGAATGGCGAAGTCAGTAAAGAAGCGCACGGCCAAAGGCAAAGCCAGCCCAAGCATGGTGCCGATTAGGCCGCCGGAAAACGAAAGCAACACGCTTTCAGTCAGGAACTGCAGCCGGATCTCACGGCTGGTCGCGCCCAGGGCTTTGCGGATACCGATCTCTTTGATACGCGAATTTACGTTGGCCAGCATGGAGTTCATGATGCCGACGCCGGACACCACCAGCGTGATCGCCGAAGCCAACGTAAGCACGACAGTGAGCATGGTCGCGATCTTGTTCATCACGCCGAGCAGTTCTGTCAGCGTAAACGCGGTGAAGCTGTTGCCGGGACGATGCCGGGAACGGATGACAGCCTCGATACGCCGTGCTGTGGGCTCGACCTCGGTCGAGTTGCCTACGGTAAAGAAGATCTGCTTCAGGTTGTCGGTGCCGGTGAAGTAGCGCGCCACAGGGTACGGCACCAGAATGGTCTGGTTGTTGACCTCGCTTTGGCCAAAGGTATCGATGCTTTCCTTGAACACGCCGATGATGGTGAAGGGAATCCCCATAACGGTGATGGAATGACCGACTGCCTCGAGCGAGCTGCCATAGAGTTCCTGGGCGAGTGGCTCGATGAGCACAGCAACCTTGGCGTGTGTCAGGTCATCCTCGTCGTCGAAGAAGCGGCCCGCGACGACCTTGAGGTTACGCACCTCTTTGTACTGCGGGCTAACGCCGAGCAGCATGGTCTGCTTGACCTGCCCGCCAGGCAGTGTAACGTGGTCGGCGAACTCGAGCATCGGCGAGCTAGCACGGATGTAGGGTACCTGTTCCAGCACGGCGGCCATGTCTTCGCGCGTCATAAAGTCGGGCACGGTGACGTTATTGGGGCCGATCACATTGCCGCCACCGCCCTGCATCTCGATCATGTTCGGCCCAATCGAGGCGAGCATATTGAGCGCGTACTGCCGGCCGGTAAGGCCGAGGGTTGCCACCAAGATGACCGACGCCGAGCCAATTACCATGCCCAGCATGGTCAGCAGAAAGCGTGCTTTGCTGGCGCGAAAGGTGTCATAGGCCTGCGCGAGGATCTCGCGAAAGGCTACAGTGGCTTCTGCGCTGCGCAGCGTGGCGTCAAAGGTGTCACGCACCCCCACGGGCCGCGGTGCAATGGCGGGGGCCGCCGGAACGGGTTCTTGCACGCTGGTCGCCATAAACGGCACGGGCCCTTTCACCGCCCTTTGCTCACCTTCGGCCAAAAAGTTACCGTGGCGAGGTCATTTCAGTATCGCAGGGGCGCTCGCAAGCTGCTACCCTTGAGATCAAGCGAGCCGCCCCGCGGATGCAGAAATTCTCCGCGCCCCAGGGTGGAGGGATGTGTGAGTGGTTGAAACAGGCGGTCTTGAAAACCGCTTTGCCCTCGCGGGCAACGGGGGTTCGAATCCCTCTCCCTCCGCCAAAAAGCTACCTATTCTCTGGAAGTCATAGGGGAAGCCCAATCTTGTTTCCGCTTAGGTCTTTACTACATATCCGTTAGGACGCTGTTGCGCGTTTCGCCTGCGAAGAGCAGGCCGACGAAGGTGATCGCGGCGGAGGCAGCGAGGTAGTAGCCGACGAAGGGCAGACCGTGCGTTTTGGCGAGCCATGTGGCCGCGTAGGGTGCTAGGGATGCACCTAGGATGCCTGCCACGCTGAACGCGATCGAACTGCCCGTATAGCGCACGCGGGTGGGAAAGAGTTCCGCCACCACTGTGCCCAGCGGCCCGTAGGTGAGCCCCATGAGCGACATGCCGAGCACCAGCATGGCGGTCGCGCCCGTGACGCCGGCAGTGAACATGGGCGCTAGCACGAAGCCGAAGGCGCCGATCAGCGCGGTGACGCCGAGCATCACCGGCCTGCGGCCGCGCTCGGCTAGCAGCGCCGAAGCCGGTATCGTGAGCGCAAAGAAAAGCACGCCGAGTAGCTGGATTTCTAAGAAGCGGCTTCGCGAATAGCCCAGCGCCGTAGTGGCCCACGACAGCGTGAAAACGATCATCAGGTAGAAGAGAACAAACGTGGCAAGGCATAGGAGAGTGCCCACAACGAGCTTGCTCCGATGGCGGCGAAGCACGGCCAGCACGGGTATTTCGACCTTGTCGGCTTGCTCCAAAGCGGCCTGAAAGACGGGCGTTTCTGTGATGGTCAAGCGCACATAGAGCCCCAGCAGCACCAGCAGAGCGCTGGCTAGGAAGGGCAGCCGCCAGCCAAAGCTGAAGAACTGCCGATCTGTAAACCAGCGGGACAGCGCTAGAAAGACTCCGCCCGAAAACAGAAAGCCCACCGGCGCACCAAGTTGCGGAAACATGCCATACAGCGCGCGGCGGTGGGGCGGAGCGTTTTCAACGGCGAGCAGCACGGCGCCGCCCCATTCCCCTCCCAGGCCGATGCCTTGCCCGAAGCGACACAGGGCCAGCAACAGAGGCGCCGCGCGGCCCAGCGTGGCATAGGTCGGCAGGGCGCCGATCACAAATGTGGACACGCCCATGGTCAGTAGCGCCAGAACCAAGGTTCGTTTGCGCCCAACACGGTCGCCAAAGTGGCCAAAGAGCGCCGACCCGATTGGCCGGGCAAGAAAGGCAATGCCAAAAGTGGCCATCGACGCCAGGGTGGACGAGGTTGGGTCCGACGCGGGAAAAAAGAGCTTCGGAAACACAAGCACGGCGGCTGTGGCGTAGATGTAAAAGTCGAAAAACTCCACCGTGGTTCCGACCATGCTGGCGAAGAGCACCTGGCGGGGCGTGTTGAGCGGTTTGCGGGCAATCTCATGCGGCATGGCTTTGCTTGTTGTACGTCATGGCGGCCAAGCTTGCCCAATGAGGGCTGCGGCAGAGCTTTTTTTTACTGCGCGCCGTCCTCCTTGGCGAACGTCAGGGTATAGGCCGCGATGCGCTGGCCGTGCGAGATGCCGGCGGTGATATCCGAGCGGAAGTGAATGCCAGCGTAGAGGCGCGACATGGCCGCCTCGTCCCGCTGTGCGGTGAAGCTGTCCGCCGCGGACGGAAACACATAGCTGAGCACCGTGGCCGCCGCGGAGGAGAACGTGGAATGACCGGACTCGTAAGATGGAAAGTTCGGCATCGCGATATCGGTCTTGATGGACGCGTCGAGCTGGATCGGACGCGGGTTGAAGTAGGTGTACTTCGTGTCCCAGCAGCCGACGGCAGCGTCCATCAGAGCGGTATTGATCAGCGCATAGGTGCGCGCGGCACGTACCTCGCTGAAGTTGCCCGCGACGATATAAGGCTCGGCGATCGCATTCCAATGGCCGGAGGGGGTAACGGTACTGACGCCGTCGGCCCACTTGTATACCGTGGCGAGCTGGTCCCGTGTGGCATTGTTCACCGCAGCCTTGACCTCGGCGAGCTCTGTCTGCATTTGGGCCGAGGAGGTGGACGGCGGCGGGCCGGGACGCTCAACAGGGATTTTCGAGGCAGGAATGAACCAGGTCTTCACATTGCCGAAGGCCGGCAGCATGGGCGGACGCGCCGGGATGTCCTGGCTGATCCAGGGGATCTCTCCCTGCGCGGTGGCCTTTGCCGCCAGCGAAGCCCATAACGCGGCATTGCCACCGGCGGCCTTCATCCCGTCCGCCGCCGCACGGGCAGAGAAGAGCTTGTAAACAGATTCGCCTAAGGCTACACCGGCGGCGATATCCGAGGTCGAGGCCCGGCCGGAGAGTAGCGCAGCTTGCTGCTGGTCCTTCTCATGCTGCGTGATTTCCGCCACGGAGGTCGGGAAGAGGAGCTTTAAGAGTTCGGCATTGACCACAGAAAGAACAGCGTCCTCGGAAGGGTACGCCGGGAGGTTGGTAATCGGCAGCAACGATTGAATCGACTTGTCCACCTGGAACGGCGAGGGCCGGTTGTATTGGTACTTGTAGTACCAGGCAGCCTTCAGCGCGTCGTACTGCGCTACGGACACATAGCTGTAGGCTCGCGCGGCGTAGGGTGGGTTGCTGAACGGATACTGCGGATCGGCAAACGGATTTGCTTGGTTCGGCACGGGGTAACTGCCATCCGGGTTGGGGGCAGGCGGCAGATCGGCGCGGGCCACCAGCTCACGCAGAATCTGGTTCCAGCGCAGCACCCCACCGGCGCTCCAGTAGGTGATGTTCTGCCGTTGCGCGTCGGTCAGCGAGGCCTGCGCCGTCTTGATGGCCGCAAGCTCGCTTAGGTAACCCGGGTCGTTGGTGGCCGCGGGGGCGGGCACGGGCACCTGGGCAGGACCGGTCAGGACGATCATCTTCCAGCTACCAGCGTTGGCGTCGGTCGCTGCCGGTGCTGCGGCCGGCAGCGGGTCCGCGGCGGTCACCTGCTTGCTGCAACTGGAAAACGTGAAGCAAACGGCAAGCAGCGCGACCAACGAGGCGGAGCGTCGGCCGCCTAGAAAGCGGAAAGTGGTGTTCATTTCGTGCGGGACCTTTCAAACTCGAAGCGGTACATCAGACCGGGAGTATAGGTGCTGGACTTGCCAACATTGCGGCCATCAAAGGTGTAGCTGTACGCAAACATGAGGCACAGATCGCGCAGGCCACGTACCGGCAAGGGCGTCATGGAGGTCAAACCCGCCTTGGTATAGTCCATGCGGTTCGAGACAAAAGGCAGATCCTGCCGGCGGATGTCGCCACCACCCCGTGAGCGCTGCTGCCACACCGTTCCGGTGAGCATACGATTGTGGCGGTAGTAGCCCAGATCGATGTTGTAGTTGATCACGTTGGGCATCGCCACCTGGTTTGTCAGGTAGAGCTGCCCATTCGTGTAGTAGGACGAACGGTCCAAGGTCACATTGCCACGCCACGTGTAGGCCGTCGAGCCGTTGAAATAGAAGCCCCGATTGCCCTGAACGCTGAAGGTCGTGCGCGCGGAAACACCGCGGCTATGCGTCCCAATCGAGAGCGGCTGCAGGTCCGGCGTGTAATTCGTGAGAGGAATGGAACCCGAGACCAGACCGATCATATGAAAGACCAACCCTTTGCCCAACGGAACGTTGAACGGGTTGACCTTGGCCGCGAGCATCAGGTCTTGCACGCCGGACTGGCCCCGCAGCACGCCTTGGCTGGCCTGGGTCCACACATAGGGCAGTTCGCCGAGCACGTTAAGACGGCGCGTTACGCCGTAGTTGACCATGGTCGTCGCGGCCTCGTGTGTTACCGTGCCGACATTGCCATTGGTACGTTCGAGGCTGCCCTCCCAGTACTCATTCCAAGCGTCATGGGTATAGAGCTCACCGGCGAAGATGCTTTTCTTCGGCAGCATTACGCCGTCTTCGATCGTCTGGGCGCGCAGCGAAGTACTCATCGCGAGCAAAACGATGGAAGCTGCGCCAAGACCAAGCCTTTCCCAGCGGCGACCGGCAGCCTCGGCGAGGGAGGCTAGATGTTTCAAAACAGGCACTGCGCTTTCCCCCTGCGGCAGTGATGCCGCATGATCACGGGCCCGCCAACGCACATGCGTCCGAAAAGGTTGCCCGTGTCCAAGTAAAATTTCAACGGCATCATAGCACTTGAAAATGTTCAAAGGCTATCGCATGGTTTCACGGCATAAATTTGCTGCAGACTCGGCGGCTTAGCCCGGCTGAATGGTGGCTTGCGCGACTTGCAGCCTAAAGCTACCCCAGAGCTTGGGCCATCTACTGCGGCACCGTGGACACGCCTGAGCCTATAGAGGACGGCCCTGTAGAGCCGGTCGGGTTGGACGAGGGGGAAGTGCCTGGCGCGCCGCTGCCGAGGCCGGGTGTTGCGCCGGGCGTGCCAAAGCCCGAAGCGGGCTGCGTGCCCATACCGTTGCTGCCCACCCCGCCGTTTTGGTGGCCCTTTTGGTACATCTGCTCGATGCGCGGGTCGTACCAGAACTCCCACGTTTCGTAGGTTTTTTGCGCGTTGGGCGTGAGGATGGAGGACCCCGTTGCGGCAGGACCAACCCCTACGATGGGGCCACCGCCACCCAAGCCAGAAGAGCCCGTGCTGCCGGTCGCCCCCCCCAGCCCCAAGGGCGGAGTTGCATTCCCAGGCGTTGCGCTGCCAATGGTTGCGCCCGAAAATCCGCCCGCTAGGGGCGAGGTCGCGCCGATGGTGGAAGCGCCCATGCTCCCTGCCACCGGCGATCCCATGCCCGAGGCCATGCCGGCTGCGGAGCCGAGGCCGCTGGAGGCGATGCCCCCAAGCTCTTGCCCGAAGAAGCCCTTGACGGTGGTCTTCTGCTCGCCCTGGTGGATTAAGCGCCAGTCCGCCTTGCCGGTCAGCGGATCGGTGTACTCCTGGCGCAAAAAGCGGATGTTGTTCGACTGCTTGAGCGCATCGATGCTTGGTGGATAGCTGTGCAGCTTGCGGTAGTACAGCCGGATCGCACGCACATACTGCTGCGCGCGATGCTCACTTTCGAGCTCCTTATCCCGGCGCAGATCTTTGGCAATGACCGGCGCGGCCACGGAAAGCGCGACGAGCACCAAGGCCACCATCACAATGACCGCGACCAGCATAAAACCGGCCTCGGCTGCGGCTTGGGCCGGTTTGCTATCCGTGGAGTGCTCAAAGGCGGGTCTAGAGGTCATGGCACAGTTTCTGATGATTCAGGCTAAGGACTAGTTCTGCTGCAGAGGCAACATTTGCGTGTTGTTGTTGGTCAGATCGGTGACCTGAATGCCATAAGTCGAGATCGCGCCAACCTTGAAGCGGCGCGCCACGATGTCGCCCGGTGCGGCGACATATACGTTGTCGTCAGAGAGCAAAAAAGCTTGCTTGGCGCCCTGCCCACGCTGGGCGGTGCCAAAAAACTTCAACGGGATGGGCGGCGGTGGAGGCGGCCCTTGCGGCCCCGGCGGCGGCGTGTATGCGGCCGGTCCGGGACGCGCCGGCGGCACATTTTTAGGCAAGGTGATGGGCGCAGCCGCCGTAAAGGTGGCCGAGAAGATATTTCGCCCGGAACCGGCGTAGACCAAGCTTTCCGTCCGCAGCATCGCCGCTTGGTTCAGGGTCGGGTCCAAGCTCGAGGTGGTGCTGGCCAGCTTTTGCGCGGGCACGCCGGGTGCCGCGCCTGTGCTGGAACCTGTGCCGTTGCCGCTGCCACCCGCGCTGAGCGCCCCCGCGCTGTTGATCGCACTCGCACGGCTCGCCAAAGGCGGCGCGGGCGCGGAACTGACCGGCGCCACCGTGGGCGGCGGCGTGCTCGGGCCGCCAAACACGGCATATAGGTTGTACAGCAC
>CAXTTZ010000120.1:0-9154 GCA_964247325.1 uncultured Acidobacteriaceae bacterium | reverse complement strand
GCTCGCAGAGGATACAGAGGTGCATGTGCTGCCCCTCGCTGAAACGGTGCTTGAGGCCAGGAAAGACACCCTCGGCACCGTGGATCTCAGCCTCTTGCGCAAACTCGGAGGGCTTGGGCCGTATGTCGCTCGGCTCGCGACGGCCATACGCCGGCTCGACGTGGATCTGGTCCATACAAACTCACTGAAATCAGACATACTGGGCGGCCTCGCGGCTCGCCTCGCAGGCGTCCCGGTCCTATGGCATATTCGCGATCGCATCGAAGACGACTATCTTCCTCGCAAGGTGGTCCGTGTCTTTCGGCAACTTACACGTTGGCTTCCCCAAGCCTTGATCGCCAATTCACAAGCCACCATGGACACCTTGCACCTGCCTTCGCCGCGGCACGAAGACAGCCGACCTCGCTTTGCCGAGGTCGTTCACGATGGCTTCGATTTCGGCTCGCAACCTTTCGGCGAGCCGCACTGGAGCCCCACGCATCTCGTCGGTCTTGTAGGTCGTATCTCCCCCTGGAAGGGCCAAGACGTCTTTCTGCGTGCTATCCACCTTCTCCATAAGGACTTCCCCAATGTTCGTTTTCAGCTTATTGGGTCCGCCCTCTTCGGCGAAGAAGCATACGAAGCAGAGCTGCGGGCACTATCTACGCAACTTGAGCTAGAGACCTGCGTCGAGTTCTGCGGCTTTGTGCATAATGTGCAGGAGCGCATGGCTGCGCTCAGCTTGGTCGTGCATGCTTCTACGTTGAGCGAACCATTCGGCCAAGTCGTTATCGAAGGTATGGCCGCCGGAAAACCCGTGATCGCCACTCGTGGCGGCGGCGTCTCCGAGATCGTCGTGGATGGCGTCTCGGGGCTGCTCGTTCCCAAACGAGATCCTGCGGCACTTGCCGCCGCAATGCGCGCTCTGCTTTCCGATCCGGCCCGGAGCGCACAACTTGGCGCCGCCGGCTACCGGCGGGTGCAGGAATCCTTTCGCATCGAGTCTACGGCAGCCAAGGCCACCAACCTGTACCGCCGTATGGTCACGCCCTAAGGTCACCAGAAAACCCTATGACGACCTCTGAAACTCTACCTCGCCCATCGCAAGCCGCTGCCTCGCATACCCTCCCTCTGGCTCTCCAGATTGGTATCCAGTTCGGTGGCGGCGGTGAGGGCCGTGTACTTGCCGAGCTCTTTAAATTTCTCCCAAGCGCAGGCTTCAACGTTATCGGCGCTGTTGCCGGACCAGATAACGTCGCCGAGCTCACCGAAGGTCAGTTCCTCAACTTCGCCCCGGAGGGCGGCCCCAAGCTGGATCGCTTCCGCCAGGCTCGTACTAAGCTTTCTCACCTGTTACGCGAGCAACAGCCCGAGATCGTCGCAGCGCATTTTGCCCTGTATACTCTGCCCGCCCTCGACAAAGTGCCGAAGCACCATCTCGTCACGCACTTTCATGGTCCATGGGGAGCCGAATCCGCGCAGGACGGCGCCGGACAAGTCGCCAGCACATTACGCTCATGGGTCGAAAAGTCCGTATACAGCCGGTCCGCGCGCGTGATCGTTCTGTCTAAGGCCTTTGCCGAACTCGCCGCCACGCGGTACGGTATAGAACCGGACCGCATTCGTGTTGTGCCTGGTTGCGTCGATGTCGAACGCTTTCATGTAGAGGTCACGCGTGCCGAAGCGCGCATACGTCTGGGTCTGCCGCTTGATCGTCCCTTGTTGCTTTCTGTGCGCCGCCTTGTCAAACGCATGGGTTTGCTCGAACTCGTGTCGGCAATGAAGGACATCGTAGCGCGCGTGCCGGAGGTCTTACTCTTGATCGGCGGCCGAGGTCTCCTCCACGAGGAGCTTGAACAGCGCGTCCAAGCTCTCGGGCTCACGAAGCATGTACGCTTTCTGGGATATGTCGACGATGCTGACTTACCTCTTCTCTATCGTGCCGCCGATATTAACGTCGTCCCCACCACGGCGTTGGAAGGCTTTGGCCTGGTCGCTGCTGAAGCCCTAGCCGCCGGCACGCCCTCCATGGTCACCCGTGTGGGCGGTCTGCCCGACGTGGTCGCCGGTTTGTCAGAAGACTTAATCTTTGAATCTGCTGACCCCCGTCTTCTCGCCGACGGCCTTTCTGCCGCTCTGCTTAACCCAAGCGCGCTGCCTACCAGCGATGCGTGCACAGCTTACGCAAAAGCTCATTTCCGCTCCCAACTCATGGCCGAACGCACCGCGGCCGTTTACCGAGAACTCTTATGACCCCCACACACTCTCTTTCGAACGGCGAAAAGAAACGGCACAGGGCTACCTCTACGCCCCAAACCATCGGCGTGCTCATCCCTACATACAAGCGCTCCGACTTTTTGCTGCGCTGCTTGGATGCGCTCAAAGTACAGCAACGACCAGCTGACGATGTCATGCTGGTCGTCCGCACAGAAGATCAGGAGACCAGCACCGCGCTTGAGCACTACGATCGTGGCACCTTGCCTCTCCGCATGGTGGTGACCGATGTCCCCGGCACTGTCTATGCGCATAACATCGGCATCGAGTCCTGCATGACCGACGTGCTATGCATGATCGACGACGACACGGAGCCACAACCGCAATGGCTGCGTGTCATCCTTGACAATTTCCAGGGTGACCCCGAGCTCGGCGGCTTAGGCGGCCGCGATCGCTGTTTCGATGGCACCAACTTTGATGACCGTCAACGCGTCGTCGTCGGAAAACTGCAGTGGTTCGGTCGAGTGATCGGAAATCACCACCTCGGGTTTGGGTCGATCCGCGAGGTTGATCTGCTAAAAGGCGCCAACATGAGCTTTCGGCGTGAGGCAGTCGAGTTTGCGCGTTGCGACGTTCGGCTCCGTGGGCGCGGCGCCCAGCCCAGCGAGGATGTCAGCCTTGCTCTCGCCGTCAAACGGCACGGTTGGAAGATCGCCTACGATCCTGCTGCTCTTGTCTACCACTTCCAAGGCACGCGGGAAGAGGTCCGTCATTACAGCGGGATGACCCGCATCACGAATCCAAGCGCCTTTGAAGATTTTGCCTACAACGAGGTGATTAGCATCTGGGACTCTTTGCGACTAGTGCAACGCCCCGTATTTCTTCTATGGTCGCTGCTGGTCGGCACCCGAGTCTGCCCAGGTCTCGTGCAAGCCGTCCGCTTCACCCCATCCCTCGGCCGCGAATCCTGGTATCGATTCAAAATCGCGCTTCGAGGCAAGTCGAAAGCAATACGTGATCTCTTGCTAGGCTTTAGCAAGAGTTCTCAAAAACCTTCCTTACAAACTACCAATACGCAACAGTCTGTTTAGAAAGCGGCTCACCGTATCCGTAAACCGACACAGTAGGTAGGAGTCTCAATCCTGTCTATAGTGAGCTTCGAGTTGATCGGTAACTCGATCCCAATAAAAACGCTCGGACCAGCGCCTGCCCGCCTCACCCAACAGGCGCCGCCTTTCCGGAGAAGCGCTCAACTGTTGCATGGCGTTTGCTAGAGCTCCTTCATCCTCAGGTGGAATGAGCAGGCCCGTTCCCTCCGGAACTGTCTCCGGAATGCCTCCCACCTCGGTCCCAATGACGGGTATGCCATACCGCATGGCCTCGATGTAGGGCATGCCGAATCCTTCATAGCGAGACGGCATGACAAATAGATCGGCGGCGGCGTACTCCCTTTCCAAATCTTGCTCCTTGATGGCGCCTAAAACGCGCACCGCGGAACCAAACCGTTGGGTAAGCGCTTCGCGCTTCTCTTCCCCAATCCTGCCCACAATGGTCAACTGCCAGTTAGGCTGCTGAACCTTCGCAAACGCCGTTTCCAAAAGATCGAACCCTTTTCGATGGTCCTCTACTCTCCCCACAAAGAGCAGACGAAACATGTCACCTGAATCCGTCCTAGGGGTGATGGCTAAAGGCGCATCTACTCCATTTGGCAGAACCGCATAGCGGCTGCGGTCCACGCGCGGATATTCCTGCGAAAACAGGTCGAAATCTAAACGGGTTAGGTGAAACAAACGCCGCGAGATCCTAAGTGGTAATCGATTCAGGCCATGGAGCACAGAGGTGTGCCACTTCGACATACCCAGACAATCCGGATGGTAATGAAGGGAATAGAATAACTTTTTGCGAAAGCGTCGGGTGTATCGCGCCGCTATATATGCCCATGCCGGAGAGGCTACATTATGAACGTGGACAATGTCCGGCTCGATCTGTTTGAGTTTGCCGGTCAACCCACGAAGAAGTACACCACTATTTGTCAGATAAAAGAACAGACGGCTTGGGGAACGAAGCGTGATGTGAATGCGATGGATCATAAATCCATCCACCATTTCTTCTGTCGGTAGATCTTCGAAACGGCCACGCGGAAATTGTTGCGCACTGGTGATGACGTGCACCTCATGCCCACGCTGCGTCAGGTGCACCGCATGTTTCCACATCACCTTTTCAATGCCAAATACCTGTGGCAAGAAAAAGGGACCGACAATGGCAATTTTCATAGCGCGAACGTCTCCAAGGCTTCGAGTTCTCTCGCGCCCAAATAAATAAACCTGCTGCACCTGAAGAAAACAACTTCGTTACGACAGAGGTATGCCGGACGACATAGAAAAATTCGGAATGCGCATAATCTTACCGAACTGCGTCGCGTTGTTCTCCGGCACATATACGATGTCCCCGGGATCGAGCGAGAGATCCTGCTCCAGCTGCTGCGTTTTCTTGATGCGGTGTAGATTCAACACCCGCACCTCGGCCATATCGGTCTTAGAATTCAACCGGCGAAAGATGACGACCTTTGTTTCCTTGGCACTGTCGCGAAATCCCCCGGCGAGCATAACCGCTTGTAGCGCGGTCATATCCTCTCGCATCTCAATGCGACTTGGATTTAGGACCTGCCCCGCGACCATCACATAAGGCTTTTGGAAATCCTTGAGTTCAAGATCAAGTTCCGGGTCATTAAGTCGCTCTGAATCCCTTTGCACAATTAGATCGTGCGCCTCACTAAGCGTTAGACCCGCCAAACGAACGGGACCGGCAACATGCAAATCGGCGAAGCCATCGGGCCCCACTGTCACCATTTGATTCAACTCCGGGCTGAGCCGGTAGGCGAGCGTAAGCGAATCACCGGTGTGTAGCCGGTACCGTTCGCGCGGATGCAGGGTTGTCGCAGCTGGCGTTTGTGCCAACGAACTGCCCGCCCACCAAAGCATCGCAAAAATCCATGACAGATGTTTCATACGCCTCTCCTTGTATAGCCGCCACCGCTCAAGCGCGGGACCCGAATGGCCATAACCGTGCTTTTTGTTTGGTTCGATTGAGGACAAAGCCAAAAAGATTGCCTCCGGCCGCTGCGATCTTTCGTTCCGCCGAGAGAATCTCACTCCGCGTTGTCCTTTCCGCTTGCACTACTAGTAGTACACCGCTTACCAACGAGGTCACCGCAAGGGTCTCCCCGCTTCGCGTCAGGGCCGGGCAATCGATCAACAGCAGATCTGATTGGGCAGCTAGCTTCAACAAGGGCGCTCTGAAATCGCTCGCTAACCCCTTGCCGCTTCGCGAGATAACTGGCTCTGGAAGCACCGTTTCCTCCACGGGCTCCTCTCCAGCCTCGTCAGTTGGCTTACCTTCCGCGTATAAAGACAGTAGCTCGATTGCTTGTACGTGACCCTCATAGGTTTCGTGAATGGCCCGCGTAAGATTCTTTGTCGTATAGCTGACGCCTTCGCCGGGATGCACAGAAGTCAAAGCGAAGGCGACTCCCAAGGTTCCACTCTCCTCTCGCGCCGCCAAGAGGCGATATACCAGCGTGCGATACGAGCTCAGGTCGTTGTTGGCTTCTTTTCCCATTACGCGGCGGTGACCAACAGGGCTCCCACCCACGAAGAGGCTCCGCGCCTTTCTAAAGTTATTTGCCCGATTGCCTCCGCAGATGGAAAAGCTAATAAAACGACTCTCACGGGAATGTAGCCTCCCGCAAATGCTTCTTCATGGGCACACTTGCCAAGGTCGGTCGTGCCGAGATCGCTTGCAATTCATCCTCATTGGCAATCGTATGCCGCGCATTGTGGGCGAGGAAAACTGCAAAGGATGCAAGAAACAGTGCCGTCATGACCGTCAATATGCCATCCGTAAGCGGGCGGGGGCGCACCGGCCCAAGCGAAAACGTGGGTGACTGTACCACGGCGACGTTAAGCAGCTGATGCTCGTCCATCACCTCCGCCATGGCCGCTTCATCACGCTTTTGCGCATAAAGCTGGTAGTTGGCTTCGAGTTCCGCGGCCTTGTGCTGCAAAAGATTGAACTGACTCGTGCTTTGCTCGGTGGACGAAAGCCTCTGCTGCAAACTGTTTACCTGATCCTGCAGCGCCTTGCGCCTGCCCAAAAGCCCCGACAACTTGGCACTTGACTCACTCAGATCCTGCTCCGCCATCTGCCACGTTGGATTGACATCGCTAGAATTTTCCGCGGAGTAAAGCGATTTTGAATCATTTAGCGCCGACTGCACTTCCTGGATCTCCTGATCCACCTGTTTCACTAACCGGTCATCGGCCCGGTACTTGGTCAGCAGTTCCGTGCGTTGCAAGGTTAGCTCGTTGAGCTTGCTATGCATCTGGTCGATTGAACCTGTAGCCGGAATAGAAGTTTCGCGGGTGGGCCGGCGTTTGGGTACGCTGGCCAACTGAACTTTGTCGCCTGTGATCTTGTGCTGCGCTTCTGTGATGGCTACATCGGTATCGCGCAGCTGTGTATCCAAGTCGAGAACCTGCTTTTCAATGAGCTGTTCTTGATCGTTCACCGAAACCAACTGCTTGGCTTCCTGGAAGTGCGACAACTGTTGCTGCGCGTCTCCCCATTGCCGTTTATACAGGTCAGCCTGCTGCGCAAACATCTGCGCCGCCCCATTCGGATGACTAATACGGCGCTTTTCCTGTAAAAAAGCATCTAAAAGTCTGTTTAGCTGGTCGGTTGCTGCGTACGGGCTGCGCGTGGTGATCTCAACAGATAAAAGGTGCGACTTGCGGATGGCAGTTACCGCCAGCGCCTTGCGCAAAGCACTCACTTTTTGCTCATGCTGGTCCAGCACCGCCGCGGGCCGTTGCTGTGCCGGTATGCGTGACCAGCCCGGGTCCACTACCTCGTCGAGCACATCAGCGCTTTGTAACAACTCCGCTTCGGAGTTCAGCTGCTCTTCTGTAACCTCGCGGACCACCGCGGGCGCTTCTACCCGGCTCGCCGAAATGTTCGCCTCGCTTCGGTCATTCTGCACCAGCAGCTCCATCTTCGAAGCGTATTTTTTATGGCTTCCAAAGATGTACAGCGCCCCCAAACCCGTGATGCAAAAGAAAACTGAAAAAAACAACCATCGGTGGCGAAGGAAGATGTCCAGCAAGCTTGCCGAAGGAGCCTCAGGCATCCCATGCACAGATAAGCCACGCTCAATACGAGCCAATGACCCAGCGGCAGCCTCGGAATCACGGTATTGGATCAAGCGCCCTCCTTTTAAATAGCAAAGCTCATGCAGACTACACTAGCGGCACGCGCCAGTGCCTTAACGCCTCAATATGTCCCGGCCCGAAACCCACTTCTTTTTAGACGACCCAGGTTGTAAGCCGACTCAAGCATCCGACTCACTCCGCTGATTCACTCGTCCAACTCACTCATCTTAGGGGCTAATAAGGAGGTTCTCACTAGTCATTAGTAATCATCTCTGGTACCGAGAGTGGGATACGGTTCGTCGTTCTGTCCCAATTTGGGACAGAACTAGCGCCCAGGACAGGCTAGCGCCGCCGCCTCTTGCCGTTCCATCCACCTTTCCACCTCGGCCAAGCTCCGTATCTCGATCGCCTCGCCCGGGCACGGGTTGCGCTCGGTTCCGTACAGTAAGAATGCCTGTTGCAGCCCCGCCGCATTCGCCGCCGCGACGTCGGAACAGCGGTCGCCGATCAGTACCGAACGTTGCAGGTCCAACCCGAGATCCCGGGCCGCGCGCAACAGCATACCGGGTGCGGGCTTGCGGTCTTCGTGGTCGCGGCGCCAAGCCCCCAACCCGTGCTCGGGATGATAGGGGCAGTGGTACACCGCATCTAGCGGGGCGCCGGCAGCCCGAAACTCCGCCCCGATCCAGCCCATCAGCGCTTGAAACTCCGCCGTGGTGTACAGGCCACGCGCAATCCCCGCCTGATTGGTCACGACGATCAGCCGATACCCAAGCCGGACCGCCGTGCGGCCAAGAGAAAAGATGCCGTCAATCCAGCGCACGTCCTCCGGACGGTGCAGGTACCCAATCTCTTGGTTGATGACCCCGTCGCGGTCCAAAAACAGCGCACGTCCTAGCGGTGAAGCGGTCATGCGCCCTCCAAAACCGGCCGGCGCACGGCGGTATGCGCCGGCGTCCGTACCTGCGGCGGCTCCAAACCACCCTCAGCTTTCGCTCTCAGCAGCGCCTCCACGTGCGTCAACACCATTGCCGGCGTCACCTGCTCCATGCACCGGTTGTGCGGACAGGGAGCATAGGCTCGTCCGTCGTAGCACGGCCTGCAGGCGAATCCCTCGCCTCCCCAAAGCGCCACGGCGCCGGCACGTTGCGGCAAGCGCCCACGCGGATCGGTCGGCCCGAAGAGCCCGATCACGGCCGTTCGTGTGAGCCCGGCCATGTGCAAAGGCCCAGTATCGTGCGTCAAGGTCAATGCCGCCGAATCCATCAGCGCCAACGTGTCAATCAGGCCATGGATGCCGATCTCATCGGCAAACTGATCCGGCGGCACCGTCGCCGCCAGCACTGCAAAGTGCGGCGAAGCCCAACGGTCCTCCGGTCCTCCCGCGAGTACCACCTCGTAGCCCCGCGCGAGCAGCATCCCTGCCAGTTCCACATACAGCGCCACCGGCCAACGCCGTAGCGCGTCATCCCGCAGCAGATTGCGTGCCCCTGCCGGCACCAGCACCACCCGCGGCCGGCTCCCAAGCGGGCGCGGGCTCGGGGGCAACTGCGGCGCAGGCACCGGCGCTAGCTGCGTGGGCGTAGCCTCGTCCGGCGCGCCGGTCAGAATGCGGGCATACTCGTCGGTATGGTGCCGCCCTGGCAGCAGCAGGAAACGCCGGTCGGTGCGCGACAGGCTTACCTTGCGTTCAGCCCGCACAGGCAGGCCAAGCAGCCGGTACCGAGCGTCGTTATACAGCGTCGCAACCATCT
>CAXTTZ010000119.1:0-9161 GCA_964247325.1 uncultured Acidobacteriaceae bacterium | reverse complement strand
ACCCACACCCCACCAACCCCCACACGAAAACCGCGAACACCATCACACGCATCGCTCTGATCATACGACCTGCGCTCCGCCCCGCCTGCCTCCTTCCTCGCGAGGGACACTTCATCGCCGCCCTCTTCGGGAACACGAAACACATCCACGCGGCAAGAAGGAAAGGCGCGATTGCTAGGCCAAATCACTCTCCCAAACATCCAATCCCCGTGCCTGAACTCCCCGAAGTTGAAACCGTAGCCAATGGCGTCCACGCCCGCGTCGCCGGTCAGCGCATTCAGCAAGTCTGGACCAGCGGCAAGCCCCAAACCTTTAAGTCCCCTGAAGACGAGATCGCGCAAACCCTCACGGGCGCCCAGATCACCGGCGTCCGCCGCGTTGGCAAGACCGTCGTCGCCGACCTTTCTATCCCCACCGATCTAGGCCAGACGGCTCAGCTGCTCATCCACCTCGGCATGACCGGCCGCCTGCTCGTCAACGACCCCGCCACCCCGCTCGCGCCGCACACCCACCTCGTCCTCACGCTCAGTAGCGGCCGCGAGCTCCGCTTCGTGGACCCCCGTCGCTTCGGCCGCCTTAGCGTCCACCGCTCCCCTGCCGGCTACCCCGGCCCTGGCGCCGAGCCCACCACGGTCGCCGCCGAAACCTTCGCTCAGCTCTTCCGCGGCCGCAAGCTCGCCATCAAAGCCGCCCTGCTCAACCAGTCTCTGCTCCACGGCATCGGCAATATCTACGCAGACGAAGCCCTCTTCCGCGCCGGCATTCGCCCCCGCCGCGCCGCTGGCCGCCTCACCCGTGCCGAACTCGACCGGCTCCGCCTCGCGCTGCAAACCGTGCTCGCCCGCGCCATCGAGCTCGGTGGCTCTTCGGTCTCCGACTACGTCGACGCCGCCGGCGTCCGCGGCTTCTTTCAGCTCGAACACCAGGTCTACGGCCGCGCCGGCCAAGCCTGCCTTGCCTGCACCGCCCCGCTCAAAAAAATCACGGTTGCCGGCCGCACCACGGTCTACTGCCGCCACTGCCAGCGCTAAGCACCCCATCTCACTACGTTGTTGTCATTCCCGAAGGGAATCTGTGTTTCGCCCAACATACCTGCGTATCGCGCCTCGGACGAGAACATCCGTCGTGTATCTTTGCGCAATCTCGGCGCCCTTCGCGTCAGCTTCGCTCTACCCTCAACTCACCACGGCCGTGGCCTGCTCCGCGATCACCGCCGCCCCGGTCACCCGCGTGCGCTGCTCCTCCGGCACAATCTCCAATTGGTAACTCTGCAGCGAACTCATCGTGATCATCTCGTGCAAGAACTGCCGCAGCAAATTTAGATCCAAAAACCGCGTGTTATACCCCGTAAAGAAAAACTTTCCCGCCCCATTTACATGAATGCTGGTAGCCGTTGCCGCGGCCAGGGCTCGATGCCACAGGTTCCGAAACTCCACGCATCGCGCATCGGGCTGCTCCCGCCGGCACGCCGCCGCAAACACCTCCTCCGGCTCCATATCTAGGAACCGCAGCCGCATCGCCCGTTGCCCCATGATGCCCTCCAGGTGCCCGCGCCCACCGCAGCCGCAGTAGTTTTCGCGATCATCCAAGGTCACCGTTGTGTGCCCGCCCTCGAACACCCCTTCCATCAGCGGGTAGGTCCCATAGCCGATGCCCGTGCCCAGCGTCCACACCCGGTATCGCCGGTCCAGCTTGCCGTGGCTCAGTGCCAAGCCCGCCGCCGTCGCATCCGCATCGTTCGATACCACGACCGGCGCGTCGATGCCCTGCTCGCTCAGCTTGCTCTTCAGTAGCTCGGCCATCCGCGCGCCTTTGAGCTGCGGCAAGTTCGGCGCTTCTTCCACCACGCCGCCGCGCATCAGCCCTGGCAGCGCCACGCCTACGGACGTGATGGCCTTCTTCTCCCCATTGGCAGCTTGCACCGTAATGGCGCACATCGCCTCGATCAGCGCATCGGTATGGAACTCGATCAACGAGCTTTCGTCCTCGCCAAACCCCGTCGCCTCGCCATCCGGAAACTGCTGCACCGGTCCGTCTAGCACCCCGTTCACCAGCATGCCCGCATACAACCGCTCGGCTACGACCAGGCCGATGCTCCGTTCGCCTTTGCCCGTCGCCGGGTCCCTTGTTTCTTCGACATCCATGGCCATCATCACATGCCTCCCCTTTTTAAACTCCACAGCTGGGTTTGGGTTCTTTGCCCTCAAGCACACCTCATCCAAGGCGCGCGAAAGCAGCGTGGAGAGACGGTAGCGTGCCCACCCCCACGTCGTCAAACACAAAAACCGGCCAAAGCCGGTTTTCGCTCAAAACACGTTATTTCGCTTCTCGGATGACCGCTCTATTCAAACTTGGCTACCCGGTTTAGCCCGTTAAAGGCTGCCACCTTGTAACACTCCGCTAAGGTCGGGTAGTTGAAGACTGTCTCCACAAAGTAATCTAGCCTCCCGCCCAAAGCCATGACCGCTTGGCCGATGTGCACCAGCTCCGACGCCCCTTCGCCGATGATGTGCACCCCCAACAGCGCATGCGTTTCGCGATGGAAGATTAGCTTCAGCCGGCCCGTTGTGTCACCGCGAATCTGCCCGCGCGCGATCTCACGATAGTACGCTACGCCGACCTCATAGGGCACATCCTCCTCGGTCAACTGTTCCTCGGTCTTGCCCAGGAAGCTGATCTCCGGAATGGTCCAAATGCCGTATGGATAAAAACTCGGGTTCGAGACGATGCTCTCGTCGCCAAACGAGCGCGCCGCCGCAATTCGCCCTTGCTCCATCGACACCGACGCCAGCGACGGGAACCCGATCACATCGCCTACCGCAAACACATTCGGCACCTTGGTCCGAAAATCCTTATCCACCGGGATGCGCCCGCGCGAGTCCGCCTCCACCCCAATGGCCTGCAGGTTCAACTCATCCACATTGCCCTGCCGCCCCACAGCGTACAGCAGCGCATCACCCTGCACCTTCTTCTTCGACTCAAGGTGCGCCACTACCGAGCCGCCGTCAACCTCCTCGACCGACTCGACCTCCTCGTTCAGCCGCATCGTCACGCGCGCATCGCGTAGGTGGTAGCTCAACGCTTCCACGATCTCTTGGTCGGCAAACTCCAGCAGCCGCGGCCGCCGCTCAATCAGCGTGACCCGCACGCCCAGCGCCGCAAACATGCAGCAATACTCCACCCCGATCACACCGCCGCCGACAATGATCATCGTTTTCGGCAGCGTCGTCAGGTTCAGCACCAGGTCCGAGTTGATGATCGTTGTTCCATTGATCGGCACCTTAGCCGAGCTCGCCGGCTTGGTTCCCGTGCCGATGACGATGTTTTTGCCCTCATACACGGTCGAGCCCTTCGAGTTGGTCACCCGCACATGCGTCGGGTCCTCAAAGCTCGCAATCCCGGTCAGCATCTCCACGTTGTTGCGCGAAAGCTGCGCATCGGTCACATCGATCTCGGTCTTGATCACGTGCTGGACCCGAAACGCCAGGTCGGCCATCGTGATGCGCTCTTTGACCCGGTAGTTCATCCCGTAGATCGACTTATAGTTGTAGCCGGACAGGTGTAACACCGCTTCGCGCATCGTCTTGGAAGGGATCGTGCCCGTATTGATACATGCGCCCCCTACCACCTCGCGCATCTCCACCAGGGCGACACGTTTGCCGTGCTTGGCTCCATAGATGGCCGCGCGCTGCCCCGCGGGCCCCGAGCCGATAACGATCAAGTCGAACACATTTGCCATACCGTAACTTCACTCTTGTTCGCGTTGCACGGCCCCTCGCAGAACCCTGCATCTGATGTTGTGTGCCACTTCGCTTGTGTGGGCCATTCCACCCGACCGCTCCTTATCATAGACCTGTTTCAGGCCAACGCCTTGCGGCGTATGGGGGAGGGCGCATCACGGAATGGTTGTAGACAATTCCCTAGCCGGATCAGCCCCCCTGCGCTACGCCATCACGGCGCTCTCGGCTGGGCTCGACTCCTACCGATTGGACACCGCATCTGCCCGCCGGATGCGACTCCACCAACAGCTTCACCAATGGCTTGTTGACGAAGTCGAATTTATCCAGCTTCGGGAGAAGAACATCGAAATCGCCGAGCTTTATGGCCTTGCCCTTGCCTGCATGCAGATCCTGTGCTCCCAAACCGCGTCGTCCGCCCCAAAACGCCCCCGTTTGCTCCTCAACAGCCGCGTCGATGTCGCTCTAGCCGCCGGGGCCGACGGCGTCCACCTCACCGCGCACCCCGGCGAGCTCACACCCGCGGAGGTCCGCCGCCTCTTTCGCCAAGCGGGCCACCCCGATCCCATCATTAGCCGTAGCTGCCACACCCTCGACGACATCCGCTCCGCCCGCCACACCGGCGCCGACCTCCTCCTCTTTGGCCCCGTCTTCGAAAAGCGCGTCGCCGGCACCCTTGTCCAGTCCGGCCTTGGTCTCGAGCGCCTCCACCAAGCCTGCCACGCCGCCCAAGGCACCCCTGTACTAGCCCTGGGCGGCATCACGAACGCCAACGCGCCGCAATGCCTAGCGACCGGGGCCGCCGGTGTGGCCGGCGTACGTTGCTTTCACGTCTTGCACTGACTTTCGGGTTTACAACGACTGCCTCAAACCCTTCCACGTTCAAAAACAGCGTTCGTCAAAAGTTTCTCCAAAGGTCTATCATCTTTCCGATTACGCAGAGCGTCCCTGCATGGGAGTCTGTGTTGCGGGATTCGGCCTGTAGCGCGTGTCCTACCGATCGACCAAGGAGAGTGACATGAGAAGCACTTTCAACCTTGCCTCGGCTGCGATGGCTGTGGCAGCGCTTCTGCTTGGGGGTACGGCACCCACTACGGCACAAAAAGCCGTCTTCGCCCACTACATGGTCGCGACTCAGGACTACCAGGGCGACGACTCCACAGGCGAACAGAAGATCGCCGCCTATGAAAAGGAGATCCAGCAGGCACAGGCTGTGGGCATTGACGGTTTTGCGCTCAACGCCGGCGCCTGGAGCAACCAAGACTACTACGTGCGCTACTCTTCGGAGATATTTGAAGCTGCTTACCGGCTCAACTCCGGCTTTAAGCTCATGTTCTCCGCCGATATGTGTTGTGGCAACAGTATGGCCGACGTGGAAGACATGGTGCGCCGCTTCGCCAATAACAGCCGCTACAAGGCGGTCTACTATCAGCGCAACGGGAAATATGTGCTGTCTACCTTTGCAGGCGACAACCAGGGTGCCAGCTTTTGGCAGAGCCTTAAAAGCGACCTGACCAACGGCGCCAACCCAAGCACCTATAACAACACCACTGCCCTTTCCACAGCTACGGGCGTTTCCTCCAGCGCGCCCCTGCCGATCTTCTTGTTGCCGGCTTTCTTCTGGGGCAGTGAGACCCCGACGGCCTCGTCCATCCAAGCGGGTTTTGACCAGTACCAAAGCATCATCGACGGCTCCTTCTATTGGGGCATCGCCGGCATACCCGGTCAAGGCACTAGCCCGGACCAGATTCCCTCCAGCAGAAGCTTTGCCAGCGTTGTGCACGGCGGCGGCAAACAGTATATGGCGCCTATCTGCTTCCAGTTCTGGGGTGCAAACGCCAACCGCTATTACGAATACAGCGGCTACGGCGGCATGCGCTGGATGTGGCTCGATGCCATCAACGTCAGCCATCCGGACCTGGTAGAGATTATTACCTGGAACGACTTCATTGAAGGCACCTACGTCAGCCCAATCGACGATCCCAACAAGTACCCAAATGCCAACTACCTAAACGACACGGGCATCCCACTGGGCACGCTGGGCTACTTTCATAGCCACTCAGGTGCCACAGATTTCCTGAAGTACTACATCCAATGGTACAAAACCGGTGTTCAACCCGCTATCAACGCAGACCAGATCTTTTGGGCCTACAGGACCCAGTCCAAAGGCACCACGGCAAGCAACAACACACCCAACATCGGCACCATTTATGGACCCTTGGCGGACAATGTCTATGTTTCGGCGAATCTTACCTCGGCGGCACAGCTTAAGGTAAACGCTGGCGCCGGCGCTCAGATATTCAACCTGCAAGCAGGGTACAACGAGATTGCCGTGGAGTTCGTTGCAGCAGATCAGAAGCCCACCTTTGAGCTAGACCGAAACGGCACGCCAGTGCTGTCTGCGACCGGTGCCGACCCTATACAGAGCGCGCCGCAGTATAACGACTTCTACTACTCCGCTGGCGACGTGCAGGCATCCTCGGCCAAGCCGCTCGCTGCCGCTCTGCAAATCAACGCGGGCGGTGGAGCCGTGGCGCCCTTTGCCGCAGATTCGGGGGCCAGTGGCGGCAACAGCTTCAGCTCGGGAGCAGCGATCGATCTGTCCACCGCGGCAAATCCCGCGCCGGCCGCTGTCTACCAAAGCTGCCGCTGGGCACCCTCCTTCAACTACACGCTAGGCAGCCTGACCCCCAATATGACCTATACCGTGCGTCTGCACTTCGCAGAGCTTACCTGGACCACGGAGGGGGCTCGTATCTTCAACGTGGCCGCCAACGGAACCACCGTGCTCTCCAGCTTCGACGTATTCGCTGCGGCAGGCGGGCAGAACAGGGCGGTGACGCGGCAGTTTACAGCCTCTGCGAACGGTTCGGGCCAGATTGTGCTGTCGTTTACAAACAACGGTCCAGATAACCCCATGGTCAGTGGTATCGAGGTGCTCCCCTAGATTAGCCCGCTTCCGTTCGCACCCCAAAAGCCATCCAGTGTTCTGGATGGCTTTTGAATGCTGGGAGCAAAGCTGTAACCGCATCGGGGCCATGAGAAAATAAATTGTGATGGTCATCAAACCGGCCCAGCTTGTGGATGAGCCTTTGCCGCTCAACCTCCAAATTCCCGAAGGACAGATTGACTACGCCTCGGATATTCAGCAGCGCGGCCCCCTTGCCGTTGATGGCCGCGCCGAACTCCTGGTCGAGCATCGCGGTCCGCGCGAAACCGTGGATGACCTCCGCATCCGCGCCCACCTCGCCGGTACCTTCGAGCTTCAATGCGCGCGCTGCCTCACCGCCGTACCCCAGGCGCTCGAGACCGACTTCGACCTCATCTTTCGCCCCGCCGGCATCGACGCCGAGGCCGGCGAACACGCCATCTCGGAAGACGAGACCGAAATCGGGTATTATGAAAAAAGCGGCCTTCCGCTGGAGGATGTCGTGCGCGAGCAGGTGCTGTTGACCCTGCCGGGCCGCGTGCTCTGCCGGGAGGATTGCAAAGGACTTTGCCCCCGCTGCGGCACCGACCGCAACCACGGGGACTGCGCTTGCGGCGAAAGCACCGGCGACTCACGCTGGGAGGCTTTGGCCGGCCTGGGTGCGGCTAAAGCCTGAGCCTCGCCCCGTTTTGCGCTCCACCGGCGGCCCCGGACGCCCCACAGGCGTTCAGCCCGCCGTATCTGATTTTTGACGAGAGGTTTCCCATGCCGAATCCGAAACGGCGTCACAGCAAACAGCGCACCGCCAAGCGCCGCTCCCACGACTTCCTCACCCCCACCGGCGTCTCCGCCTGCCCCAACTGCGGCGAGCGCAAGCTTCCCCATCGCGCCTGCAAAAAGTGCGGCGAATACAAGGGCCGCGCTGTCCTCCCTGTCAAAGAAGCTGCCTAAACGCTTTTTCGGTCGGCTCATATCTTCACCCAAGGCCGCTCCTCCGTACGCCACGACCGCATGCCGATTGACGTTGTTCTTGATGCCATGGGCTCCGACAAAGCTCCCGACCCGGAGATTCGCGGCGCCATTCTGGCCTGCAGTCAACTGGACGTCCGCGTCCACCTCGTCGGCCCCGAGGACGTGCTGCGCCCCCGCCTGCGCGAGTGCCTAAAGGCCGCCGCCCACAAGCTTCCGCTGCATTTGCCCGGCGCCAAACCCGACCGCTACCCTATCTTTATTCGCCAAGCCAGCGAATGGATCAGCATGGACGACAAGGCTGCCCTGGCCGTGCGCTCCAAACGCGATTCTTCCATGCGCGTCGGCCTCAAGATGGTCCGCGAAGGCGTCGCCGGCGGCTTTGTCACAGCTGGCAACACCGGTGCGGCCATGGCCACGGCTAAGATGGTCCTCGGCTCGCTCTCCGGCGTCGACCGCCCCGCCCTGGCCACCGTGCTGCCCACCACCACGCGCTCCCCCTGCGTCTTTCTCGACGTCGGCGCCAACGTCGACTGCGATGCCAACAACCTGCTCCAGTTCGCCGTCATGGGCCACATGTACGCCCAGCATGTCCTGCGCATCGCCAACCCCCGCGTCGGCCTCCTGTCCATCGGCGAAGAAGAATCCAAGGGCAACGCCCTCACCCACGAGGCGCTCCCCCGCCTCCGCGAACTCGGTCTCAACTTTATTGGCAACGTCGAAGGCCGCGACCTCTACAACGGCCGCGCCGACGTCGTGGTCACCGATGGCTTTGTCGGCAATGTCGCTCTCAAAACCAGCGAGGGCCTCGTCAAGCTAATGAACACCTCGCTGCGCGAAAGTCTCAAAGCCACCGTCACCTCGCAGGTTGGTGCGCTGCTCAGCAAAAAAGCCTTCCTCGCCTTCAAAAAACGCCTCGATTACTCCGAATACGGCGGCGCCCCACTGCTCGGCGTCCGCGGCGTCTGCATCGTCGGCCATGGCTCCTCCAACGAGCGCGCCATCATGAACGGCATCCGCGTCGCCGCCGAGTTCGCCGCCAACGAGGTCAACCCCGCCATTGAAGCCATGCTCGCCGCTAAACTCCCGAACTAAATAGAAGATGTCTTGAAGACTCAAATCTGTCCTCTCGACCGGAGCCAGACGGCGCGGTTTTACAGATAAGGTTTGTCCTTTCGGCCGAAGCAAGACGGTTTTATCGTCTTGCGTAGTGCAGAGACCTGCTTCTTAAAGCGACGCGGAACGCGAGCCCTTCTCCCCTTGCCAGGCCGACCTCGCGCCCGTTGCGTTAGCCTTCCCTTCCGCGCCAAAGCCACCCCTGTTCACTAGCTGAACAACACTTCACTCCCACACAACCCATCTCACCTTCCCCAAGGCATCACGGACCCACGCCGCGCCATCCCAACGACATCGGCCGCACCCTGTGCACGTTTTCGGTGCCGGCGCATCCGCTTCTCCGAGAGGTTCCCCGCATGCCAGAGGTTCTGGACACCACCCAACTGTCCCCCTTCTCCGCCGCCCCCGGC
>CAXTTZ010000118.1:0-9163 GCA_964247325.1 uncultured Acidobacteriaceae bacterium | reverse complement strand
ACAATCATCAACGAGGAGTTCACCGCATCTTGACCAGTGCCCGCGTTGAAAAAGAAGCTCCCGGGCAGGTCGCGATCCAGCCGCGCCAGGGCAGCCGCCAGCTCCGTGCGGTCCTGCAGGGCGTCAAGGCGCGCCAGTTCCGGCTCGAGCGGCTTCAATCCGGCCGCCTCGATAGCCGTTGTATTCATGCAGCTTCCGAAATAGTCCCCCACCTCCTGCTGCACCGGCGTGCGATGCGCGGCGGCTCTGGCATCGTCGGCCAAAATGCCCCACAAAAATTGTTGATTATCATTGGCCAACTTGGCATACACGCTCCACGAAGCCTGATCCGCCGGAATCGGGTTGCGCTTGATCCATCCACTGCAGGAGAACTTGTAAAAGTCCACACACGGATTCACACTGCGATCCAAGCTTTCGAGGTTCAACGAGGGCGAGTACGGCATCTTCAGCAACGGTTCTACGAACGGTACAGGCACTGCAGCCGGCTGCTGCGCTCCTGCAGCAAAGGAAAGGCTCGCAAAAAGGACGTACAGTATTTCTAAAGAATGGCCTAGCCGTGCCACCATGGTGAGAGCTCCAGTGCCATCATTCTAGCTGCCACCCATGACTCTTGAGCTCTCCTCCAGCACAGTCCATCCTCCTCACACATGGCAAGGATCCCTGGCGAAGCAGGTCCGAATGAAGTTATGGAGCTTGCTCTTCCTCGGGCTCATGCTGGGGTATGCCCTTGTGATCGCCGCCTCGCCCTCCGCTCCACTTCTTCAGGACTACCCCGACTGGGTGTACCAAGGAGTTCTCGTTGCGAAGTTAATGCGGCACCCTGTGCCAGGCTACGCTCTACAGCACTACCCCGTTCCCAATACGCTAACAAGCCTAGCGGTCGGCCTCCTCTCCGCACTGTTCGGATGGAAGATAGCGGCTAAGCTTTGGATAATGACCGTGCTGGGTTTATTGACTGCAGCCGGCTTCTCTTTTAGAACTCGAATTGCTACAGGCGATGGCGCTTTTCTCCCTATCCTCGCCTCCACCGTTCTTGTAGGTTTCCATCTTTGGAACGGAAATGTGAATTTCCTAGTAGGTATAGCCTTCTTCCTATTCTTGGCCGCTTACCTGGTAGGACCTGCCCCTTCTGCACCCAGCGTGGCATTGCTCCTTGTCCTAATCTTCTTTGCGCATATGCTGCCCTGTGCTGCTGGCATGCTCCTTGTCGTCGCCTTTGCTCTCCAAACAAGACAGCTGCGACTTACCCTTACCTGTCTTCCTACCTTGTTGCTCCTTTTCTGGTATGTACTGGCACGGGATCCTCCTCAAGAAACGCACTCTTTCTTACATGTCCTTCCGGCAGTCTTCGCCGTGTGCGGCGTCATTTTTTACCTGCAACTCAAAGCTGATTTTTCTTCCAAACCCTTTGCGGCTCTGCTTCTTCTCAATCCGCAGCGGTTGGATTTTGCCGGATTTTTCATCCTATCCAAACTGCTCGAATACGTGAGTTGCTTTGGACTTATCAACGTCCTAGCCGTAAATAATTCCAGTCCTCATGTGCTTTTCTCGCCTTTTGTCTTTAACAGCCTCATTGCAGGATCAAGCCTCTCCGCTCTGCTCGCAGCCGTGGTGCTGTTCCGGTCTTGGCTTGGGTGGATACGGTCCTCTGATCTTCGACGCTTCCTGGCCGTTACAGTCATTACCTTGGTGGTCGGCTATCTCACCTTACCGTTAGACGCGCTGGGGATCGATGGAGTTGATGGTCGATTTCTTTACCTCGCGTTGGCTCTGGGACTCGGCCTCCTTGTTACCCATAGCCGCAAGCTTGTCGCCGGGTTGGCTCTGTTTTCCTTCCTCCTAGGCTGCGTGAACCTTTACCAGTTCGCAGCGGTTCAATTCAACGCTGGGACGAGTTCTGTGGCAAGCTCCGTTCCGCTTCGCCCCGGAGCCAACGCTGTAAAGCCCGCCATGCGCCAGCACTATTATCAATGTCTCGAAACCGGCCAACTCCACGAGTGGATTTTTCCAACAGCCATGCTTCGGCAAACAAAGCCATAGTTATTTCTGTTCGAACGAAGGTTCCATTTGACTTACAAGGGGTGGGGGATAGTACGGTAGTTTTTCCTGCTGCTGCGTCCCCCGTTTTACCGCAATATCCGCGAACAACAACGCGGGCGTAATGGTCGTTTGTGGTAGAGGGCTAATCTGCTGCGCTATAAACGGCGTTCCCCCGGCGGCAAGTATCTCCGAGCGCAATGACCGCTGATCCAACTCATCAAACACTGCGCCGCGCACCAACGTTCGCTTGCCGTCCGGAGAGACCCGGTACAGCAGCCGCGGCGCCAGTTCATTGCCACCCAGTGTTTCCACCTCATACACTTCACGGCCCTGGTCCTTCGCTAACGCGAGAAGCTTCGCACGCACCTGCTCCAACGTCAGCGGCTCAGCCGACTTCACCAGCAAAACGCCTGCATGCGGGTGGGCAGGACCGCCCAGAGGCGCGCGCCCGTGCCCGTTCGACTCCGGAAAATCCTTCACCGGTTCGCGGCTCACCAGATAATTCACCAGCTTGCCGTGATCGACCACGGTCACTGACTTGGCCTGCTCGCCCTCATCATCTACGCTGTAGGCGCCCAAAAGCTCCTGCCCCCCAAACTGGCGCAGTGTTGGGTCGTCCACCACGGACAGGAAGGGTGGCAGCACCGGGCTACGATAGCTGGATTGATAGGCTCCCTGCGTACGGGCCGAGGTCCCCATCTCCGGGCGATCCGCATCAATGTTCGGCACAAATAAACGGTTCACCACATCCGCCGCAGCGTCGCCGGAGAACAGCACGGGCCCGTGGTAATCCTCCGCGTCGACCACCGGCGCATGACGCAACGCCTCAAAACTGCGCAGGTCGTCCAAGGTCCGCTTACGCAGTGCCGCTGCATCTTCCAAGCCGGCTGCGGTCTCGGCCGTAGTTCCATTGTTGCGCCCCACCTGCATGCCGTCGGGCGCCTGCCCGCCCACGGAGATCATGTCCTGATACCCTGCATAGCCGTGGCGCACAGCCGTACCGTCGGTATTGACGGTGTACCGATTTACCGCTACGGCATTGAGTGAGGCGCTCGAATACTGCACCTGGTCGGCAAAACTGCCCACAGAAGGCTCGGTCCGAAAAAGACCGCTCGCCTCCACCAAACGCTGCTTCCACTGTTTGCGATCGAGCTCGAGGTGGGCAACCGGCTCTAGAAGTTGAACGGGTTTTGCGGGCGTGAAATCGTTCGCGGTGGGCGGGCTCTGGAACTGCTTCAAGGCAGCCTGCTTGCTCGCGTACGCCCGCAGCGCGCCCTTGTACGCCTCGTCGGTAGCCGTCCACAACGCCCGGCGCAGGGCCGCGGGGTCGTCGTCGCCCGGCGCCAACGCCAAGGAACCGCTGCCGCGCGACGAACTGGAGTCCGTTACATAATCGCCAATGCGCACCTCGACTCGCACGAACCGCTGCCGGTTCTCCGTTTCGCTCGTCAGAGCGCCGTAGTTGGCCACAAGGTCATAGCTGTGTATATCCTCTAACCGATACTCGATGAAGAACGGGCGTTGCATCCCCGGCAAGACCAGTTGATCCTTCTCGCGGTCCAGTTCCGCTTGCATGGCTGCCAGCAGCGGATCGGCGGTCAGCGGCGCTGGGCGGGTGGTCTGATCAAGTGGCTTTGCTGATTGCCCCACCGTCTGCGCTTTAACCGGTGCCGCAAGAGCAAAAAGGCGGACATCGCTCAACGCTTCAAGGCAAATGCCCATCCACAGAACTAGAAAAACACGGAACATGCGACTTTGCACCTACTCACTGCCTTTCGCGCTTTGGGCGGCAACGGGGGCCGACAATGACGTCTTCTCGTTGATCGGCGGAGGCGGCAAAATTGGCGGGCGGGCTGTGCCCTGCGCCTGGCGTTGCGTCTCGATGTCGCTCACCAGCATGGCCGGCGCAACCGCGCTTACCGGAACCGTGCCCGACTCCGCACCACACTCGCCGTTAAAGACGTCCGGCTTGTCATTGGTCGCCAATATGCGGCTCAAGGCGGCCTGGGGGGTGCCCACAATGGAAACGCCGCGCACGAGTTCGTCCGGGCGCCCGTCCACGTACACCCGGTACACGACCAGCGGAATCACCTGAAAGGCCTGAGGCGAGGATCGCGTCGTCACCGCAAAGCCCGAGGAGATGTCCTCAAAGTACAGCCCATAGGCCTTGCCCTGCTTCTTTGCTTCGGCCTTGAGCATGTCACGCAGCTCGGCGTCGCTCACGGCTTTGGTGGACGTGACGATCAGATTGCCCTGCCGTCCCGCGGGCATTTTGCCTGTCTCGGCACGGCCGTGGCCGTTGGAGTTGGCGAAACTCGCCACAGGCAGCCGTGACATCAGAAATGTCTTCAGTACGCCGTTCTCCACCAACTGCACCCGTCGCGCTGGCTCGCCCTCGTCATCGAAGCTGTAATGCCCGCTAAGGGGCTGGCCCTTGAAGTCGCGCATCGTCGGGTCATCCGCAACGGACAGAAACGAGGGCAAGATCGGCTTCCCGAGCAGCTTGGTAAAGGTTTGGCCCTCCTCATCGCCGCGCTGCCGCTGGCCCTCCAGCCGGTGCCCCAGCACCTCATGGAAAAACACCGCAGCGGCCCTGCCAGACAAGATTGCCGGGCCGTCATAGGGTTCCGTGATCGGCGCCACGCGCAAATCGTCCAGATTCTTGGCCATCGCCTCCGTTTTTGCCAGCACCGTCGTTTGCTCCGGCAAATGGCCCGTCGCATCTGCCTCAAACGTCTCCGCGCGGAACAGATCCATGCCATCCGCGGCGCGGGTGCGCGCGACCACGATCAAGCGCGCGACCTGGTTGGGCGCTGCCACCTTGGCTCCCTCGCTCGAAACGAAGTAATCAGTTTCATGCGTGGCCTGCAGGATGGCCATGTCATAGGTAATCCCGGCGTGCTGGCGAAAGATGGCGCTCACCTCACGCAGTCGCTTTTCCCATATTTCTTTGTTCAAGGTCAACGGCGCGGCGCCGGGCAGCACCTCGGTTTGCGGCTTTTCCGTCGAGAAATCCGCTGAGGTATCTTCTTCCTTCGCCCGAACTTGCTGTTCCGTCTTTACTTTTTCAAGCGCATCAAGCGCCTTGCCATAGCCTCGGTTAGTGGCAAACCACAACGCCCGCTCGATGGCCGGCCGGTCATCCGCGAGCGGCAACGGCAGTGTGGTTAACGCGCTGGTGCGGTGCGCGCCATGCGTGTTATCCAGTGTCGGTGAGCCTAGTCGGACCTGCACATCCGCCGTGCGCGTGTGGGTCTCAGTCGACTGCGCAATCGCACCATACTGCGCTGTGATGTTCACCGTCTCTGCATCCGCCACGGAGTAGCTGAGAAAATACGGCTTCGGCTGCCCTAGCGAGACCTTTCCGTCCGGTGCCGCATTTGCCGCCGCGGGTATAACGGCCGCCCCCAGAGCGCCCATCGCCCGGTGCAACTCGCCTTCCATGGCCGCGATCAACACGCTGTCTGCGGGAGCCGCCGTCTTGCTCGCCGCCGCGGCGTTGCTTCCACCCGCTGCCGGTACGCGCGGAGGCAACGCCATCGCCAAAGGCACAGACATACCTAAGAAAATCCAGCAGATACCTCCATGTACTCTGCCGAAATATGTTGAAAGAAACCTCTGCAATCGCTCCACCATGGGCCCGCCTTCGCCGGCCGTGACCCAAGCCGCATTCCGGTCCGTGCCACAAATCCAGTGTAGCGGATGCCGCAGGCCTGCCTACATCACAAAGGTACCCCGCTCGAGGTACCGAATGGGGCATGCGATCGCGCTCACTGTCGCAAATTGACACAAAGCTTGCCAATGCCACGCCCACTGCCCCATGCTCAAAGCACCATGCGGTCCTCGGCGAGTTCCACACGTCTTCTTTCACGCTGCCTCCAGAGGCTGCGCATGGCCACCTTTGTCTTTTTGCTCGCCTTGGCTCCCATCGGGGCCTCCGCCAGCCAAACAGCGGCCGAGCGCCAAGCCAACGCGTATGCCGCGGCCGAGATCGCCGCCGCTCCCCTGCACGGCAACCTGCCCGATTACAGCCTGCTTCCCGGCCAGCTCGCCCATGCCCAGCACCTCGCTGCCGTCCACACCACCCTTCACTTCGCAAATGAGATTTGGGGCATTCTGCAACTCATTCTGCTGCTTTGGCTTGGCGGTATCGCGTGGATGCGCGACCGCGCTCTGCGCTCCGGGCGCAACCGCTGGCTGCAGGGCTATACCTTTTTATTTCTCTTTCTCCTTGCGGGATTTCTTCTCGATCTTCCCCTAAGCCTCTACAGCCATACCCTGTCGCGCCGTTATGGCCTTTCCATCCAAGGCTGGCCCAGTTGGTTCGGCGACCAAGCCAAGTCCTTTCTGCTCGAGTGGCTCGTTGGTGGCCTGATCCTGATGCTGCTCTTTTGGATCATCCGCAAGCTCCCCACCGGCTGGTGGCTTGCGTTCTGGGTGTTCACCCTGCCGCTGACCCTGTTTGGTTTATTTATCGGCCCCTATATTGAACCGCTCTTCTTCCACTACGAGCCCCTGGCGCAGTCGCATCCAGAGCTTGTCCGCCGGCTCGAGCAGGTTGCTGAGCGCGGCCACATGAACATCCCACCCGACCGCATGTTTCTCATGCAAGCCTCAGCCAAACTCACCACCCTCAATGCCGACGTGGAAGGCTTCGGTCATTCCAAGCGCGTCGTGGTGTGGGACACCTCCGTGCAAAAGTTCACGCCCGATGAGATCCTGCTTGTCTTCGGCCATGAATCCGGCCACTACGTCTTGAACCACATCCGCAACGGCATTGTTTTCAGCATGGCGAGCCTGTTCGTTCTGCTTTACCTCGGCTTCCGCTTCGTCCGTGCAGCCATCGCCCGCTTCGGCGACCGCTGGCGCATCCCTGCCCAGGACGATTGGGGCGCCTTTGCCGTCCTGATCCTCGCCTTCGCCCTGTTCAGCGCCGCACTCGAGCCCGTTACCGCGACACTTTCGCGTCACCAAGAGCACGCCGCCGATGTGTACGGCCAAGAGGCCGTCCACGGCATCGTCGCTGACCCCCAAACCGCCGCCCAGGGCGCCTTTGACGTGCTCGGTGCCGCTTCGCTGGTCGACCCCAACCCGAGCCGCTTTCTCGAGTTCTGGACCTTTGATCACCCTGCCACGGGGCGTCGCGCCGCCTTCGGCAAAGCCTACAATCCGTGGGTGCCGGGCCTCGCGCCCAAGTATTTCCCAGCCGGGCAGGCAGCAGCTCCACTAAAATGACCCAGTCGCACCGTGCCTTCCACCAACTATGATGGTTGCATGGCTGACCCTTCCTCCCTGGACTGCCTTTTTTGCAAAATCGTCGCCGGCGCGATCCCGGCCAAGCGCCTCCACGAAACCGCCGACACGCTTGCCTTCGCCGACATTCACCCGCAAGCCCCCGTGCATGTGCTGGTCATCCCCAAACGTCACATCGCGTCGCACGCCCATGCGCTGCCCGAGGACGCCACCCTGCTCGGTACGCTGCTCGCCGCCGCCGGCGAGATTGCCCGGTCTCAAGGCCTCGCCAATGGGTATCGCCTCGTGGTCAACACCGGCCCCGACGGCGGTCAAACTGTCGATCACCTCCATCTGCACATCCTTGGCGGTCGCGCTATGGGCTGGCCTCCGGGTTAAGCCGCGGCCGGAGCGTCGGCGGCTACGGCCAGACGCTCCGGCAGTAACTCTTCTGCAACACCTAAAGCAGAACATGAAGCAGAGGTAACTACCGTGGTTCCACTTTGCCTGGGGCAATAAGCCCCTAAACCGTTGCCCCAACCGTCTCCTCCATCGGCCAGCGCCGGCCGCGCAAACATCGCATCGCAACCCACTCTGCCTGCGTCATATACCGGTGATCGCTCCTCCGTTCGCGATGCAGCTGCTCGGGCTTGCCGCCATAGCTCTGCTGCTCTTCGGCGGACTGCGACTTTGGAGACATATGGCTATCGGCAACGCACGCAAAGAACCCATCCCCGCGCCGCTTCACGACATCGTCGCCCCTGCTAGTGGCTGGGAGCCCGGCCAGCGCGAAACCGCAGTCTTTGCCGGCGGCTGTTTTTGGGGCGTGCAGTCCGTCCTCCAACGCCTTAAGGGTGTGCTCGAAACCTACGTCGGCTACACCGGTGGCTCCCCCGACACGGCCAACTACCGTGCCGTCTGCACCTATGACACGGGCCACGCCGAAGCCATCGAGGTCCTCTACGATCCCGCCCAGGTAAGTTACGGCACCCTGCTGCGCGTCTTCTTTTCCGTCGTGCACGACCCCACCCAGCGCAACCGCCAAGGCGCTGATGTAGGCACCCAGTATCGCTCCGGCATTTTCTTCACCACGCCCGCTCAAAAGCAAATCGCCGAACAATATGTGCAGCAGCTGGACGCCGCCCACATCTTTTCCGCGCCCATCGTCACCGAGATCACTCCGCTGCAAGCATTTTTTCGCGGCGAAGACTATCACCAGGATTATGCATTGAAAAATCCTCATAACCCGTATATCCAGGTGTGTGACATCCCGAAGATCGCCTCCTTGGGCCAGCAGTTCCCCGAGCTGTTTCAGGAGTACCGTCTTCAGGAGTCCCGCCGCTAACCCGGGCGGGCGCATTGTTTGCGCCCTTCCGCTGCAGATTGGAATGATGTTGCCGAGACGAGTGCCGAACAAAATGGCTTTGCGATTCCTGCTGACGCCTCTTTCCGCCAGCCTCGCCCTGAGTTTGGGCCCCCTCAGCACCGCCGCGGCGGCCCAAACCGGCGCTGCTAGCGGGGCCGTTCTCGGCGCGCAACAAGCCGCCCAAGAGACCGCCGGCAAAGCGCAGCAGGGCGCCAGCACGCAGTCCGGCGTCGGCTCGAAAGACGCGACCGGAAAAAATCAAGGCACCGGCAAAGATGACACCTCGGCCAGTCAGCCCGCCACGGCGGCCGAGCAAGCTGCCAGCACCACCAAGCTGCGGCTCACGCCCATCGACCCGTCTACCCCGCCGACCGATCTGCCCAAAGGCCGCCCGGTCATCGGTTTGGCCCTCGGCGGCGGCGCGGCCGTGGCCCTCAGCGAGGTCGGCACCCTCCAGTGGCTCGAGGAGCACCACATCCCCGTCGACGTGATCGCCGGCACCAGCATGGGCTCCATCCTGTCCGC
>CAXTTZ010000117.1:0-9171 GCA_964247325.1 uncultured Acidobacteriaceae bacterium | reverse complement strand
CATGCTCGTCTACCTCTTCACCGACCTCGACGCCACCCCCGCCCAGCTCCAAGCCGTGCTCAACCCCGCTGTCGAAACGAGCTTCAACTCCATTGCCATCGATGGCGACACCTCCACCAACGACACCGTCCTGCTGCTCGCCAGCGGCAAAAGCGGCGTGCTCGCCACGCCCAAAATCCTCCAAGCCTTTGCCGAAGCGCTGCGCCTGGTCTGCGATTCGCTCGCTCACCACGTCGTCACGCTCGAGATCACCGGCGCCCGCACCGACCTCGAAGCCCGCGAGATCGCCCGCACCATCGCCCGCTCGCCCCTCTGCAAGACCGCCTGGTCCTCCGCCGACCCCAACTGGGGCCGCCTCCTCTGCGCCGCGGGCTACGCCGGCGTCCCTTTCGACCCCGCCCACCTCACGCTGTCGATCGCCGGCCTCCCCGTCTTCGTCCACGGCGCCCGCTCGCCCCATTTCGACGAGCGGACTACCCACGCCGCCATGACCGCCCGCGAGTACACCGTCGCCCTCGACCTCGGCGAAGGCCCCGGCCACTCCCGCTTCCTCACCTGCGACCTAACCCACGAGTACGTCACCATCAACGCCGACTACTCTACCTAGAGCTTTTCTCCTGTAGGGTGAAGTCGCTGCCTTTCTTTTCTGGTGTCCTTCCCGAAGGGAATCTGCTGTTTTGGCCGAACCAGGACTACACCAAAAGAAAAGAGCTGTAGAGCCTGTTGTGGTCGTTCGGGAGCAAGAACCTTTTTTCTCTTGTCATTCCGTAGCGAAGCGGAGGAATCTGCTGTTTGCCGGTGGTTGAACAGCGTTTCCCGAAAAACGCAGGTCTCCGGCTCGCTGGAGATCACACGGAAACCTGCACACAAAAACGGCCGCAAAGAGGCCACAACAGGCTCAGAGCGTTAGGTGCGGCTATGCCTTCCACCCTCTACCTTCGCCGCCTAATCTGCTTGGTCCCGGCCATGCGATCGGCTTAAGCAAACAGCCGGCCTTAACGCTTCCTTTAATTTGACAACCTCGCCCGCCCGCTCCTACCATGGCCTCGCTTTCCCGCAGACCCTCACTTCGGAGCCAACCCTCTGTGCACAACCTAAGCCATCCCATGTCTGCGCCTCGGCTCGCAAGACGCGCTTTGACCTTGACCTTGCTTCTTGGCACTGCGGGGGTGAGCGGAACCTCCCCGGCACAAACCACGCCCACCACCCAGCCCTTCGGCGCCAACGTCCTCGTCTTCAACCCAAGCATGCCCGTAAAAGAAATCCAAGCGACGGTGGACGCGATCGCCGCGCAGCAGGTAAGCAACCAGTTCGGCACGGCGCGCTACGCTCTCCTGTTCGAGCCCGGCGTCTACGGCACTGCCGCGCAGCCGCTCAACTTCCAAGTCGGCTTCTACACCGAGGTCGCCGGCCTCGGCGCCTCGCCCAACGATGTCACCATCAATGGCGCCATCAACTCCTACAACCAGTGCTTCACCAACCCAGACGGCACGCCCGGCGATTGCAACGCGCTCGACAACTTTTGGCGCTCGCTGTCCAATCTCACCATCAACGTTGCCGGCCAGCAGGGCTGCCACTACGGCGCGGATTTTTGGGCCGTCTCGCAGGCCTCCCCGTTGCGCCGCGTCAAGATCACCGGCGGCAATCTGTCCCTAATGGACTATTGCGACGGTTCGGCCGAGGCGAGCGGTGGGTTTATCGCCGACTCCGATCTTCCTTACGTCATCAACGGCTCGCAGCAGCAATACTTTACCCGCAACAGCAGCTTGGGCGGTTGGTCCAACGGCGTGTGGAACCAAGTCTTCGCCGGGGTGGTCGGCGCGCCCGCCCAAAGCTATCCCAACCCCACCTACACCACCCTGGCCAGCACGCCCGTCAGCCGCGAAAAGCCCTTCCTGACCGTCGACGCGACCGGCAGCTACAGCGTCTTCGTCCCAGCGGTCCAGCGCAACGCCGCCGGCACCACGTGGTCCACCGGAACGCCGGCGGGAACCTCCTTGCCGCTCAGCCGATTCTTTCTCGCCCAGCCCACGACGCCGGTCGGAGAGATCAACCTGGCCCTATTGTTGGGCAAAAACCTGATCCTGACCCCAGGCGTGTACCACCTCAATGCACCCCTCGTCATCGAGCGGCCAAACACCGTCATTCTTGGCCTGGGCCTTGCGACCTTGGTGCCACAAAAGGGCACCGAAGCCATCACCGTGGCCGACGTGGATGGGGTCAACATCTCCGGACTCATCGTCGACGCCGGTCCGGTCAACTCGCCCGTACTGCTCAAGATGGGCTTCGGGCTCCCTGGCCTGCCGCTGCCGCGCGGCGGCTTCTTCTCCCACGTCAGTAACCCGTCCTCGCTGCATGACGTCTACTTCCGCGTGGGTGGGGCGACGCCGGGCAAGGCCACAACAAGCCTCGAAATCAACAGCGCCGACGTCCTCATCGACGACACCTGGGCATGGCGCGCCGATCACGGCGTGCCCACCAGCGTAGGCTGGACCGCCAACACGGCCAGCCATGGTCTCGTAGTCAACGGCGACCGCGTCACCGCCCTAGGCTTGGCCGTCGAGCATTACCAAAAAGAACAGGTGCTGTGGAACGGTAACGCCGGGGAAACCCTCTTCTACCAAAGCGAGCTGCCGTACGACGTCCCCAGCCAAAGCGCCTGGACTAGCAGCACGACCGATACCATGACCCACAGCACCGCCAACGGCTACCCCTCCTATGTCGTCACCAACCTGGCCGGCACGCACCAGGCTCACGGTCTTGGTATCTACTCCTATTTCAACCAGGGCGTCCCCATCATCGAAGACAACGCGATTACCGTGCCCTCCACCCCCGGCATCACCGTGCAGGATGCCGGAACCGTCTTTCTCAATGGCAGCGGCCAAATCACCCACGTCCTCAACGGCGTCGGCCCAACCGCGGAGAGCCAGACCGCTGGCCAGCTGCAACCGGTCGTAAGCTTCCCCTAGGCACTTCCCCCTAGGCACTTTCCGACGCCTCTCCACAACAGCCCCGAGCCAAGGGCTGTTGTGGCGTTTTAAGTCATTGTTGGGTTTCCATAATCGTTCCGTAACGCAGCAAAGGGATCTGAGTCGCCGAGGCGACGGCGCATCAGGCGACCCACACAAGAACCGCCGTCCTGGCGCGTTCTCTACCCTTGCGGCTTGCCCTTTTGAAAATGGAAGCGCTCGACGAGGGCCCTCACCCGCTCTTTCTGATGGCCAGGCGGGAATCGTTTGGTTCTCGATAGCTCGGCAATCCCGTGGAGGCTCGCCCAAAACAGCTCCGATAAGAGCTCCGCCTCAGAGCCCTGCTCCTGAAACAATGCTAGTAGTTGGGAAAACGCGAATCGCAGCTCCGAAGGAGTTGCGACATCATGGAACGGTACGCCCAGGCTAAGCGTAAACATGGCCTCATACAGTGCGGGCGAAGATGCCGCAAACTGTAAATAGGCGTCAGCGACTGAATCGATATTGCTGACACGCCCAACCCGTTTTCGGGCCTTCTCCATCGCCAGGCCAAGCTCCTGGAATCCTTCGGTAGCAACCGCCGTGATGATTCCTTCGCGGCTTTTGAAATGAGCGTACAAAACAGGTTGGCTATATGAAATCTCGTCGGCTAGCCGCCGAACAGTAACATTCGACCACCCTTCAAGCTCCGCGATCTGTCGCGCGGCATGGATGATTTGTGCCCGACGAGCCTCTCTGTCCCGCAGTTTTCTTTCAGCAATTCGGTTCTTTGCCAGCGTGGTTGCCACAGAAATAAATTATAGCATTGCTAGATAATTAGCATCCTCGCACGAAACGTCCGCATCTTTAATAGCGTTGCTAGATTTTGTAAGGAGTAAATTTATGCGTACCACGATAGCACTTGGCCTTGCTGTTCTCCTCTCGGTTGGGATCATTGTGATCGGTTCTCTCTATATCGCCTCCCCGGAGCGAATCACAGGAGGTTTTGGCCTGAAGCCGCCTGCATCCGACGCTGACACGCGTGCCTGGCTCCGCTTGAAAGGAATTCGTGACATCGCCTCTGGAATAGCCGTGCTGACTCTGTTGCTGACCATGGGCAGCCGAACCGCAGGCATCCTTCTCCTTGTGTTTGCCATGATCCCTTTTGGAGACATGACCAATGTTCTGGTGTCGGGTGGGCGAAAGGCTACAGCGTTCTCCGTTCATGGCGTGACCTGCGCGGTGGAGCTCGTCGCCGGTCTCCTCCTGGCCTATGCCTCCTAAGGAGAACCCCAACAGGGAGACATCTCCAGAATCACAGTCTTTCCAACTGAAACGCTTCTCCTCAAGCCAGGCGTGGGTTCTCCTCTGACCTAACCATGTCAAGAACAGCGACCGACTCAGTTCCGAAGTCAACGTGTTGTACCCGAGCCGTCAAGGAGGCCGATCATGCACTGGTTCAATGTAGCCACCCTCGTCATCATTCTCACGCTGGTAGGCGTTGAGTTCTCCGTTTCTGCGTTTGTGAACCCTGCCGCGTCACGGCTCGAACCCAAAGCTCAGCTGCAGATCCTAAGCCGTTGTGCGCTTGTGCTCGGACGAGTCATGCCCGTCTGGTACCCCGTTTGTGCCGTACTGTTTCTTGTCCAGACCTGGCTACTTTGGCATGCAGCCGAGCGTGGTGTTCTGCTTGTAGCGGCTGCGATCTGGCTTCTAGCTACCGCGGCCTCGGTCTTTTTTCTGGTCCCGCTCAATACGCGTATCGCGAAAGGAGCTGCTGATTGGCAGCAGCTCCATCGGACCTGGGATAGCAGACACCGCGTGCGCATTGCCGCTCTCGCCCTCGCAGCCATCCTGCTCACCGATGTCGTGGCGCGCTGAGGGTGCGAGCCAGTCAGATCACTCCCGGATGACGCATCAGGCAGAACAAGCTCCCTCAACAAGCATTCGCATGCCTTAAGGGCTCCTGGACCAAGACAAAATCAGGCTCAATCAACACGCGAAAAGACGCATCCACCACCGCAAGCTCCACTAAATCGACCTTCATCGGCAAGTCCGACTCATCCAGTTCCGCGCCTAGGTCGTAACGCTCCTTCGAACTCAGACTTCCTTCGACAGCAAGGTCTAGATCAGAAAACCGTTTCAAATGCCGCCCGGTAGCGCGTGATCCAAAGGCCCACACACGGTGGTCCGGAATGTGACGCCCGAGCGCCTGGCGAACCATAGCCATCTCCTCCGGCTCCAGAGCGATCATCCTCTCGTTCAACGCACCTTGTACGATCTTCAAGCCGCCTCCGCCTTTCGCCTCATCCGTTCCAGCATTTGTTCAGCCGCCACAAGAAACGCGGGCACCTGAAGCGCAATCTTCTCCCCTGCGGGCTCGTTATACGCGTGAGCGGCAATATTGCGAGCATCGCGAAAATCCTTCCACTCCGCCCAAGTTGTCTCGAGGTAGCCGCGCTCATTGGCTGTACGGATAAGGGCCGCTAAGGTCATGTTGTCCAGCGTCGTTCCATCCACACCGTCAAAGTCCTGAAGGCATCGTTGCAACGCAGGCCCGCACTGCCCATAACAGATCTGAAAGTTCAAGATGAGGGCATCCCGTGCCATCACGTGAAGGTCATCCTGCGTATGCGCTTCGTATTGCTCGAGCGCGCGCCGCAGGGCAGCGACACACCGTGCAAATGCCTCTAAACTGACCGTCGTCACACCTGCATTTTATCTGGGCTGCTACGCTTTGCTCCCCTTCGTTTATCCTGAGAAGGCAAATACATAGCTGCGCAACGCACGGGGTGTAACACCATGGCCGTCAAGCTGGAAGAAGCCGTTCAACAAGACCTCACCGCTGAGCTCCAAGAGTGGATCGAAGCCTTCGACCAGGTCGTCGCCAATGACTGGGAACAGGGCGCCGAGGTTCTTTCCGCCCTCCGCACCCGTGCCCGCGAGGCCGGCGTACCCGCCACCGGCGACCTCACCACGCCCTACCTCAACACCATCCCCAAGCACGACGAGGTGCCCTACCCCGGCGACCGCACCCTCGAGCGCCGCGTCGAAGCCCTGCTCCGCTGGAACGCCATGGCCATGGTTCACAAGCAGAACAAGTACGACCCCGGCATTGGCGGCCACATCTCCACCTACTCCTCGCTCGCCACCCTGCTCGAGGTCGGCTTTAATCACTTTTTCCGCGCTAAATACAGCACCGCGGCCGGGGAACCCGACCAACCCGGCGACTTCATCTACTTTCAAGGCCACGCCTCACCCGGCGTCTACGCCCGCGCCTTCCTCGAGGGTCGCTTCGACGAAGCCCGCCTCCGGAACTTCCGCCACGAGCTCCGCGGCGAGCCTGCCCTGTCCAGCTATCCCCACCCCTGGCTCATGCAGGACTTTTGGCAGTTCCCCACTGTCTCCATGGGCATCGGCCCGCTCAATGCGATCTACCAAGCGCGCTTCATGAAGTACCTCGAGAACCGCTCGCTGATCCCCCACACCGAGCGCAAGGTGTGGGCCTTTGTCGGCGACGGCGAAACCGATGAGGTCGACACCCTCGGCGCCATCTCGCTGGCCTCGCGCGAAGGGCTCGACAACCTCATCTTCGTCGTTAACTGCAACCTCCAGCGGCTCGACGGCCCTGTCCGCGGCAACAAGCGCATCATCGACGAGCTCGAAGGCATGTTCCGCGGCGCCGGCTGGAACGTCATCAAGGTCATTTGGGGCTCCGATTGGGACGAGCTCTTCGCTCGCGACCACCAGGGCCTGCTCCTCAAGCGCATGGAAGAGTGCGTCGACGGCGACTTCCAGGCCTTCAAAGCCAAAGGCGGCGACTATCTCCGCCGCGAGTTCTTCGGCAAATACCCCGAACTGCTCAAACTCGTCGCCGACAAAACCGACGACCAACTCGCCCAACTCCACCGCGGCGGCCACGACCCCCTTAAAATCTACAACGCCTACAAGCGCGCCCTCGAGCATAAGGGCGGCCCCACCGTTATCCTCGCTAAAACCGTCAAGGGCTACGGCCTCGGCTCCACCCAAGCCCGCAACGCCTCGCACCAGGAGAAAAAGCTCACCGACGACGCCCTCACCCAGTTCGTCCACCGCTTCGACATCCCGCTGCCCGATGGCGCCGCGGCCGACGCCGCCTTCTATCGCCCCGAGCCCTCCGACCCCGCCCTCACCTACATGCGCTCCCGCCGCGACGAACTCGGCGGCTTTCTTCCCGCTCGCGAGGTCACAAAACCGGCCTTCCAAGCCCCCAAACTCGACTTCTTCACCGAGTGGCTCGGCGGCTCCAAGGGCCGCGCCGTCTCCACCACCATGGCCTTTGTCGCCATCCTGCGCGCGCTGATGAAGGACAAAGCCATCGGCCGCCTCATCGTCCCCATCGTCCCTGACGAGGGCCGCACCTTTGGTCTGGAGTCCGCCATCAAGCAGGTCGGTATCTACGCCCCTGAAGGCCAAAAATACGTGCCCCACGATGCCGACATGCTCCTCAGCTACCGTGAAGAGCGCGAAGGGCAGATCCTTGAAGAAGGCATCACCGAAGCCGGCTCCATGGCTAGCTTCACCGCGGCTGGCACCGCCTACACCAACTACCGCGTACCCTCCGTGCCCTTCTACATGTACTACTCCATGTTCGGCTTTCAGCGTATCGGCGATATGGCCTGGGCCTTCGCCGACTCCCGCGGCAAAGGCTTCCTCATGGGCGGGACTGCAGGTCGAACGACCATGTTGGGCGAGGGCCTGCAGCACCAGGATGGCCACTCCCACGTCCTTGCCTCCACCATTCCCACCTGCCTCAGCTACGACCCCGCCTATGCCTTTGAGCTCGCCGTTATCCTCCAAGACGGCCTGCGCCGCATGTACGAGAACGGCGAAGACTGCTTCTACTACATCACCATGTACAACGAGGATTACGCCATGCCGCCCATGCCCACCGACGAGGACAGGTCGGAAGGCGTGCAAGAGGGCATTCTGCGAGGTCTGTATAAGTTCAAGCCCGCCGCCACTACCGGGATCACCGGCCCCGCTGCCGTCCATCTCTTCGGCTCCGGCCCTATCCTCAATGAGGCCGTCCGCGCCCAGGCCCTGCTAGCCGAAAAGTACAAGGTCGCCGCCGATGTGTGGAGCGTCACCAGCTACACCGAGCTTCGCCGCGACGCCCTCGAAGCCGAGCGCTGGAACCGCCTCCACCCCGCCGTCCCCGAAGAACGTCCCTTCCTGCTGCGCACCCTCGAAGGCGTCGTAGGCCCCATCATCGCCGCCTCCGACTACATGAAGTCCCTCCCCGACGGCCTCGCTCCCTGGCTCGGCAGCCGTCTCGTCACCCTCGGTACCGACGGCTTCGGCCGCTCCGATAACCGCGAACACCTCCGCCGCCATTTCGAGGTCGACGCTGAATCGATCGCGTTTGCCGCGCTTTCCAAGCTCGCCCGCGACGGCGCTCTGCCTCCCGAAACGGCTCAAGCCGCCCTCAGCGAACTCAACCTCTCCGCCGACGCCCCGAGCGCCGCCCGTGCCTGACTACTCCCTTTCTCTGCGGAGCTCTCAAATTCCGCAGAGCCCACACCTTCCGCAGAACACACACGGGCCGCGGAGCTCACACGCTCCACGGCCTGCCCCCGTCTTGCCCGCCCATCTCCGCCGAGCCCCGACGCGTGCCTGAAAATCCTCTCCTGCCCCACGCCGAGCTGCGCCGCCTCCACGCCCTCGTTAAGCGCTGCGCCGCACTCGACGCCGCTGCTCGCCGCAAGGCCGCAAAATCGCATGCCAAACCACCCCGCAACCTCCCGCAACCTCCATACTCCCGCGAGGCCCTGCTCGCCGCCACCCTGCTTCATCTACAGCCCGGCGACTCCCTGCTCTCCTCGCCCGGCGACCCTTTCCCCGAACTCGCCCGCGCCGCTGCCTCCCTCCAAGACGACCCTGACCCCACAGCCCCACAGCCAGCTCTACCGCCCGACACTCCCCAGCTCCTGCTCGCGGCTGCCATGGCCCAAGCCCTGCGTTCCGCCGCCGGCGCCAACCTCGTCCTTGCCTTCCCGCACCCAAATACCCCGCAACTTCACTGGCGCGCAGCCCTCCGCTGGGCCCAAAACCACCAACTGCCCCTCATCCTCGCCTGCGCCGACCCCCAAGGCCCCAATTCCTTCCGCCATTCCCCCCGCAGCCAATCCAGCGCCACAGCTAAGCTCAGCACCAGCCTCAAGGCCAACGCCTTCACCTGGAC
>CAXTTZ010000116.1:0-9222 GCA_964247325.1 uncultured Acidobacteriaceae bacterium | reverse complement strand
CCGCTCACCTTCGCGGTCGCGCGCAAGCTGGTCGACTACCCCGCCGAGTTCCCCCCTATGCGTGACCTTGCCGGCAACCTGCCCGTAGCTATGGTCAACCTAATTGCCGGCAAACGAGTCGTACCCGAGCTGCTGCAAGGCCGGTTCACCGCCGAAAACGTCGCGACCGAGCTCGCGCCGCTGTTGCGCGACGGCCCCGAGCGCGAACGGCAGATTCTCGCCCTGGCCGAGGTTCGCCGCCGCCTTCTCTCCGGCACGCGGCCGGGTCAGACCGCCATTGAGCGTGTTGTCGCTGCCGCCCTCGAGCTCCTCGACCGGAACCGCCATCCCGCCCAGCCCTAACAGCTTCCCCCCACGCGGTAGCAGTTTTGGCCTAAGACGAAGAGCGTTGAACGCCCCACCGTGCCTCCATAGCGTAAGCAGCTTTTCTACGTCCGTTCGCCTCACTTCAACGTCTAATAGACATAGGGTTTGATCCAGGGCGGAGCCTCGCCCACCTGCTCGCGACGGCACGCCTCTCGGATCCAGCCCACGGCTTCCCCCAATCGCATGCGAATCCCTTTCTTTTCAGCCCTCGCTCTTGCCTTGCTGGCCGCTACCAGCGCACGCGCTGCCACGCCCACCCGCGCTCAACTTGATGTCACCCGCTACGTCATCCATGCGGAGCTTGACCCGGCCAACGGCAAGCTTTCCGCCACCGCCCAGGTTACCTTTACGGCGCTGCAGGATCTGACCTCGGTCAGCTTCGGGCTGAACAACGGTCTGCAGCTCACCAAGCTGACTGACGCCGGCAACGGCAACGTGCCCTTCGAGCGCAATGCTGCCGACTCTACCGTGCAGATCAGCCCCGCGGCGGCGGTCGCCAAAGGCCAAACCACCACCTGGACCTTCGCCTATAATGGCGCACCCACCGCCGAAACCAGCCCCGTGGAAGGAATCGATTTTACGCAAGTGGCCGACCCGGTCAGCATCCTGCTGTACCCCGGCCGCTGGTTCCCGCTTTCCATGCCTGGGCTCTTCACCGACCGCTTCACCAGCGAGGTCCACATCACCGTCCCCGCCGGCGAACGCGCGATCGGCAGCGGCTTCACCGGCGAACATAAGCTGGCGGGCGGCCGCACCGAGTTTGTCTTCAACTGGAACAAACCTGGCTTTCCCGGCACCGTCGTCGCCGGTAAATTTTTGCAGCCCATCAGCGCCCCAGGCGCTCCCAACATCAAGGTCTACACCACCGACGCCAACAAGGCCAAGGCGCAGGACATGGCCGCTACCACCGGCCGCGAGTTTGAGTTCCTGACTGACCGCTTCGGCGCCGCCGAGTCGCCCACACTCAATGTCGTCGAGTTGCCCACTGACTCCGTCTCCGCCGCTTGGGCGCCTGAGTTGGTCGCCATCAAGCCCGACCGCGCCACGCCGCGCTTGCTCGCCAATACCGTCGCCCACCAGTGGTGGGGCTCCGAGGTCTCCCCCGCCACGCTGAACGACGCTTGGATCACCAACGGCATGAGCCGCTATGCCGAGCTCATGTACCTGGAAGAGGTCAACGGCAAGCAGGCCCTGCAGACCGCCATCACTGATACCGAAGCTGCCGCGCTCGCCTACGACACCGAGCCCCTCACCACCTTGGGGCGCATCGACCCTTTCTCGCCGCAGTTCCAAAACATGACCCTCGACAAGGGCGCCATGGTCTTCCACATGCTCCGCTGGGAGATGGGCGATGACACCTTCACCAAATTCCTGCGCGCCTTGCTCTCGCAAAATGTCGACAAGGGCATCCGCACTCAGGACGTGCAAACCGTCGCTGAAGCACAATCCAGTTTGCAGCTCACCCCTTTCTTTTCGCAGTGGCTCGACGGCACCGGTGCTCCCGAGTTCGCCGATAACTACAGCGTCTTCCGGCTGAGCAGCAACAAGGGCTTCCGCACCACCGGCGCGCTCACCCAAGACCTCGACCTGTTCCGCATGCCCGTCGAGCTGAGGGTCGAAACTGAAGGCAAAACCGAAGACCGCCGCATCGACCTGTCCGGCACGGAGTCGCCCTACACCATCGAGACCTTTGGCCGCCCGCGCCGCATCGTCGTCGACCCGGATAACTGGATTCTCAAGTCCACGCCCGACCTGGCCGTGCGCGTCGCCGTGTTGCGCGGCCAGCAAGACGTCGCTCAAGGCGATCTGGTCGGCGCGCTCTCCGAGTATCAGAAGGCCCTCGCAGCCAACCGCGGCTCGTCGCTCGCGAACTACCGCTTAGCCGAGGTCTTCATGATGCAGAAAAACTACCAGTCCGCCGCCAACAGCTTCCGCGACGCGCTTCGCGGCGACGGTGACCCCAAGTGGACCGAGGTTTGGTCCCATATCAAACTTGGCAATATCTTCGACATCACCGGTCAGCGTGAGCGCGCCGTCAACGAGTACCGCCAAGCCATCCAAACCAACGACAACACCCAGGGCGCCGTCAACGAGGCCCGCCAACTGCTGCAAAAGCCCTACGGCCAACCTGCCAAAGATCAGCCTAGCAACGGCCAGTAGCGTCGCCGTACCTGGAATCGCTCAGGTTGAACTCTGACCTGAGCGACGACCGGCCATTGCCACGCGCCCGTGCGCTATCATCACCGCATGTTGCAGCGCTTAGCCGCCCCGTTTCGCCACGAGCGGCCTTTTTGGACCCTGTGCACCTTTATTCTTGGTACCATTGCTATCCTTCGCGGCTGCGACCGGCCCAATACCTGGATCCTGACCCAAGCGCAGATTGACTATAGCGAAGGCTTCGTCAAGCGAGCCCTCTTCGGCGAACTGCTCACCCGTCCCCTGCACCTTTACTCCTCCGGAAGCTACACGGCACTTTCTTATAGCTTCATGGCCGTCGCGCTTGCCTCCTTGGCGCTTTTTACGGAGCGAAGCGGCGTCCGCCGGCGCATCGGCAACGGCGAGGTCGCCGCCCTTTTCTTCTCCAGTTACGCCCTTACCTACTTCGTCAGCGACGTCGGCTATTTTGACGCTCTGCTTCTGATCCTCACCCTTCCGCTGCTTCTTGTTCGTTCCGTCACAAGCCGCTTCCTTTTGGCTCTGCCTCTGTCCGTCGTCGCTCTGCTGCTGCACGAGATGTTTCTGCTGGCCTTTCTGCCGGTCGTCTTACTCACCTTTCTCGTCAACTACCAAGTTGCTACGAACTTGCAAGAAAAGCGTCGCGTGGCCCTCTTCGGCATCGTGCTTAGCCTTGCGAACTTGGTCATCACGCTTATCATTGCCCTCCAGCCCACGCTTTCCGCCGCCAAGGTCGCTGCGCTCGAGGCGGGCGTGCGCGCTCACGCTCGCTTCACGGTACGCCACGACTTCTTCGTCGTCCTCAATCGCTCCTTTGCTGACAATCTCCATCTCATGGTGACCTCCTTCTACTCCGATCCGACGTGGTGGATCTCGCAGATGGCCAGCATCTTCTTCTTTGCGCCGCTTGTGCTTCTTCTCTGGCTCGCGATTCGCCGCGTGCTGGCCTCCGCCGGCCTCGGGCAGAGCCGGCCCCTGCGTTGGAGCGCTGCCACCGCCTCGCTCGCGCCGCTCTCCCTGCACCTCATGGGCTTTGACTCCGTCCGCTGGAATTGCCTCGTCGGCCTCACCACCTACCTCGTCCTGCTCACCCTATGTCGCCACCTGGCGGGCGCCCCGGTTCCTCCCAGCTATGGGTACAGAAACGGCTGCGTACTCGCCATCGCGCTCGCCCTGAGCTCCTCCGGCTCGCTTATCGCCGGACGCCTTTATACGTATCCCTTCTTCAACGATCCCGGCTTCTTGTACGGCATCCGCGCCCTGTTCCACGCCAAGGACGCCACCCCGAAAGCACCCTAGCTGCGCTTGCACCTAAGGCAAAGCACCAACAGCCGCGCGTAAGCCCGGCCTACTCCGCTGCCGACCCTTCTCGTTTTGCCCGACGCCGGGCCGCCACCCGCGATCCGCCAAAGCCAAACATGCCGGTGAGTGCTATCCCTAGAATGACCAGCAGCACCACGATGGTGACGACCACCGAAACGCCCGCGGCCAATGCGGCCACCGCTGCCGCCAAGCAGGCCTTGATCACCGCGCTGATGGCATGGATGAGGACCAGATCGCTCCACCTTCCGAACGCTTCCTGATTCTACTTGGGCTGGTTCGCACTTATTAGACGTCAAAGCGAAGAGCACGATTCCCCTCCGCCGTCCACAAAGACTACAACCTTTGGGGTACCCGCTCTCCGGCCCAGGCTCACTTAGCTCCGGGACACGGTAAACAGCGGCTCCCGTTCATCCTCCATCTGCGCCCACACGATCCCAAGCTCCGCCAACCACGCCCCCACGCGCTCGGTAGTCGCCGGTGCTGTCGCCCTCCCCCGAATCAGCTCAACCTGGTCGCCCAGCAGCCGCTTTTCCGGCGCCGAGATGGCCACGCACAGCTCCGGCCGGTACGTGCACGAGGCCAAATCGCTGATACTCAGGGCCCGCGTCGGCGTGCAGAAGATGGTCTTGGGCGGCGCCATCCGGTCGAGCATGCTGAAGATCTCCAGCTTCGACTCCAACTCGTCCGGTACAAAGTCAATCGCCAGGTCCGCTTCCCGCACCGCCTCTTCCACTGTCTCCGCCAGGCGCAGACCTCCCGCTAGCGCCCCGCCGTGCGACGCCAACTCCGCCCGTGCCGCCCGCAGCCGCGACGGCATCACATCTTCCAGTACTACGGCCAGCCCAGCCGTAGCACAGCGCAGCGCAAAGGCCCTACCCAACTCGCCCGCACCAATGACGGCAACTGTTTCGATTCTGGGCAGCGCCACTCAACCTCCTATGCGCAAAGCTACTTGGCTTCCACAGCCTTGACCACCGAGTCATAGCTGGGTTCGGCTTGCTGGATGTGCGCAGCCACCCGATCCCGCTCCTCGGCCGTCAGCATTGGCAACACGGTCAAAATCCGGCGCAGCGTTACCGAAATGTCATCCACATAGTTCATCGTACGAATTGCTTCTCCAGACAGGGGCACAACACTCTCCTTTGCTTCTCTTTCAGTGTACCTGTTCGTTAGGTGGCGAGTAGGTCGTAGACGCAGCTACCGTGAGGCACCCTCTTCCACCCGGAGGTGCGCCTCATCCGTCGGCCCACCCGCAGGCGGCTCTTCCATCTCGTCCTCTGCACCGTCGCGGTCGGTCATCTCCATAATGGCCGCCATCTGCGAGGCGAAATCCGGGTGCAACGCCCGCATCCCGTAGCGCCAAGTCCAGTTGCCTTCCGGCGCGGAGGGCGTGTTCATCCGGCCCTCGCCCCCTAGATGCAAAATATCCTGCAGTGGGAAGATGCACGTGTCCGCTACCGAAGCCGCCGCCAGCTTGATCATCGTCCACACCACCTCGGCGTCATGCTCGAGACGCCGCGTGTAGATTTGTACATTTTCGCGTTCCACCGGCGTCGCATCCTCGCGCCACCAGCCCAGCGTCGTGTTGTTATCGTGGGTGCCCGTGTAGACCACCGTGTTGCGCACATAGCGGTGCGGTAGGTACAGGTGGCCGCCGCGCTCGGCAAAGCCAAATTGCAAGATGCGCATCCCCGGAAGCCCAAAATCCTCACGCAACTGGTCCACCTCGGGCGTGATCAGCCCAAGATCCTCCGCCAAAAAGGGCAGCCCGCCCAAGGCCTCCTTGAGGCGGTGGAAGAGCGCGTGGCCCGGCGCCTTGACCCAGTACCCGTTGATCGCAGTCTCCTCATCGGCCCCAATCGACCAGTAGGCCTCAAATCCCCGGAAATGATCCAGCCGCACCTCGTCATACAGGGCCAGCGCGCGCCGAAACCGCGCCACCCACCAGCTGAAGCCATCCGCCTGCAGCACCGACCACCGATAGAGAGGATTGCCCCAGCGCTGCCCCGTCTCAGAAAAGTAGTCCGGCGGCACCCCCGAAACGCGGGTCGGTTTGCGCTCGGCATCCAGCTCGAAGATCTCAGGATGCGTCCACACATCGGCGCTGTCATAGGACACAAAGATCGCGACGTCCCCCAAAAGGCTGACATTGCGCTCCTTGCAGTGGCTGCGCAGCGCCGTCCACTGCTCTTGGAAGAAGAACTGCACCACCTGCTCGAGAGCCAGTTCGCGCCCACACTCCCCCATGGTCGCTGACAGGGCATCCTGCTCGCGGTAAGCGAACTCCCGGGGCCACTCGTGCCAGCTACGCTGTTCAAACCGCCGCCGCAACACCGCAAACAGCGCCCAATCCGTCAGCCAAGAAGTATTTTCCTGCACGAATTTTTGGAACCGGCTGCGATCCTCCGCCCCGGCGCGCTCTAGAAAGTTCGCCGCTGCTTCCTCGATCAGGGGCAGCTTGCGTTCCACCACGGCGACAAAGTCACACGGACCTTCGTGTCCCGGCAGCCCAGCGATGCGCTCCGGCACCAGCCAGCCGGCGTCCACCAGCCGCTCCAGGCTAATCAGCAGCGCATTACCCGCAAAAGCGGAGAGAGCTGAATAGGGCGAACTTCCATATCCAGTCGGATTTAAGGGCAGCACCTGCCAGATCCGCTGCTTGGCCGCGGCAAGGAAGTCAACAAACTCGTAGGCTGCCGGCCCAAAGTCGCCCACCCCGCCGTAGGAAGGCAGTGAAGTGACGTGGAGGAGCACGCCCGAAAGGCGTTCAGCGTTCATCGGATCTCCGGTTCAACAAAATGGTACAGCTCTGGTCAAATCAACAACCGCAGATCACAGAAAGGGGCGAGTTCGCACCCGCCCCCGTTGGCTTCCGTTTGAATGGGTTACATGCTCACGTCTTTCGTGGGTTCTAACGCCCTGTTCCATACTGGTTAGATGCTAGCTGCCGAGGGGTAGCCCGGCCGGTTTGCGGCTGTACTGAATGGCGCCCGCCCGCTCATAGCGATCCATCAACGAGCCCGCAAACAAATTAAACGTCTCGGACCGTTGCTGATCGAGCAGCTTACCCCGTGTAGCCTCTAGATTTGCATTAATCTCTTGCGGGGTCGGCTGCTGCCGATCCACCAGCTGGGCCACAGCGCCGTTCGGTCCTTCCGTAATCGGCCCCGAAATCCCACCCTTTGGCAAGTTAAAGATCTGTGCCGCATCGCCGCTCAATGAGCCGAGCTCCGGCACTTGTGCCTCGCGCGAAACATAGTCGCTAGTCTTGACCGCAACCTTCATCTGCTCGGCCGCTTTGTGCAGATCGCCCAACTGCTTGGCTCGCTCATCCAGCTTGCGCAATTGTGCGGTCAAAAGCTCCGGCGCTTTTTGGTTGCGATAGTCGTCCAGCACATGGCTCTTCCAATCGGCAAACGAAGGAGCATGCGCCGCTTGCACGTCGGCCACCTGGAACACCGCGTAGCCCTGACCCGCAGAGGCTGCCTGCGGTGCCGCGCCTTTCGCCACCCCAAAAGCCGCCGTCACCAGGCTGGCCGAATCCGGCAGGCTCGGGATCGTACCGTTGCGGCCTAGGTAGTCGGTCGTCGAGAGAGGCAGGCTGTGCGCCTTCGCCGTGGCCTCCATGCCGTTCTTCTTTGCCTCTGCCGCGAGCTGGTTGGCGTAGCTACTTTGCGCTTCGGTAAACTTCTGCCCGGCAAGCTTGCCGGCGATCTCGTCCTTCACCTCGGCGAGGCTCCGGGTCGCGGCAGCCTGCTTCTGCTCGGTTTGAATGATGTGATACCCAAACTGCGACCGCACCACATCCGAGGTTTGCCCCGGACTTAACGCCATTGCGGCTTGCGCGTAGGCATGGTCCAGGCTGCTGGTCGGAATCATGGGCAGTGATCCTCCCTGGTCCTTACTGCCCGGGTCTTCGGAGTATTTCTTGGCCAATTCCGCGAAGTTGCCACCCGCCTTCACCTGACGCAACAGATCTTCCGCCTTGGCCTTCGCGGCGGCATCGGTCTTGGCATCCGCGCCCTTGGGCACCGTGATCAAAATGTGCCGCGTCTTTACCTGTTCCGGCTGCTTATAGTCCGTCTGATGCGCGTTGTAGTACGCCTGAATCTCAGCATCGCTCGCCTTGGGCGCGCCGCCGGGCAGATTGCTCGGATCCACCGCGAAAAATGTGATCTTGCGAGCTTCCGGCACCGCGGTCGCGTAGCGCGCCGCGTTGGTCTTGAAGTATTGCTCCAACTCCGCATCCGGCGGGTTGATGGTATTTTTCAGGTCCGCCAAGGACAGCACGGCATAGTCAAACCTTACCTTCTCGCCCTGCTTACGGAACGCTTCGCGCGCCGCGGCATCCGATACTGTCACTGCACCCGTGACCATTGCCTCCAGCCGCTGCAATTCCATGTCCTGCTTGACTTCGGACTCAAACTTCCCTACCGGGATGCCGAAGTTCTGCTCCACAAAGCTCTGGTACTTGTCGTCTCCAATGAACTGCCCGTTCGGGAAGAAGTACTGTCCCAGCGCACCCGTCCGCAGCTCATGCTGCAGGTCGGCATCACTCACCTGCAAGCCGAGTTGATCGGCCTCCCGCACCAGAATCGCGCGCTCAATCTGCTGCTGCCCCGCACGCGCCAAAATAAACGGAAGATAATAGTCCGGCAACTGATTCTGCCGCAGTTGGGCCCGCGCGCTGCTTTCCACCTCTTCATTGGTGATCTGCTCGTTGTCGCCCGAAATGCGGCCAAGCACCCCCGGGGAACGCACAGTGGCGTACACCGTGCCGTTGTTGGCCGTGCCGTTATCAAAAATGCCGGGCACAAGGGTAACGACCATCGCAATGATGGCCAAGCCAATCACCACGGCGAAAATAGCTTTGGTGGCGCGATTATCCTGTTGAAGTATACGAATCATGGGTGGGCGTCGACCTCGTCCTGCTCGCGTCCGTCGAGGACGGCACGGAAATTCCACCGCGCCTCGGCCCCGCTCTTTCCAAACAGCGCCGGTAAACGGAGATAAGCTGGAAAGAGTATAAACGACGCCCATCCGCACTCTGGCTCAGGTACCCGTACCCGGTCGGCCGCCTAGTACGGGTAGCGGTACGCATAGGGTCCCGGTCCATATACCGGACCATACGGGTACCCATACCGCCGGCGAACGACCGGCGGTTGCCCTGTTCCGCCCGGCCCGGCCGCATAGGCCAGCCGCTGCATCTCCTGCTCCGAGACCGTACGCACCGACGCCGGCTGCGCCAACTGGAAGCTCAGCACCGCTTCGGGCGGCACAATCACCTGCCCACCCGGTGAGCCCGCGGAGCCTGCTATCCCGGCCCCAGCACCCACACCGGCGCCGCTCGCCGCCCCA
>CAXTTZ010000115.1:0-9251 GCA_964247325.1 uncultured Acidobacteriaceae bacterium | reverse complement strand
TCTTCCACCACTAGGCAGTGTTTGGCTGCTCGGCCTAGCAGTTCCGCCCCGCGTAGGTACGGCTCCGGATCAGGCTTGCCCCGTTCCACAACATCTGCACTCACAAGGCGCTCGGGCATGGGCAAACCCGCTGCTTTTAGCCGTTCTACAAGCAGCCGATAGGTCGCCGAGGTCACAATCGTCCACCGATCGATAGGCAGCTTAACCAGTAACTCCCGTGCTCCTGGCAGCACTCTCAAGTCAGCCACATCATCAATCTCCAGATCCTCAATCATGCGCAGCCCTTCCCGCTTATCCACGCCCGGCTTCAACAACTCCATTACGTCCACCGCACGCGAGCCATGCGCAATCTCGACTTGGTCCGCGTTCGGCACACCGTAACGCCGCGCCCACTCGCGCCAGCATCGCCGCACGCTGCCAATTGAGCTCACCAACACGCCGTCCATATCGAACAGCACACCCGCGACCTCGACGTTGACTTCGGCGCCTCCCTGCTGGCTCAACTTGCGCCACCTGCCAACACGAACTGCTCCGCCGCAGCCAAAATCGCCTGCACGCTTTCCGTGCTGCAGCTCTCGCAGTAGACCCGCAGCAGCGGCTCGGTGCCGCTGGCGCGCAGTAGCAGCCAAGTCTCCGCCGCATTCGATTTGCCAGCACACGCTGGCTCTTCCAGAAAGAACTTGATTCCGTCCAGCGTCTCCGTGCGCAGCACCTTGCGCCCGGCAAACTCCTCGAGCCCCGACCCGGCACGCCGGATCGCGGACTGTTTCAGCTCGTCGGTGATGTGCATGTCGATGCGCCCGTACTGGTGCTCGCCGTACTCCTCTTGCAACGCGGCCACTAGCTGCCCAAGTGTCTTCTTCTCATCGGCCATGACCTGCGCCAGCAGCAGGCTGTTCAGAATACCGTCCCGCTCCGGCAGGTGCCGGCTCAAGCCCACACCGCCCGATTCCTCACCCCCGATCAGGATGTTCTCCGTCAACATCAAATCGCACACATACTTGAATCCGATCCCGTGCTCGTGCAACCGCCGCCCATGCTTGGCCGCAATCCGATCCAGCATCTTGGTCGTGTTAAAGGCGCGCGTGACGTCGCCATCCCACCCCTTGCGGGTCAGAAGCCATTGCAACAGGATGGCAAAGATTTTGTGCGCATCGACTACGTTGCCATGCTCATCCACGGCGCCAATACGGTCCGCGTCGCCATCGGTCACCAGCCCCGCATCGCAGCGCTCGGCCACCACGCGCTGCTGCGTTAGTGCGATGTGCGGCAGAATCGGCTCCGGATTGATCCCCGGAAATGCCGGATTGACTTCGCTGCGAATGGCTACATGCGGCACACCCGCGCGCGCGAAGACACCGGCCACATAGCCCTGTCCCGCGCCATACATGCAATCGATCAAAAACCGAAAACCCGAGGCTTTGATCGCCTGCAGATCGACAAATCCTGCCAGCGCCGCTACATACGGCGGTGCAAAATCAACCTCCTCGACCTTTGCCGGCTGCGACGCTATCGGCAGCGGCTTGGTCAAGTAGCTCTCAATCTCCGCAATAATCGACGGCTTGCCCGAGCCCCCATAGCTCGCTTTGTACTTCACCCCGTTCCACTCCGGCGGGTTATGACTAGAGGTAATCATCACGCCGCCTGCTGCGCCGCGCCCACGCACTGCGAATGACAGCTCCGGCGTCGGTGTCACCTTGTTGGCCAAAGCCACAGGGATGCCTGCGCCCGCAAGCACTTCGGCCACCACCCGCGCGAACGACCGCGAGCCGAAGCGCGTGTCGTACCCTACACAGACCCCAGCCGCGCTGTTTCCCTCGGCTAGCACGTACTGTGCAATGGCCGACGCAGCCACGCGCACGTTACTATACGTAAAATCATCGGCAATAATACCGCGCCAACCATCCGTGCCAAACTTAACCACCGTAGTCGAAGCTTGCCCGTCTTTCGCTTGCAGTTCAGCCGCTATCGCTGTGCTACCCATCGCACCCTTCCCGGTACATTATTCTTCCTCTAGATCAACTCGTTCCGCCCAGCCTTGCGCAACTCTGAGACCACTTTGCCCACGTCTTGCGAGCCGTCGCGCGTCGTGATCAGCAAGGCATCCTCGGTCTCCACCACCACCAGATCCTTTACGCCCACCAGCGCAATGGCCTTATTAGGCGAAAACACATAGCAGCCCGACGAGGTAATCTCCACTCCGTGCGGCGCCTCGATTACATTCACGCCCGGCTGATCGTCCTCCGCTAGATGCTCGTACAACGCCGCCCACGAACCTAAATCATTCCACGCAAAATCCGCCGGCAAGCAATACAGGTGCGAGTCCACCTCGCCCTTGGCCGAACGCGGCTCCAACACCGCATAGTCGATCGAGATCGCCTCACACTGCGGGTACAACTCGGCAAAGGTCGCCTCGAACGCCGGAGTGCCCCAATTTTCAGCGATCCTCTCCAGCAGTGACGCCATCTCCGGCTTGTGCTCGCGTACGGCTCGTGCCAGCGTTTCGGCGCTCCACAAAAAAATGCCGCTATTCCAAACAAAGTTGCCCGAGCGCACGAATGCTCGCGCCCGCAAGCGGTCCGGCTTCTCCGTAAACCGCCGCACGCGCCGCACCCCGATGCATTCCCCTGTGTCGACCCGCACCGGGATCGACGCCGCCCCAAGCTCGATATACCCATAGCCCGTCTCGGGCCGCGTAGGCGGCACGCCCAACACCACCATCTTGTCCCCGCTCGCAGCCAGCTGGATAGCCGCTTTCAGCACCACCCGGAAGCGCTCTTCATCCCCGATCGTGTGATCGGAAGGAAACATTCCCAACACCGTTGCCGGTGCCCGTTTCTCTAGCAGAAAAGCCACCAGCGCGCATGCCGGTGCTGTGTTCCGCGCCTCCGGCTCGCGCAGTAAGCGCTCTTCCGGCACACCCGGCAGCTGCTCAGCAATGATGCCCGCCAACAGATCATTGGTGATCACCCAAACATCTTTCGGTTTTGCCAACGCACCGAGGCGCGCCAACGTACCCTGGATCATCGTTCCTTCCCCATCCAGCTGCAGCACTTGCTTGGCGCGGGCGCGACGGCTGCGCGGCCAAAATCGGGTGCCGCTGCCGCCGGCCAGGATCACGGCAGCAAATGACGGAGACAGAGAAGGTTGAGGTGCAGATGCCATGCTGTTCATGGTACGGGGTATTGCACGCAGAAAAAAGACACAAGGGTAACCAAACGTGAATCCGAGGTGTTATTTCATGTTGGTCCGTTGTCTCAAAATCAGACATCATCCCGCCAAATACGCCCGCATTCGCTCCACGCCCTTGTCGATGACCTCCTCCGATACCGCATACGACAACCGAATGTGGTCGGCCGTCCCGAACGCCTCGCCCGGCACCGTCACCACATGCGCCTCGGTCAGCAGCTTGCTCGCCAGCTCCGAAGCCGACGCCCCCTTACCTGCCGCCAAAACGCCGCGCACATTCGGATACACATAAAACGCCCCCTCCGGCACCGTGCACGTCACGCCCGGAATCTTGGCTAGCCCCGCCAGCACGCGGTCGCGCAGCCGCTTGTACTCCGCCCGCATCTCCGCCACGCATGCCTGCGGCCCACTCAGCGCCGCAATCGCCGCCTGTTGCACCATGCTCGCTGCGTTTGAAGTCGACTGCGACTGCAGCTTACCCATGGCCGCGATCACCGGCTTTGGCCCTAGGGCAAACCCCGCCCGCCAGCCCGTCATCGCGTAGGTCTTCGATAGAGACCCCAAAATTACCATGTGCTCCTTACACGCCGCCAGCGCCCCAGCCGAAAACGGCTCGCCCGCAAACGTCAGATACACATAGCATTCATCCAGCAGCGCATAGATGCCCCGCGCCTGCGCCAGCCGCACAATCGCCTCTACATCCTCGCGCGGCAGCACCGCGCCTGACGGATTCGACGGCGTGTTTAGAAGGATCGCCTTCGTCCGCGGTGTGATCGCTCGCTCGATCATCGCCGCCGTTACCCGAAAGTTTTCGCTCTCAGCGGTCTCCACAAACACCGGCACACCGCCCGCAAACTGCACGATGTCCTTGTAGCTGACCCAGTACGGCACCGGCACGATCACCTCGTCGCCAGGATCGATCAGCACCTCCATCGCGTTAAAGATCGCCAGCTTGCCACCCGTCGTAAACACGCACTCCTCGGCTGTGTAGTCGGACCCAAAATCTTCGCGGTGACGGTCCACCACCGCCTGCCGGATCTGCGGCACCCCGGCCACCGCCGTGTACCGTGTCACGTTGTTCTCAATCGCGCGGATCGCCGCCGCCTTGATATGCTCGGGCGTGGCAAAATGCGGCTCCCCTGCCCCGAAATCAGCCAAGTCGATCCCGGCAGCCTTCATCTTCAAGGCCTCCGCTGTAATAGCCATTGTGGCCGACACTTCAATCCGGTTGATCCGGTCCGACAACATCTTGCGGGCAACTGCAGCGCTCATACGCCTTAGTCTACGAGACGATTCACTCCGCCAACGCCACCGGATGCTGTGAATTCTGCAGTTGCTTTTCCGCCACCTTTCGCAGCAGCCGCGCCTGCACCTGCGGTGGCACCAGAGCGCTCACATCGCCGCCCAGCTTCGCCACGCCCTTGATCAGCCGCGAACTCACAAAGGTGTACTTCTCCGCCGGAATCAGAAACAGCGTCTCGATATCCGGCGCTAGCTTGCGATTCATCAGCGCCATCTGCAGCTCGTACTCGTAGTCCGAAACCGCCCGAATTCCACGCAGCACTGCCTGCGCCCCACGCGCCCGCGCAAACTCTACCAGCAGCCCATCAAACACCGCCACCGACACGTTTGGCATCGCTGCCGTCGCTTCCAGAAGCATTGCCTCACGTTCTTCCACGCTGAACAGCGCTTCCGGCTTGGTCGAGCTTCGCAGCACCGCAATCACCAGCTCATCAGCAATTTTCGCCCCACGCGCAATCAGATCCAGATGCCCGTTGGTGAGCGGATCGAACGTGCCCGGATACATGACAGTAAGCGCAGACATCCGCCCCAGCATACCCGACACTCACTATCATGCTCTAGCCCAAATCTGCCGCATGTTCAAATCTGCCGCATGTTCAAGAACCCACTTCGCGTGCGCCGCGTTTTATCGTTCGCCGCCGTCGAAGCCTCAACTATCCCGGGCGAGCAAGAACTCCCGCACGTACTCCCCCACACCCTCCTCCAACCGTGTAAACGCCTGCGTGTACCCCGCTGCTCGCAGCTTCTCCACCTTCGCCTCGGTGTAGTACTGATACCTTCCTCGCAGAGCTTCCGGCATATCGATGAACTCGATCTGCGGCTCCATTCCCATCGCCTCGAAGACAGGCCTTACCAGGTCTACCCACGTTCGCGCCTCGCCCGTGCCGCAATTGAACAATCCACCCGGCGCCTCGGCCTCTTCGAGCGCAAAGTGCAAAGTAACATCGACCGCATCCCGCACATACACAAAATCCCGTCTCTGCTCGCCATCACGAATCTCCGGCCGATAACTTCGAAAGAGCTCCACCTTACCGGTCCGGCGGATCTGCTCATAACTCTTCGAGACCACCGAGCGCATGTCGTCCTTGTGCTCTTCAAAAGGACCATACACGTTGAAGTACTTCAACCCCACCACTCCGCGTGCAAACAGCTCATGCTTTAGCGCCCAAAGATCGAACATGTGCTTGGAATAGCCATACATATTCAGCGGCCGCAGCCTCGGCGTTGCTGCATCCGCGTCGTCATAACCCTCCGCCCCGTCGCCATAGGTCGCCGCGCTCGACGCATACACAAAGCGCACCCCATGCTCCAGCGCCCAGTTGCACAGCACGCGCGTGTATTGGTAGTTGTTGCGCAGCAGGTAGTCCGCGTCCCGCTCGGTCGTTGCACTGCAAGCCCCCAAGTGAATCAACGACACCGCCTCCGCAAACGCTCCGTCCTCGATCAGGCCTAAAAACTCCTCCGGCGAGACAAGGTCCTCATACCGCAACCCCAACAAGTTGCGCCACTTCTCTCCCTTGCCGAGCTCGTCGACAAGGATCAACTCCTCAAACCCCCGGCGATTCAGCTCCGCTACAGCATTGCGCCCGATAAATCCAGCGGCCCCGGTCACAATGATTGGTCTCGGCATCTATGTCACTCCTTTCTGCGCCAATAATTTAGCTCCTTTCTTCCCCAAAGCTCCGTCCATGCTACACGGGCGGCATACTCTTCCCTACTGATTTCAACAACTCCGCCACCGCCTCCCAAATCGGCTCCCAATCAAATTTCAGCTCCGCTACCGCCTCGTCATTCAAACTCTTCGCCAACGGATCGATCCCAAACAGCGCTCGAGCAAACCTTGGGTAGAGTACCTGCCCAAGCAATTTCTGCGCCGCCGCCGCGCTAACCTGGGCCTCAAGCCCCAAGGTCTCCAGATACGTTCCCAAACGCGCCTGCACTTCGGTAAAAAGCACCTCAAAATACTGCCTTGCCTGCTCCGGGAAGCGTTCCGTCTCCGCCATGCTCACACGACACATCTGAATGGATGGCTCATAGAGCATCGTTTGCAAGTATCGGCCGCAGAACAGCACCAGCGCCTCCGCCGGCTTGGCCGCGTATTCGCCCGGGGTTCCCAATCGGCTCAAAAACAGCCCCCGTACCAGCGCAATGACCGCCAGAAAGAGTTTTTCCTTGTTTTCAAAGTGCGCATACACTGTCCGCTTCGAGGTCTCGGCCCGGCCCGCCACCACATCCATCGACGTTCGCTCAAAGCCCAGTTCTAGAAACACATCCTTCGCCACCCAAAGGATGTGCTCTCGCAACTGGTAGCCTCGCCTCGCCATCCTTTCATTCTCACCCACCCGTTCCATATAATCTTAAAGTAAACTATACGGTATAGTTCACCTTGTATTTGCAAAATGTACAACTCAGCAATTAGGAGCACGTCATGATAGTCGTCACCACTCCCACCGGAAACATCGGCTCGCAGCTTGTTCAAGACCTCCTCGCCGCCAACGAAGCGGTCCGCGTGATCGTTCGCGATCCCGCCAAACTTTCGCCAGAGGTCCGCGCCAAGGTCGAGGTTGTGCAGGGCTCGCACGGCGATCCCGCTGTCGTCCAACAAGCCTTTCAGGGAGCCGACGCGGTCTTCTGGGTTGTGCCCCCCGACCCGCGAACCAATGACCTCCATGCGACGTACGTCGACTTCACCCGGCCCGCCTGTGAGGCTTTTCTGCGCCAAGGCGTACAGCGCGTGGTCGCCGTCTCTGCCCTGGGCCGCGGCACTCCTTGGGCTGACCGCGCTGGGCTTGTCACGGCGTCGCTCGCCATGGATGACCTCCTCGCCAGCACCGGCGTCAACTTCCGTGCTCTCGCTTTGCCCTCCTTTATGGACAACCTGCTCCAGCAAGCAGGCGCGCTGAAAGACCAAGGCATGTTCTTTGGGCCGCTCGACGGCGACCGCAAAACACCAACTTGTGCCACAAGCGACATCGCCGCCGCCGCTGCGAAGCTGCTCACCGACCCCACGTGGACCGGCCAAGGCGAGTACGCCGTACTCGGCCCCGAAGATTTGTCGCCCAACAACATGGCCGCAATCCTAACGGAGGTGCTAGGCAAACCTGTGCGCTACCAGCAGATCCCCATGGATGCTTTTGCGGCCAGGCTCGCCAGTTTCGGTATGTCCGAGGTGTTCGTACAAGGGTTTGTCGACATGATGAAGGCCAAAAATCAGGGTTCCGACAACGCCCAGCCCCGCACTCCAGCCTCTGCGTCTCCCACCAGCTTCCGCCTATGGGCCGAGGAGGTGTTAAAACCCGCCCTGGCAAGCTAAAGGCTGTTATGGCTTCTACACCCCGCTGCTTATCACTCTGTATCCTGAGCGAAGTCGAAGGGGAGGGATCTGCTGTTTGCCCGTGATTTCGACGGCACGCCTAACAAAAGCAGATCCCTCCGCTGCGCTGCGGGATGTCAACAAGGACACAAGTTACGGAGGTAGCCGAAAAGCCACAACTGCAGCCTTCAACCCACCCCGCTCACGCCTGAAGCTTCGGTTCAAGAAGCGCAAACCGTTCTGCGCTCCGCTCCCAATCGCCCAGCAACGCACCTCCCAACACACTGCCCGTCTGCCGCACATGCTCTTCTACCAGCGCGCGCAATCCGGCCTGCTGCGTCGCCGTGCTCTCCGCAAAGCGCTTCCCTTCCAGAAACTCCGCATGGTATCGCCCCGCGCCGAGCACAGACCCATCGCCATCCCACACCCACGCTGTGCCACCTGTCATGCCTGCCCCGAAGTTCACGCCGACTGCCCCTAAAATCACGACCGTGCCGCCGGTCATGTACTCGCAGCCGTGGTCGCCCACGCCTTCTACCACCGCCACCGCGCCCGAGTTGCGCACTGCGAACCGCTCGCCCGCTCGCCCAGCTGCAAAGAGCCGCCCGCTCGTCGCACCATAGAGCGCCACGTTGCCCAGCAACGCGTGCCCTTGGCTGTCGCGCGCCGCCCGGCCCACCGGCCGCACGATCACCTCCGCCCCCGACAAGCCTTTGCCCACAAAGTCGTTCGCCTGCCCTTCGAGCACCAGCCGCACTCCGCTCTCCGCGAACGCCGCAAACGACTGCCCTGCCACGCCGTGCAGCGCAAAAGTGATCTCCGCTGCGCCTACCTCGCCCTGCGCTCGCAGCACCGCGAGCTCACCTGAAACCCGCGCCCCCACCGCCCGGTGCGCGTTCGTGATGGCCGCCCGTACCTGGAACGGTTCACCGCGCCGCGCCGCCGCCATAGCCGGCTCGGTCCAAGCCTCATCCAGCGGCTCCTCCTGCTCTTCTACACCCGGCCGATCGTTGCGCAGCCCCATCCACCGCCGCGCGCCCTCGCCCGCGGTCGCCAGCATCGGCCCTAGATCCAGCCCGCCATCACCCCGCACCTGCTCCAGCAAGTCCACGCGCCCCGTCGCCTCCTCCAGCGACCGCAGCCCGAACTTCGCCAGCAGTCGCGCTACCTCCGCGCTCAGCTCGCGGAAGAACGCGACGGCATGCTCCGGCTTGCCGCGAAACTTCGCCCGCAGCTCGGGCCGCTGCGTCGCAATACCCACGGGGCATGTGTTCAGGTGGCACTGCCGCGCCATGTCGCAGCCGAGCGACACCAGCACCGCCGTCCCAAAGCCAAACTCATCGGCCCCCAATAGCGCCGCGATCAGCACATCGCGCGCCGTCGCCAAGCCCCCATCGGCGCGCAGCCGCACCCGGTCGCGCACCCCGTTGGCGCGCAGGGCCTGCTG
>CAXTTZ010000114.1:0-9254 GCA_964247325.1 uncultured Acidobacteriaceae bacterium | reverse complement strand
ACGACTTCAAAAACAAAGGAAAAGCCGCAAGGAAACTCGCTCCCGCGGCTGCCGCTCGCTTAGCCACGCGATCCACCGACGCTTCCGTGTCGTTGATCCCGGGCAGCAGCGGCGAACATAAGATCCCGGTACAGATTCCCGCCTCCCGCAAACGGCTCACCGCCGCGAATCGCAGATCCGGCCGTGGCGCTCGCGGCTCCAGCTTGCGCGCTAGCGCTGTGTCCGTAGTCGTGATCGTCAAGTGCACCACCAGCACATTGCGCTCCGCAATCCGCTGCAGCAGGTCAAGGTCCCGCACAATCAAATTCGACTTCGTGATGATTCCAATCCTGTACCCAGCCCGCCGGCTAAACACCTCCAGTACCCCGCGCGTGATTCCAGCCCGCCGCTCGATCGGCTGGTACGGGTCGGTCGCCGTTCCAATCGCGATCTCTTCCTGCGGATCGATGCCGGCCAACTCCTGTTCCAGCAGCCACGCGGCGTTCTCCTTGATATAGACTTCACGCTCAAACGCCTTGGCCCACGGCTGCTCCGGCCCGTCAAACCGCCCGACCGGTACCTCCTCGACCTTGTTAGGCTGCAGAAACTCATGGGTATACCGGGCATAACAATACTTGCAGCCAAACTCGCACCCGCGGTACGGGTTGATCGACCATTCCAGCGACAATTGCCGCTTGCTCACCGACCGGTTCAGCAACGAGCGCGACCGCATCGCCCGAAATGTGACCAGGTGCCCGTCGTCAGCATGGCTCGCTTGGGCGGCGAGCCGTGCCACGCCCACGGGCTGCGGAGCAAGGATAGGAAACAGGACCGGGCTATCGTTGTTCGCCATTTCTTCGCCTCCATGTAGATCAACCTACGCCGCGGACCACCGCTGGTCAACAACAATCTTTTGCACAGGGGCTTTTGCACAGGGGTAAGATGAGGCCATGCAGCTCAATCTTCAGGACGTTGACCTCCCCATACGCTTGCATACCGAGCGCCCCTTAACCGACGAGCAACTCATGCGTTTCTCCTCGGCCAATGAGGTCTTGCGGATCGAGCGCGACAGCACGGGGGAACTTGTTCTTATGAGTCCAGCTGGCGTCGGTACAAGCCACCGAAATACCTGGATTATTGTTCAGCTCGCGCAGTGGGCCGAACAGGACGGTCGCGGTCTAACCTTTGACTCCAATGGAGGTTTCACGCTTTCGGATGGCTCCATGCGAAGTCCCGACGCTGCATGGGTCTGTTGGGAGCAGTGGAACGCGCTAGCCGAGCATGACCGTGAGCACTTCGCCCCGCTTTGCCCCACATTCATCATTGAGCTGCTCTCCCCGAGCGATCGGCTGCCTGAGCTACAGGCCAAGATGGCTATGTGGCTTAAACAGGGCGCGGCGCTCGCCTGGTTAATCGACCCGGAACGTAAGATCGTTGAAATTTATCGTCCCGGCCATACCCCCGAGATCGTGGAAGGCGCAACTGCCGTCCTCGGCGAGGGTCCGGTTGCCGGCCTCAGGCTCGACCTCACCCGCATCTGGGGCTAACCCGTGCCGCCGCGTGCCCCCGACACCACTCGCGACCTCCTCCAGGCCCTCCTCGACCATTTCTGGCAAGCCCGCCGCGAGCGCATCCCCCGCGAGCCAAAGCTCTACCCCGGCGGCTATCTCATCAGCTATACCGCTCTCATCCAGCGCGCGGGCGTGGCGGTCGAAGCGCGCCGGCTCGGGGGACCACTGGCAGAAATCGCCGCCCTATGCGACCTGCGCGGCTGGCCTCCGTTGGCTGCACTCGTCGTCCGTCAAGACCGCGGTGAGCCCGGCGTCGGCTACTTTCGCCGCCCTGGCAGCCCCAAAATCGACCTCCTTACCGACGAACACCTCCGCGGTTGGGAGGCTGACGCCCGCGCTTGCATCGCTTTCGAGAAGCTGCCCCGCAGCGCACCGGCTATCAAACAATCAAAATTGGCTTGACCTAAAGCGCTTCTTGCGTCATAGTGAAAGGGTTGTCCCAAATTCTTTGCGGATAGCAGCCAAGACCACGCCCATGCAGAGCAGCGCATGTTCTTCAGTCACCCGAGATCGAATACGGGACTGAAAATTCAGGGGTGGCAGGCAAGGACAGATATGGCTCGTAAGCTTTCCAAGAACATGGCCAAGGCACGCGCGCTTGTGGAAAAGCGTCCGTACACCATTGGCGACGCAATTCCCCTTCTGCAACAAGCGCACTATGCCAAGTTCGACGAGACCGTCGACCTTACCTTGCGCTTGGGCGTCGATACGCGGCACGCCGACCAGATGGTCCGCGGCACCGTGATCCTCCCCCACGGCCTGGGCGGCAAATCAAAAGTCGTCGCCGTAATCGCCTCGGGCGACAAGCAGCGCGAGGCCGAAGCGGCCGGCGCTGAGTTTGTCGGCGGCGATGACTTGGTCGAGCGTATCCAAAAAGAAAATTGGACCGACTTCGACGCCCTGATCGCCACGCCCGACATGATGCGTTCCGTGGGCCGGCTCGGCAAGGTGCTCGGCCCGCGCGGTCTCATGCCCAACCCCAAAACCGGCACCGTGACCACCGACGTCGCTGGCGCGATCCGCGAGATCAAGGCCGGTAAGGTGGAGTTCCGCGCCGACAAAACCGCGCTGGTGCACGTGCCCGTCGGCAAACTCTCCTTCACGCCCGACAAGCTGCAACAGAATGCTCTCACAGTGGTCAATGCCGTCGTGAAGGCCAAACCCTCCGCAGCCAAGGGCAAGTACGTAAAGCGCATCATCCTTTCGTCGACTATGGGCCCGGGCATCGAGCTCGAAGCGGATACGGCAGACATCGCCAGCAAGTAACGTAAGGCGTCTGGCTGCCTTGCTTTGCGGCTGGAGATCGACATTCGGCGCATGCCGCCACCATTTGAGCTAGTCGCAGAGACGCTAGCAGCTAAAGGCTAACTATTATGGCATTGACCAAAGCACAAAAAGACAAAAAGGTGGCCGTGCTCGCTGCCGACCTCGAACAAAGTACCTCCGCCATCATCGGCACATTTACCGGTCTGATCGCGTCCAAAGATTTTGACCTACGCAAAACCGTTCGTGCTGCCGGCGGCTCCTATCACGTCGTCAAAAATACCCTTGCTGCCAAAAGCTCGCAAGGCACCAAAGTCGAGCAAGCCCTGCAGGGCCTCAAAGGTGTCTCCGCGGTCGCCTACACCTCAGGCGATCCGGTCGCGCTCGCCAAAGCGCTCTCGACCTGGGTCAAAGACAACGCCGAGTTCACCTTTAAGCTCGGGATCGTTGACGGCAAAGTCATCACCGCCGACGAGATCGACGCACTTTCTAAACTGCCCGGCAAGGAAGAGCTCTTCTCTAAGCTCCTCTTTCTCATTCAGGCCCCCGCGCAGCGGCTCGCCACGGTGATCAACGCAGCCGGACGCGATCTGGCCGTGGTGCTCAATCAAGCGGTAGAAAAGGAAAAATTTACCGCCCAGGGTGGCTCCGCGCATCCCGCCGCAGCCTCCGTCAATGCGCCGTCCACTCCCGCAACCGATCAGGTCGCCGCGGCCCACGCCCAAGAAGCGCCCACGCCCACCGAGCAGATCGCGGCCAACCCGGCCTCGGAGGCCGATCCGGCCCCGGCGACGCAGCCCGAAAACGTGACGGCCTCGCAGGGCGGGGAAGCCGCCTCGACCGAGCCGGTCGAGGGCTAACCACCAAGTTCGCTGTTTGCTTGGTCGGGGGCGCAGTCTGAGCGCATCGGAAACCCGGCGAACCGACAGCAATCCGAGGCCGACGCAGGCCGCGGCAAAGCAAATCAGCAGCACACGATATTAGCAATCTAACGGAGACACATCATGGCGGATCAGCAACAGTTGGTAGACCAAATCACAAGCCTCACCCTGCTCGAAGCAGCCGAGCTCGTCAAAAAGCTCGAGGAGATCCTCGGCGTCTCTGCCGCAGCAGCCGTAGCGGCAGCGCCGGCAGCCGGCGGCGGCGCAGCAGCCGCGGCCCCCGTTGAAGAAAAGACCGAGTTCACGGTCATCCTCAAAGACGCAGGCGCCAACAAGATCAACACCATCAAGGCCGTGCGCGAAGTCACCGCGTTGGGCCTCAAGGAAGCCAAGGACCTGGTCGACGGCGCGCCCAAGCCGCTCAAGGAGAACATCTCCAAGGATGACGCGGCCGCTATCGCCAAGAAATTTGACGGCATCGCCACAGTCGAAATCAAGTAACCCGCCACGCAAGCGGAAACGGTCCGGGCCTCGCGCCTGGACCGTTTCCGTGCCGCTTGCAATTTTCCCTACCATGCGATACTCTCGTCTTTGGAAAGAATGTCTCGGCTTGAAACTGTAACGCCGTGGCATTCGCTTTGACCCTCGGCCAGCAAGCCTCTGCAACACACATAAACTGACGTACACAGACCTTTGGCAGTCTCCGGTTTATCTCGCGCTTGGGCACGCGAGTTACGAAGCCGGCCACCTTCTGATCCGAGCGGCGGGATCACCGGAGGTGAAGCGCAAGACCAGCGGCAATCTTGAGCTTCCGGGCAGGGGCTCAAAGGCGGCGACTATCCAGCGTTTCTGGAACACCAACCTATCTCGCTCCATCCCCACGCGCCTTGGGTCACCGTACCTGAGGGGCGCTTTCGCCGTTTCTGGTAGCTGGCTCCCGCAGCCTACCCTCTGACCCGCTCCGCCCTTCGCGCGCGGAGTTCCGGGCACTTTCCGCCGCTGATTTTTGCCCACCCTTTCCACCCCGCAGAATGCTTCGCTGGGGTCGCTTGCAAGACGCGCCGAAGCGCACCCGCCACGAGGGGCGGATGTGCCCAAACCATGGCGCCGGAGTCCAATGAGAAGAGCCCGTACATGGCTTCTTCTCCCTTTCAGCACCGCGCCCACCCCGCGGCCCTGCTCCGAAAGGCCTCGATACCTGTACCAGGAGAGAGCATGTCGAATTCGACCACCGAAACGCGCGCGATCCGCACCCGTCTCGACTTTTCCAAAATCCCCACCAGCATCCAGATCCCCAACCTGATCGAGGTGCAGCGCCGCTCCTATGAGCGTTTCCTGCAAATGGACAAGCTGCCCCAGGAGCGCGAAGATAACGGCCTTCAGTCCGTCTTCACCTCCGTCTTTCCCATCACCGATTTCCGCAACGTCTCCGAGCTCGAGTTCGTCGACTACACCATTGGCAATTGGGAGTGCAAGTGCGGTTACCTTAAGGGGCTCAACCACCTCCGCACTACCTGTTCCACCTGTGGCCACATGGTCATCACCGACCCGTTCCACCCGGGTGATGTGCTCTGCAAGTTCTGCGGCACCTATAACAAAAACACCCCCGACTTCTGCACCAAGTGCGGCGACCCTGTCGGCTTGCAGCTCAAGTACGACCAGGCCGAGTGCGAAGAGCGTGGCATGACCTACTCCGCCCCGCTCAAGGTCACCATCCGCCTCAAAATCTACGATAAAGATCCCGAAACCGGCGTTAAAAGCCTGCGTGACATGAAGGAGCAGGAGGTCTTCTTCGGCGACATCCCGCTCATGTCGGCTAACGGCACCTTTATCGTCAACGGCACCGAGCGCGTCATCGTGTCGCAGCTCCACCGCTCGCCCGGCGTCTTCTTTGAGACCGCCAACAACCGCACTTACTTCCTCGGCAAGATCATCCCGTACCGCGGCTCGTGGGTCGAGTTCGAATACGACCAGAAAAACATCCTCTACGTCCGCATCGACCGCAAGCGCAAGTTCCTCGGCACCATCTTTCTGCGCGCGCTCGGCCTCCGCACCGACGAAGAGATCCTCAAAACCTTCTACACCGTCGACACGATCACCGTGCGCGACAACAAGCTGACCTGGACCGTCACTGAAGATGGCAAGGCGACCAACATCCTCGGCACGCGCACGACCTCGTCCATCAAGGGCGCGGACGGTGCCGAAATCCTCGCCTCCGGCAAAAAGATTACCGCCTCGGCCCTGCGCAACCTACGTGCTGCCGGCGTTACCGCCGTTGAGGTCGAAAATGGCGAGTTCGAAGGCGCCATCACCGCCGCCGACGTAGTCGACGTCGAAACCGGCGAGCTGCTGTATGAGGCCAACCAGGAGCTCTCTGCCGACAAGCTGCACAAAATCGCCCAGTCCGGCGTCGCCTCCCTCGAGGTCTTCTTCCCCGAGCGCGACGACGTCGGCTCGATCATTGCCAATACCCTCCGCCGCGACTCCGTGCGCAAGCCCGAAGAAGCACTCATCGAGATCTACCGCAAGCTCCGCCCCGGCGACCCTCCAACGCTCGACACTGCCACTGCGCTCTTTGAGGGCATGTTCTTCGATCCGCGCAAGTACGACTTTTCGCGCGTCGGCCGTCTCAAGTTCAACATCAAGCTCTACGAGTCTGCTGAGGCTACCGAGCTCGACCGTCGCACCCTCACGCCTGAGGACTTCTACGGCACCATTCGCTACCTGCTCAAGCTGCGCAAAAACATCGGTCTGGTCGACGACATCGATCACCTCGGCAACCGCCGCGTCCGCGCGGTCGGTGAGCTCATGGAAAACCAGTTCCGCATCGGTCTGGTCCGCATGGAGCGCGCCATCAAGGAGAAGATGTCGGTTTACCAGGAGATGTCGACGGCCATGCCGCACGACCTCATCAACGCCAAGCCTGTTATGGCCGCCATCCGCGAGTTCTTCGGCTCCTCGCAGCTGTCGCAGTTCATGGACCAAACCAACCCGTTGTCGGAGATCACGCACAAGCGCCGCCTCTCCGCGCTTGGGCCCGGCGGCTTGTCCCGTGAGCGCGCCGGCTTTGAGGTCCGCGACGTCCACCCAACGCACTACGGCCGCATCTGCCCGATCGAGACGCCGGAAGGCCCGAACATCGGTCTTATCTCATCGCTCTCCTGCTTTGCACGGATCAACGAGTACGGCTTCATTGAGTCGCCGTACCGCCGCGTCCGCGACGGCCGCGTGCTCGATTACGTTGCCGTCTCCAACGCCGGCGAGTCCGGCCTTCGCCAGGGCGACACCCTCGAAGTCCAGGAGTCGCGCGAGCTCAACGAGCGCCTTCGCTCGGAAGCGAAGCGCACCGTCGACTTCGAGCCCTTTTCCTTCTACCTGTCGGCATGGGAAGAGGACCGTCACACCATCGCGCAGGCCAACATCGACCTCGACCAGACCGGCCGCATGACCGAAGATCTGGTCAACGCGCGCCGCCAAGGCAACTTCGTCCTCGTTCCACAGTCCGAGGTCGACTACATCGACGTGTCGCCCAAGCAGCTTGTTTCGGTTGCCGCCTCGCTCGTGCCCTTTCTTGAGCACGACGACGCCAACCGCGCTCTGATGGGCGCCAACATGCAGCGGCAGTCCGTGCCCTTGCTCGTCGCCGAAGCCCCCTTCGTCGGCACCGGCATGGAAGGCGTCACCGCCCGCGACTCCGGTGCCGTCATCCTGGCCAAGCGTAACGGCATCATCGATTCGGTCGATTCCGAGCGCATCATCGTGCGCGTCGAAGGCGAGCACCACCCCACGCAGCTCTCGCGTGAGGTCGGCTCCGACATCTACCAGCTCACGAAGTTCAAGCGCTCCAACCAAAACACCTGCATCAATCAAAAACCCGTCGTTCGCAAGGGCGACCGCGTGCTCAAAGGGGAGGTTCTGGCCGATGGTCCGTGCACGGAGCAGGGCGAGCTCGGGCTCGGCCGCAACGTGCTCGTCGCGTTCATGCCTTGGCGTGGTTACAACTTCGAGGACGCTATCCTGATCTCGGAAAAGCTGGTCCGCGAGGACTACTACACCTCGATCCACATCGAGGAGTTCGAGATCGAAGCTCGCGACACCAAGCTCGGGCCGGAAGAGATCACGCGCGACATCCCCAACGTCTCCGAGCACGCCTTGCGTGACCTGGACGAGTCGGGCATCATCCGCATCGGCGCCAAGATCGGCCACAACGACATCCTCGTCGGCAAGGTCACCCCCAAAGGGGAAACCCAGCTCACTCCCGAAGAAAAGCTTCTCCGCGCCATCTTCGGCGAAAAGGCCGGCGACGTCCGCGACGCTTCGCTGACCTGCCCTCCAGGTATCGAAGGCACGGTGGTCGACGTCCGCATCTTCTCCCGCAAAGGGCAAGAAAAGGACGCGCGCGCCCAGCAGATCGAGCAGGAGATGATCGAGAAGCTCGAGCGCAACCTCGCCGATGAGATCCGCATTCTCACCGACGAGCGCCTCAAGCGCCTTGAATCCATCCTCGGCGGCAAGGAGGTGCTGCTCGACCTGCACGATGAGCGCACCAACAAAAAGCTGCTCACCAAGGGCGACATCCTCGACCGCGACAAGATCGAGCTCATCTCCACGCGCAACCTGAAGCGGATTCGCTACGCCGACAAGGACCCGCGCGTGAACGAGCAGATCGACGAGATCGAGGAGATGACCTCGCGCCAGATCGATGTGCTGCGCAAGATCACCAACGAGAAGATTGCCAAGATGAGCAAGGGCGATGAACTCTCGCCCGGCGTCATCAAGATGGTCAAGGTCTACGTCGCCATGAAGCGCAAGCTTTCGGTCGGCGACAAGATGGCCGGCCGCCACGGCAACAAGGGCGTCATCGCGCGCATTCTGCCCGAGGAGGATATGCCGTACCTCCCCGACGGAACGCCTGCGGAGATCGTCCTCAATCCGCTCGGTGTGCCTTCCCGTATGAACGTCGGCCAGATCCTGGAAACGCATCTGGGCTGGGCTGCCCACGAACTCGGCCGAAAGGTCGCCGAGCTTGCACGGCAGAACCAGGACGCCAACGGCGTGCGCGACATCTTCCGTGAGGCCTTTAAGGGCACCGCGGCGCTCAACCAACTGCTTACCCTTGATGACGAGCAAACCCTGCGCGTCGCTGCGGGCATGAAGCGCGGCATCTGGTTCGGCACGGCCGTCTTTGACGGTGCGCGCGAAGAGGAGATCAAAGCCCTACTCGCCGCCGCGGGCCTGCCCAGCTCCGGCAAGAGCCAGCTTATCGACGGCATGACCGGCGAACAGTTCGAGCAGCCCGTCACCGTGGGCTACATTTATATGCTCAAGCTGTCGCATTTGGTCGACGACAAGATCCACGCGCGGTCCATTGGGCCTTACTCGCTCATCACGCAGCAGCCGCTGGGTGGTAAAGCGCAGTTCGGCGGTCAGCGCTTCGGTGAGATGGAGGTTTGGGCGCTGGAGGCCTATGGCGCCGCCTACATCCTGCAGGAGCTGCTCACCGCCAAGTCCGACGACGTCTTCGGCCGCACCAAGATCTACGAGGCCATCGTCAAGGGCG
>CAXTTZ010000113.1:0-9394 GCA_964247325.1 uncultured Acidobacteriaceae bacterium | reverse complement strand
ACAAAGCCATCGCTCTCGGCAACGCCCTCGGCCTGCCCGTGGTCGCCTACTTCGCCGGTATCAGCAACTTCCCTCATGCTAATCTCCGCCACTACGGCTTCCTTAATGAGGGCCTGGTTGATGTCGCCGCGGACTGTGCCGAGCGCAACGTCGGCTTCGTCCTCCGCAACGCCCCCAACGAGAACCACGAGCGCTTCTTCGCCGACGTCCACGCCGCCATGGTCATCGGCGATGAAAATCCCATGCGCTCCCCCGAGCAGTGGCGCGTCGAACGCGCTGAAAAGCTCACGGTTCCCTTTTGGACCGTCGACGCCGATATTATCGTGCCCTCCAAGCTGCTCGAAAAGGCCCAATACAACGGGGCCGTCGCTCGCCCGCGCATCAAGCGCCTCATGCCCCCCTTCGTCGTCCCCTACACCAATCCCAAAGCCGACATACCCTGGCGTCAGCCGCCCGGGCTGCTCGCCGACGACCCACACCAGGACATGACCGCCGGCTGGACCAACCTCGATCGCACCGTCACCCCCGTTGCCTACTGGCGCGGCGGCCGCAAAGAGGCCTGGCGTCGCCTCGACGAGTTCCTCCAGCACAAACTCGAAGGCTACGCCAACGACCGCAACCACCCCGACCGCGAAGCTACCAGCCGGCTGTCGCCCTACCTCCACTTCGGCCACATCGGCCCGCTCACCATCGTGCTCGCCATCAACGCCGCCGTCGAGCGCAACCCCGCCCTCGCCTCCGCGCGTGACAGCTATTTCGACGAGGTCATCACCTGGCGCGAGCTTAGCGTCAACTTCTGCCGCTACCAGCCCAACTACGACAATCCCGGCTGCGTCGACACCTGGGCCGCCGAAACTATCAGCAAACACGACAAAGATAAGCGCGATCAGCTCTATACCCTCGAACAGCTCGAAGCGGCCCAAACCTACGACGAACTGTGGAACGCCGCCCAAATCCAGATGGTGCGCCACGGCTGGATGCCCAACTACCTCCGCATGTATTGGGGCAAAAAGATCGTTGAATGGACCCCCGACGCCCCCACCGCCATGCAGCAGATGGTCTACCTCAATGACAAATACTTCCTCGACGGCCGCGACCCCAACGGCTATTCCGGCATTGCTTGGGCCGTCCTCGGCAAATTCGACCGCCCCTGGCCCGAACGAAAGATCTTCGGCAAACGCCGCTACATGAGCGGTAAAAGCGCCGCCACAAAGTTCGACACCAAAGCTTACATCCGCGCCACCGCCGCGCTACCGTAGCTGCAGCCTGACCATCGATCCAACCGATGCAAAATTGAAATATCTTTCAGCTCACATGCAGTCCGCCTGTACAGTTTAGCTGTAGATGTGGCACAGTGTTTCAGTGAGCCGATCCAACGTTTCGCCTGAAACCGAACTCGCTTCCGCGCTTGCCCTTGAGATCCGTACCGTTTCCGGCAAGCTCAAGCGGCGTTTGCGCGAGCACGGCGAACCCAGCGACCTAACGCCGTCGCAGGTGGCTGTGGTGCTTCGATTGGAGAAGGACGGATCGTCCACTGTATCCGGCCTCGCACGAGCCGAAGGGATGCGGCCGCAGTCCATGAGTGCTGTTGTCGCATCGCTCCAGGAAGCAGGCCTGGTCGGTGGGGCTCCAGACTCCCGTGACGGCCGGCAAATCCTGATGTGCCTCACGCCCAAGTGCCTTAAGTGGCTCAAGGAAGGACGAGCCGCGAGACAAGACTGGCTCACGAGGAGGATTTCGCAAATGCTTTCCCTTCACGAACAGGAGAAGCTTCAGGCTTCGCTCGAACTGCTGAAGCGGCTTGTTGAAGATTCATCCAGTTAATTCGCTTTGTCCTGCTTCTATAACGTCACGCTACCGTTTCGGAGAACACACGATGCCGCTCACTGCTCTTGATCCCATAACTGCTTTGATCGTGATTGACTTACAAAAAGGTTTGGCCGGTCATCCCACTATTCATCCTTTCGCAGAGGTTGTAGCGCGCATTCGAGAGTTGATCGATGCGTTTCGTGCGGAAGGCTTGCCGGTCGTGCTGGTCAACGTAGCGGGACGGGCACCGGGCCGAACGGAGCAGGGTTCGCGCAATACGGAGGCCTTCGCCGAAGACTGGACCGAGCTTCTGCCGGAGTTGGCGCAGCAACCCAGCGACATCCTCGTGACGAAGCGAAGCTGGGGCGCTTTCGCCACCACGACTTTGGACGAGCAACTCAAAGCCAAAGGGGTGACCCAGGTAGTCGTCACCGGCATTTCGACCTCCGCCGGCGTAGAGGCGACAGCGCGCCAGGCCTACGAGCAGGGATTTCATGTGACGCTCGCACTGGACGCCATGACCGATGTCCGCCAAGAGGCGCACGAGCACAGCGTGCAGAACGTCTTTCCCCGAATTGGTGAGACAGGATCGACGCAGAAGATCCTCTCTTTGCTGAAGAAGCGGAGCGTTGCAGCATGAACTGGCTGTCGCTTGTGTCGTATTTCTTTGGTGGCGTGTTTGCGGCGAACGCCCTTCCTCATCTGGCCGCGGGCACCATGGGACGCGCCTTTCAGACCCCCTTCGCAAAACCGCCGGGTGAAGGGCTCTCCTCTTCTACGGTTGACGTCCTTTGGGGGTTTGTGAACTTAGTCGTGAGTTACCTGCTTGTTGCACAGGTTGGAAAGTTTCACCCGCGTTCGGCAAGACACATTCTTGCATTTGGATTGGGTGCGTTGCTCCTCAGTGTGTATCTGGCTCGTCACTTTGGCACATTTCATTGCGGCAACACGTCCGCGCAGGTATGACCCATCCGGCGTCCAGCACATTCCGCTCTCTGAAAAAATTTCAACTTCCGTCTCTGGACGGCTGGCGGTTTGGTCTCCAACATCGGTACCTGGATGCAGCGCGTCGCCCAAGCCTGGCTCGTGCTGACAAAACTGACCCACCACGATGCTTCAGCGCTAGGAATGGTCATGGGCCTGCAGTTTGCCCCGCAACTTCTGTTGCTGCCATGGACAGGGTCGGCTGCCGACCGCCTCAATCAACGCAAGCTCTTGATGGGTACGCAGGCGACCATGGGCGTGCTTGCACTCGCCTTGGGAGGCCTGACGGTCGCGGGCGTCGTCAAGCTCTGGCAGGTCTACGTGTTCGCCTTCCTGTCGGGATGCGCCGCAGCCGTCGAGGCCCCTGTGAGACAGACCTTTATCGGAGAAATGGTCGGTGACCGGGACCTTTCCAACGCCGTTGCCCTAAACTCAACGTCCTTCAACGCGGCACAGATGATCGGCCCTGCGGTCGCCGGTTTGCTCATCGCAAAGGTTGGTATCGGCTGGGCATTCCTTCTGAATGGGATCTCCTTCGGAGCAGTGCTGCTCTCGATGTACTTCTTTCGTCTTTCGGAACTCCATGCAAGCGTCAGGGCGAGTCGCACGACCTCTGGATTCATGGAAGGTCTTCGCTACGTGTGGAAACATCGCGAGCTCCGAGCCATTCTGATCATGTTGTTTCTGATCGGTACCTTTGGTCTAAACTTCCCTATCTTCATTTCAACCATGGCCGTCAACGTCTTTCACGCTGATGCGCGAAGTTTTGGCCTGCTCTCTTCCATCATGGCAATCGGCACCATCGCAGGGGCGCTGCTTGCCGCCAGTCGAGAAAAGCCAAGGTTCGTCTCCTTGTTGGTGGGAGCCGGCGTCTTCGGAATCGGGTGTACGCTGGCCGGACTCGCGCCTGGGTCCTGGTGGTTTGCGGCCGCTCTTGTGGTCGTCGGTGCGGCCTCCCTTACGTTTACCAACGGCACCAACGGACTGATGCAGCTCTCGGCAGAACCAGCCATGCGGGGCAGGGTGATGGCGCTGCGGGTTGGCATTGCGCTTGGGGGAACGCCGATCGGGGCGCCCACCGTCGGTTGGGTGGCCAACCACTTCGGCCCGCGCTGGGCTCTCGGCATCGGCGCCCTTGCGGGCTTCACGGCAGCCCTGGTCGCAGCCATTGTTCTGGCCCGCCACGAAGCACCAGTGCCTGCGCATGCTTCAGGCCTGTGAGGCCGACATCCCGTCTGCGACAGATCCAGAGCCTTTCTCCCAATAGGTGTAGTTCCTGCTTTTCTTTTCTGGTTGTCGTTCCCGAAGGGAATCTGCTTCTTACCAAAACCAGGACTACACCTGAAGGCAAAGCACTCTAACCTCAAAACGCTTCAACGCTGGCAGTCGCAACCACTGTTGAATAGATAGCTAGCACAAAACAAGGCGAAGCACGCTTCGCCTTATTTGCGGATCGTTCCTTACTCGGTTGCGTCTCGGAGTACGGCGGGTTATGGCTGAGCGGTTAACTGAAATGATTGCGCGCCAGTGTTGTTGCAGGTGTAAATCCACAACCAGGCGCCCGCGTTGACGGATGCGTAGGGCACATCCAAGCACTTGCCGCTGCCACGCTCCACAAGCTTGTAGGAACCGTTCCCAAGAGCCACAGGCATCCACTGCTGATTGACCCCGTTAAAGTTCTGCCAGAGCTGCACGTGAGTGCCATCTGCCGTGGCATTATTTATCACGTCCAGCACGCTGCCCGTGGCGTTTCGGCTTGTGATTGTGTAATAGCCGCTATCAGTAGGCTGGAACTGCCATTCCTGATTGTATTGTTGTGTTCCACAGTTCCATTGCAGGATCTGCGTACCATTAGCTTTATTCCAGCCGCTATCATCTATGCAATCCGTGCTGTTCGTATTGGCGATGGTGTACCAAGCTGTACTTGAGATAGCTTGCACTGCACCAAATCCTTGCGCCCAGGCCGCGGCTTCATTCGGTTTATTCGCGTCGGTGGTGGAAAAAAGGTAGTTCCCTGCGGCATTGGCGTCCCATAGATTAACAAACGCGATGGAATCTCCTGAAGATTGGAGCTTTTGCGCCAACCAAGCAGGAAACGCAGCCTCATCAGCAACATCGTGACCGTCCGGATTTCCAGCTCCGGTCTCGCCCAAAGCGAACGGTTTGCCATGTGCCTTGGCCAGGTCGAGAAGCTTTTGCAAGCTCACGTTAGCCACATCAGTATCGTTCAGACTTCCGTTGTTCGCGGTAGGGTAATTCCAGTAGTGGATCCGGTTTATTGGGTCCGCAATGAACTGCGCCAGCGTATCCTGGGTGCCGTCATTCTTGTCCCAATCATAATAATGATCCGTCGACGAGCTATACGGATTGATACCGGCGTACATGTCCGCTGCAACAACATCGACATACTGATCGCCGGGATAAAGCGTAGTCAGTGTGCTGCTGTGGTCCCCATTGGAAACATTAGGATTCCAGACGATCTTTACTGTTACTCCGTACATTTTACCGGCGGCCTGAAGCGTTGTCGCAATATGCTGAAAAGCCGCAACCCAATCAGCCTCCGTTGCCGGATCCGTGCCCGCAAAAGAGGAAGGCGTGTAATCAGTGGAAGAAGGATTCGTCGGGGATGTGAGGTTCATCTCCCAGCCGATGCGGTAATACTGGGTATTGTAACCGTTCTGTTGATACTGCTGCACGACCTGCTGGATATAAGAATCGTACTGCCCAGTGGTAAAGGCCTGGTAGTCCTGATCGCCAGACAAGCCTGAAGCATAGGAATGCATCGGAAACCCAATCACAGGAATAGCCGTCTTAGCCGATCCCCCCTGCTGAGCCCCGGCGGCGTAGCCGGCATTGCCGGGCCAGTTGCTTACAGGCTTTTGCACGTCTATGTTATAGAGGATGAACCGCGGACTTGCTCCCATCAACTGCACAAAGCTGCTGTAAACGGGGGCAAATTGGGAGTCATAAGGACTATTGAAGTATCCACCCAAGGGAAAAGGCGTGGATTGAGCTTGTACGGGAACCATCGCCAGGCTTGCGACGAGAGCCGGGAGGACGCGGGGCAGATTGAAAAGCTGCTTGAGTTGAAGCATAGGTTTGTAGCTCATGGGGTCACCTTTTCTGCAAAGACTACCGTCCCGAAGCTGTTACAGCACGGTTATGTTGCATACACTTGAACAAAGCAACTCAAATTCAGAAAAGTGGTGATCATTTTCAAAGTACTCACTGAGCTGTCTTCTCCTGCATTCAACGGAATGCCCAAAACTTTTGCCTCCCGCAACACGAGCCCGTACCCACCCCACAATCCATCATCTAATCACCATGGCGACCGCAGCCCATCCGCCCGTGCCCACCGTCGACCTGCTCCCCGAGCAGAAGGACGCCCTGCTGCAGGATGCCGACCCCGAGCCGCTTTCTTCGCCCAGCGCCGCCCCGGACAGGGCTCCTGCAGAATCCAAACTCTGGCGTCCGCGCCGTGTCCTCATCACACCGGATGCCTTTGCGCTGCCCCATGGACGCCTCATGCTGGAGCGTGCCGAAAGTTTTGGCGCCCAGGTCATCCGCCTCAAATCGAACCAGCTCCGCGGCCTCACCGACCCGATCCCCAAGGACGCGCCGCCCGACAGCAAAGCCGCACAGCGCGCCTATGCCCAGGCCAAAACCTCGCTCGCTATCGTCCTTTCGCCGCCTTCCGCACGCAAGCTGCAACCCATTCCGCCCTCGGCCGATTGGCAATTCCACCTCGCCCAGGGCTGCCCCGCGCACTGCCAGTACTGCTACCTCGCCGGCTCGCTTTCCGGCCCGCCCGTCACACGCGTCTACGCCAACTTGCCCGAAATCCTCGAAAACCTTCGCAACTACCTCGGCACCGGCAAGATCACCTCACGCTCCGCCGAGCGCGCCCACGAGGGCACCACCTTCGAAGCCTCTTGCTACACCGACCCGCTCGGCATCGAGCACCTCACCGGCGCCCTCGCCGAGTCCATCCGTTTCTTTGGGCAGTGGAACGACCCCGTCCAGCTTCGCTTTACCACCAAATTTGACGGCGTCGGCTCGCTCCTCTCGCTCGACCACAACCGCCGTATCCGCGTTCGCTTCTCTGTGAACGCCCAAGGCGTTTCGCGCGGCTTCGAAGGCGGCACCGCCACCGTTGCCCAGCGCCTCGCCGCGCTCCGCCGCATGGCGCTCGCCGGCTACCCCGTCGGCCTTACCATCGCGCCTATCATGCCCGTCGAAAACTGGCAAGACGACTACCGCGCCCTGCTCTCCGCGACGGCGGACGCCGTGCGCGGCATCGCCGACCTCGATCTCACCACCGAGCTCATCACGCACCGCTTCACGCCCGGCTCCAAAGAGGTGCTGCTCAGCTGGTACCCCAAAACCACCCTCAACATGCGCGAAGAAGAACGCACCCAAAAACGCAATAAGTTCGGCGGCTTCAAGTACGTCTACCCCAAAGATCCTATGCGCGACATGCGCTCCTGGTTCGAAGCCACCCTCGCCGAACTGCTCCCCACCGCCCGCATCCTCTACTGGACCTAGCTGGTCGTTTCCTTGACTCTTTGGCTTGTCATTCCCGAAGGGAATCTGCTTCTGCCTTACAACCGCAAGCCACGCTGCGATCCCACCGCGCACCCCGCGTTTGCCGTTTAGCCGCTACTCCACCCGGCAAATCAAACATTTCAAATACCGCGTCTCCGGCAACGTCAACACCTCCGGATGATCTGGCGCCGCCCCCCTTGTCTCTAAAAGCTGTACGCGCCGCCCCGCATCCGCCGCCGCACTCGCCAGCACCGCCGTAAACGCTTCCAGCGACACGTGATGCGAGCACGAGCACGTCACCAACGTCCCACCCGGCGTCAGCAGCCGCATCGCCCGCAGATTTAGCTCCTTATACCCCCGCATCGCCCCTTCCGCCGCCCGCTTGCTCTTCGCAAACGCCGGCGGATCCAGCACCACCGTATCGAACTGCCCTGGCAGCCCTGCCGGCCGCCCCTTTCCGCCGCGCCCCGCTTCATCCAGCGCCCGCAGCAACTCAAAGGCATCCGCCTCTATCCAGTCCACCGCACCCCGCAGCCCCACATTCTGCGTTAGATTCCGATCCGCTGCCTCCAGCGCTGCCCGCGACTGGTCCACCCCTGTCACGCGCTCACACACCCGCGCCAAGTGCAGTGCAAACCCACCCTGGTAGGTGCACACGTCCAGCGCATGGCCTGTCCGGCCCGACTGCTTTACCCAGTCTGCCGCAGCCTGGTAGTTCAGGCGCTGATCTAAAAACGCCCCGGTCTTCTGCCCCGCGCCTACGTCATATCCAAATCGCAGTCCATGCAGCGCAAAGGTCGCCGCCATCGCCGGCTCCCCCTCGCCCACATGCAACAAAGGCTCCTCGGGCGACGCCGTCAACTGCTCCAACTCGCGGATACGCCCGTCCGGCCGCTCCCAAACGGTTAAGCGCTCCACCCGGGGAACCGTCAGCCGCTCCCCACTCTCCCACAACACCACCCGCAGTGCCTCGGCCAACACCGTCCGCACATCGTCCTGCGCGGTGCCCTGCGTCAACAACTGCACTACCACCAGCTCGCCGTATCGGTCCGCCACAATCCCCGGCACCGCATCCGCCTCCGAGAACAGCAGCCGCTGCGCTGTCGTCTCCGCTTCCGGCTCCTCACATAACGGGGCCACCGCCCGCCGCCGCGCGATCGCCGACACCACCCGCGCCCGTAGATCGGCCAAGTACTCCGCCCGCGTCAGCCCCGGCGTCTGCGACACCAACCGCAGCGCAATCTGCGACGAGCTTGAATACAGCGCCGTCCCCAAAGCCCGCCCCGCTGCATCCTCCACGGTCACCAGCGCTCCCGGCTCTGCCGCCTCCGCACCCGCCGCCAGCTCCGACCGGTACACCCATACGTGCCCGCTCCGCAGCGTTTCCGCCGCCCGCCGGCTCACCCGTACCATCACGGCAACCGGGGCACCTCCACCCCCAGCACCTCAGCTAGTGCCTCCACCACCATGTTGTGGTCCTCGCGCTGCGGCAACCCCGAAAGCACCACGCTCCCAACCATGCCCGTGCCCTCCAGCAACAGCGGAAATCCTCCGCCATGCGCTACAAAATCCGCCTCCGCCAACCCGTGCTTGCTCTGCAGCGTGCCGCCCTCGCGCTCCAGCTTGCGTCCCACGGCATAGGTCGAACGCGCAAAATGCCGCACCGTATTTCGCTTGCGCCGGATCCAGTTTGCTTGCCCCGGGTTCGCGACTGCTAGCCCCGCCCCCACCGTCACGCACGCAAGCACGAGCTGTCCCGCTAGCTCGATCTCCATCGAGCACCCCGCATTGCGCGCCAGCACCTGCTGCCGCAGCGCCGATCCCAGCCGCCACGCCGTGTCCGCATTGAAGCTCCGAAACCGCAGCCGCTGCTCCTGCTCGTCCAACACCCGCAAGTCCTGCTCTACGTCCATCTCGCCACCTACTCCGTCATGATCATGACTTCGGTCGACTTGATCAGCGCCGTCACGGGGTCGCCCACTTTCACGCCCATCTCTTCCACGCTATGCCGCGTAATCACCGACTCGATCAGGTTCTCGCCCACCCGCACCGTCAC
>CAXTTZ010000112.1:0-9547 GCA_964247325.1 uncultured Acidobacteriaceae bacterium | reverse complement strand
ACCTAGACCCCCTCCCCGAACAAAGAAAGGTCGCCGAAAAAGCCCTCAAAGACATGACCGGCGCCAGCTAAACCAAATCGTCCCCACCCCGCGCTGCCTTCGTCTTTGGCCCGCACTTCCCGAAAAGAACCTGCGTTCGCGTTTTCGCTTTTCTGGTTGTCATTCCCGAAGGGAATCTGCTTCTCGTCCGGAGCATTACACGCTAAAAAAGCATCGCCCAAACCTACCGGCCTCCCGGTCGATACGGCCGCTGCAAAAATGCCGGCAGCTCCGCCGGCAGCGGCCGCACCCCGGCCACCTTCTTGCCCACAGCTTTTTTTGCCACCTTTGCCGCGTTAACCTTCTCTTCCGGATCCAAATCTTCTTCGATATGCAGATACTTCCGCAGATACCGCAGCGGCTCCTCAGCCAGTGCCATCTCTCGCAGGTGGTACCGCCACACATCCCGCCGGGACGACCGCCGAATGAACGGCTTGCGGTGAATCACCCGCCGCGTCCCATCTGGCATGGTCCGTTCAAAGCTGTTTTCAGGCACCTCAAAGGTGATGTCTGTTCCTGCCTTCCAAAACGCCCGAGCAAAGTCGTGCGCAAATACCAGCGCGTAGTACCGCCGCTGCCCGTCTAGCAGCGTTAGCGCGGCCTCGCTGCTGATCCATGGCAAGCTGAGCCGCCCCGTATACCATCGCCGAAACTCAAACCCGTTGGCACGGGCGCGGGCCACCACGAGTTGCAATAGCTCCAGGCGCGTCATGGCCCTTCAGTGTTGCACAACTCGGCGAACAGAGCGGAAATTTCGCGCCGAGCCCATTCTCTCAGTCGCAACGTTCACCAAGAACGGGAAGGAGGTGGCTTTGGCCACCCCAAGTAACCCTTTGCCCTCACCGGCGGCTTAACCGCTGAGATCCGCTCCCTACACACCCACTACAAATCGAAATGCGTCTCCCGCCGAATCCGCTCCCGCACGTCGTCGCGCATCGGCGCCGTGGTCTCAAATCCTGTGACCCCCGCCATCGCCGCCGCTGTCCGGTGCCGGCTATGCCACAACCGCACCAGCGCCACCACGCCGCCAATCCCCAGCGCCAACACCGCGAACGGCACCACCCAGGCCACCACGTCGAACCCGCCGCGCACCGGCGCCGCCAACACCGTCGGCCCATATTTGGTCGCGAACCAGTTCAACACCCCAGGATTGGCCAGCCCGGAGGCCAGCTGCGTGTGCAGCTCGTCGATCATCGGCCCCGAGACCGGGCAGCCCACATGGTTGCACTCGAGCAGGATCTCGCCGCAGCCGCAGGTGCACATCAGCTGGTGACCCAGCTTGTCGAACCGGTTTGCCGGGTTGCCGGCCCCTAGCATCGTCAGGCCCGCAAACACGATCAAGATGATCTGTAGCAAGCGCTTACGCACGGCCCGCCTCCGTCCGCTGCACCACCGGCGCCGCCGTGCCCGGTACCCAGCCCCCAAAGGCCGGCCCCGCCGCCGGCGTCGTAGCGGGCGCTGCTACCCGCTGCGCTCGAGGCTTCAACGAAGGTGCCAGCGCAATCGCCGACCCCAAGATCACGATCCCCACGCCGATCCAAATCCAGTTCACCAGCGGGTTCAAAAACACCTTGATCGTCGGCTTGTCCGAGGCCTGGTTCCGTCCCTCAAACACGACATACAGATCCCGCGCCAGCGTCGAATGGATCGCCACCACCGTGGAAGCCTGCGCATGGTCTGTATCCGGGAAGTACACCCGCCGCTCCGGCGTCAACCGGGTTACATATTTGCTGTCGTGGTACAGATCCATCAGCGCGTAATCGGTATCGTAGTTGCCGTTCGTGTCCTCCGAATAACTCTGGCAAACCAGCTTATACGACCCAATCTGCAGCGAGTCCCCAAAGCCCATCTGCATCTCGCGCGACTGATTAAACGCCGCCCCTGCCAGCCCGATAAACATGACCACGATCCCAAAATGGATCAGGTAGCCACCATACCGGCGCGTGTTGCGCCGCGTCAGCAGCAGGGCAGAGCTCGCCAGGTTGCGCCCGGTCTGCGTCCGCACCACGTTGGCCCCGCGCAGAAACTCCGCCAAGATCGCCACCAGCACACCTACCGAAAGCGACAGGCACACCAGCGCGTAAATCGAGGAGGTTGGGTCGTCCTCCCGCCACGGCCGCAGCCCTGTGGCCACCAGCACCGCCGCGGTTACGAGCACCGCGGAGCAGGGAAGCACGAAGTTCCGGCGCAGCGCCCGCAGCGAGGTCGACCGCCACGCCAACAGCGGCCCCACCCCCGTCAGCAGGATCAGCCCGAGCCCGATCGGCACCATCACCCGGTTGTAGAACGGCGCCCCCATCGTTACCTTGGAACCCTGCACGTACTCGCTCAGCACCGGGAAGAGCGTGCCCCACAATACCGTGAAGCACGACGCCAGCAGGATCAGATTGTTGAACAGGAAGCTCGACTCACGCGAGACCAGCGACTCCAGCCGATTCTCGCTCCTGAGGTGGTCCTTTTGCCGGAAAAAGGTAAACAGGCACACTGCAAACACCAGCACCAGAAACGTCGTGAACCAGTTGCCGATCGAGCTCTGCGCAAACGCATGCACCGAACTCACCAGCCCCGACCGCGTTAGCAGCGTGCCCAGCACCGAAAGCAGAAATGTCGCAAAGATCAGCCACACATTCCAAACCTTCATCATGCCGCGTTTTTCCTGCATCATCACCGAGTGCAAAAATGCGGTGCCCGCCAGCCACGGCATCAGCGAGGCATTCTCCACCGGATCCCAGCCCCAGTAGCCGCCCCAGCCCAACACCGCATACGCCCAATGCATGCCCAGGCAGATGCCGCAGGTCAAAAACAACCAGGTCACCATCGTCCAACGGCGGGTGATATGGATCCACTTTTCGCCCGGGTACCGCATCATCAGCGCGCCCAAAGCAAAGGCAAACGGCACCGAAAACCCCACATAGCCCAGATACAGCATCGGCGGATGGATCACCATCTCCGGGTACTGCAGCAGTGGGTTTAGCCCAAAGCCATCAGTCGGCACCGGCCCGGCCACGATCGCAAACGGGGGTGCCGCGAACACCAGCAGCAGCACAAAAAAGAGCTGAATGCCCGCCAAGATCGTTGACGCATACGCCGTCAACGTCACATCCACCTTGTGCCGCACCCGCAGCACAAACCCATACGCAGCAAGCAGCCACGCCCATAAGAGCAGCGAGCCTTCCTGCCCCGACCAGAGCGCCGAAAATTTGTACACCGGGTTCAGCGCGCGGTTGGTATGGTGCAGGATGTAGTCCACCGAGAAGTCATTGCTGTACGCCGCCCACACCAAGGCCAGCGCTGCGCACGAGAGCGCTGCAAAGCTCGCCAGCCCCGCCCGGCGCGCGGTCTCTCGCAGCCGCTCCGGCGCTACCGCCAGCTGGCGGCCATGCGCCATGGCCCACAGCCCAAACCCACCCGCAAACAGCGTGTAGGCACTCAGGGCAAGCGCGAGAAGCAGCGAAAAACTTCCAAACGAAGGCATCGGATGTGGCATATGCGAAGGCATCCTTCCACCCCCCATTCTCGCAGAAACTCACCTCTACACCTCACGCCTAAACTGCTATTCGCACGAAGATTCGGTATTCGGCTCGTGATGCTCATAAGGCTCATGTACTTGCGCTACCGTGTCTCTGATACCCTTACTCCGTGCAGGTCACTGTCGACATCCCCGACGAGTTTTTCGCCCGTATTGTGCCTGTGGGCCGCGACGCCGCGCGACAACTCCTGGAGGAGTCGATCGCCGGAGCCTACCGCGAGCGGCGCTTGACGATGGATCAGGTTCGCCACTTGCTCGGTTTCGGCACCCGCATGCAGGTCGACGCCTTTCTCCGTGAACACGAGGTTTACGACTACTCTCCCGAAGACCTTGACAAGGATCTAGCCACCCTAACCGGGCTTCGTGAACGAGTCGAGTAGCCATCCGCGTGATCGTTGTTGCCGATACCAGCCCTCTTAGTTACCTCATACGGCTCGGATACATTGACCTGCTCGCCTTATTCTACAAGCGCGTGGTGATTCCGCAGGCTGTCTCTTCCGAACTGAGACACAGCGAAGCTCCACCTGAAGTAAGAGCTTGGGCGAAAGATCCGCCCGTGTGGGTCGATGTGCAGCAGGTTCAGCAGCTCGATCCAACCCTGCCCCTAGAACTAGGGTCAGGCGAACGTGAAGCTATCAGCCTCGCGAGAAATGTACACGCCGACCTGCTCCTAGTCGATGAGCGGGCAGGCCGCGAGGCTGCCGAAGCCAGAGGTATTCCGATTGCCGGCACACTCGCTGTGCTGCTAGAGGCGTCGAGACGCGGGCAACTCAACTTCCAGGACGCTCTCGAAGGTCTTCGCCTACTTAATTTCCGCATCTCGCCCGTACTGCGAAGGCACATCCTGCTGATAGCACATAAAGGGCAAGGCTGAACATCCATCCCGGAGCGTGGCGGAAAGTCGAGCAGCCTCCTGAGATTCGTGATACCTCTATCCCTAGCTGCCGCTGCGCAAGGAGAAGCCATGCCGTTTTGGACCTGGTTGAAGGTATTTCCCCTCGGAGCCCTGCTTGCCGTCGCGCAAACCGTTCAGCCTATGGACCCTAAGGCCGACCCCGCCTTTGAGGTCGCTACCATCAAGCCCAGCGACCCAGCCGAACAAGGCCAAGGCTTCCAGAACAACGACCGCCACATCCTCGTGCACAACGAAACCGTCCTGTCTATGCTCGTGTTCACCTACGGCCTGCAGCGAAAGCAGATTGTGAATGCTCCGGCATGGCTGGAAACCGACCGTTACGACATCGAAGGCATCCCTGACGTTGAGGGCACCCCCAATGCCGACCAGTACCGCATCATGCTGCGCAAACTGCTCACTGAGCGTTTCCACCTGCAAATTCGCCGCGATCAGAAAGAGATGCCCATCTACGCTCTCCGGCTCGCGAAAGGCGGCGCCAAGCTCACGAAGAGCGCAAGCGATCCCAATGCCGGGCAGGATCAAACCGGCAACGGCGGCGCCATCAGCGACTGGCGCCTTACCAATAACTCCATGCCCGAGTTCGCGAAGTTCCTGCAGACGCAGATGGAGCGCCCTGTCGTCGACCAAACCGGGCTCCCCGGCAACTATGACTTTCGCCTGAAGTGGTCTACCGAGCAGGCCCAAGCCGCCGACCCTAGCGCTCCACCCACCCTCTTCACCGCCATCCAAGAGCAGCTCGGCCTAAAGCTCGAACCCACCCGCGGCCCCGCCGAGGTGCTCGTTATTACACACATCGACCGCCCCTCGGCTAATTGAGCACAGCCCCGCGCTTATCCCTGCGCCGTCGGCCGAATCACAATGTCGTTTACATCCACCTCGGCCGGCTGTTCGAGCGCAAAGGCGATCCCGCGCGCAATGGCGTCCGGTGGAATTGCCATGGTACGCATCCCCTCGCGTATTTGCGCTTGCACCTTGGGATTTTTCATGGAGCTTGGCAGATCGGTCTGTACATACCCCGGCGACACCGTCGTCACACGCAGGTGCGGCCCAGCTTCCTGCCGCAGCCCCTCTGACAAGGTCCGCACCGCATTTTTGGTCGCCGCATATATATGCCTGCTTCGGCACAAATCTTCAGCCCCGCCGTCGACACCACATGCACGAAATGACCAAATCCCTGACGCCGAAATACCGGCAACGCCGCCGCAATGCCGTACAGAACTGATCGGAAGTTTACATCGATCATGGCCTCCCAGTCCTCGACGCGCAACTCTTCCAGCAATGAGATTGGCGCAATACCCGCATTGCTGACCAGCGCATCCAGCTGCCCAAAGCGCTCGACCGCTAGCCCTACCAGGCCTTTTAAATCTTCTCGCCGCGTAACGTCGGTTACTCGCACTTCCACTTGGCCACCTGCGGTCTCGATCCGTGCTGCCAACGCTTGGAGCCGCTCTTCACGCCGAGCCCCTAAGACAACCGCCGCCCCACGCCCTGCCAACTCCAGGGCTGTAGCCTCACCGATGCCACTGCTCGCGCCGGTGATTGCAACAACCTTTCCCTCAAGACTTGGCATAGACCTCTCAACGAAGTAGCTATATGGGATCAGATAAGCTCTTTTATTCATTAACTCAAGAGGAGGGTAGGGTATGATCCTTTCCTCGGCGCCGGTATCTTCGGTTCCACTGTTACAGCTCGCAGCCAAGTCCGTTCCTACCCCTGCGCCGCCCGACTCTCCACCAACCGATGCACACTGGCCAGCAGGTCATCGGGCAGCACCGGCTTGAGCCGAAAGTTCACGCCCAGCCCGGCGTACTCATCCTCGGCCTCGACCAGCCCGCTGATCACCAGCACCGGCACCTCCTTGTCGAAGGACCGCACCGCCCGAACAAATTCCGCACCCGTCATCCCCGGCATAATGTGGTCGGTGATGATCAGGCTCACCGGGCTGGCGAACTCCTGATTGCGATACTGCTCCAGCGCGCGCTCCGGGCTCAGCACGGCGATGACAAAAAAGCCGGCTCGCTTCAGAATGGCTTGCCGCGTGGCGGCCTGCACTGCATTGTCGTCAATAAGAAGAATTGTTGCTGGCATGCCGTTCCGGTCGTTCGGAGGTCCTAGCCGCGCGGGCCAGGGAGAAAACTTGGTGAACACCATACGATGCACACGCCTCCACAATAGCTGTCTCCGTGGTTCGGCAATAGTGCCGCTCGAGGCAACCACCCGGCCCATCCACACGTCGCGTTGCCCGAAGTCTCGGTAGCCCGCCTGCACCCCAGCGATGCACCGCCCTGCGATAATGCCCCTATGAAGCGCCGCGTCATCCGCCATTACGAGGTCCTGCGCAAGATCGGCTCGGGCGGCAGCGGCGTTGTCTTTCTCGCCAACGACACCCTCCTCGAGCGCCCCGTCGTGCTCAAACTGCTCAAGCGCGGCACCCAAACCCCCGAGCAGATGCGCGTCACTCAGCTTCGCGAAGCGCGCCTCGCCTCCGCCATCGACCACCCCAACGTGTGCGCCATCTACGATGTCGGCGAGCAGGACGATGAGGCCTATATCGTCATGCAGTACATCCCCGGCAAGAGCCTCGACAAGGTCATCGCCGAAGGCCCTGCCAGCATCCAGCTCGTGCTTTCTAGTGGCACCCAGATCGCCGACGGCCTCCAAGCCGCGCACAACCTCGGCATCTTTCATCGCGACCTCAAGCCCGCCAACGTCATGCTCACCGACGGCGGCCTGATCAAAATTCTCGACTTCGGCCTCGCCCGCCAGCTCAAGCGCGAACAGGTCGAGTTCGACCCCGCGCTGCCGGGCCAGCCGGTCGACCCTGCACTGCCCGACGCCACCTACACCGCCCGCGGCGGCACCATCGCGTATATGGCTCCCGAGCAGTTTGTCACCGGCCAAAGCAGCGTCCGCAGCGACATCTTCGCGCTCGGCCTTTTGCTGTACGAGATGGTCAGCGGCCGCCACCCCTTTCAGCGCCCCGACGCTCAAGAGCTGCAAAGCATCCGCGCCATCCAGTTTGCCGCGCCGCCGCCCCTGCGCGCCGCCGTGCCCGACATCCCGCTCGAGCTCGAAAGCCTCATCCTGCGCTGCCTCGAGAAGCAGCCCTCGGAGCGCTTCGCCTCCGCCGCCGACGTCCGCGAGGGTCTTAAAACCATCCTCCGCCAGCTCTACCTCGACGTCGGCGGCATGCCCGGCGAGGGCGCCATCTCGATGTCCACGCAGCAGCGCGAGTCGCTCAATACCCCCGAGGAGGAAAAGCGCACCACTGGCATCCTTTCCATGCTCGCGGAGCGCTTTCGCGACGCCAGCCCTAGCGAGGCCGTGCCTCACCGCACCAGCATCGTTGTCCTGCCCTTCGTCAACCTCGGCAAAACCGACGCCACGCCCTTTTACGGCTCCGCGCTGGCTGATGCCCTCGGCGCCCGCCTCGCCAAGGTCCCTTCGCTCGTTGTCCGCCCCACCAGCTCGCTGATGAACGTCGCTGCCCGGCAAATGGACCCGCTCAGCATCGGGCGCAAGCTGCTCGTCAACTTCGTCCTTGCTGGCAGCTTTCTCCGCTCGGAGCGCGGCTTCGACCTTAACTGGCAGCTGCTCGATGTCAGCGGCGAAAGCGTCCGCACCGGCGGCTCCATCAATGTTCAGAGCTTCGATCTCATCTCCGTCCAAACGGAGATCTGCGACGAGGTCTTCGCTGAACTCCGTGGCGCCGGCGCCCTCCAGGGCTCCGCGGGCGACGGCGTCCGCACCGCCGCGCTCGGCAACGCCGTCTCGGAGGACTACCTCCAGGCCCGCGCCCTGCTTTCCTCCTTTATGAACCGCACCGGCAGCCGCGCTGACCTCAACCGCGCCCGCGAGCTCTTCGAGGTCGTCACCACGCGCGACCCTGGCTACGCCCCGGGCTGGTCCGGGCTCGGCATCACCCACCTCCAGTACGCCCAGCACGGCCTTGGGGGGCAAATTCACGTCCTCGAAGCCCGTCGCGCGCTCGACCGCGCTCTCGAGGGCGAGCCCGCCTCTGTCGAGGCGAACCTATACCGTGTGTATATGCTGCTCTCCCGCGGCGAGAAAGAAAGCGCCCGCCACGGCATCGAGCACCTGCTGCAAGACGCCGGCAACGATTGGAACGTTCACCTGGTCGCCGGCCTAACGCTGCGCCTCGACGGACTTTATGAGGAGTCGCTCGACCAGTTCAATACCTCGCTGCGCCTCAACCCTTCCAGCGCCGCCATGATCTATAACCACCGCGCCCGCGTCTACCAATACCAGAACCAGCTGGAGATTGCCGGCGACGAGATAGAAAAGGGGCTAACTCTTGAGCCTCGCCAGCCCTTGCTTCGTATCTCGCGCGGTTATCAGCAGATGCGCCTCGGCCAACTCGCTCGCGCCATCGACACCCTCGAAGGCGTCGTCCGCGACGACCCCACCATGCGTATCGTCTTTCCCACCATTGCTATGTGTTACACGCAGTTAGGCGACCGCAAGCGCGCCGCCGGCTTCATCCTAGAAGATGTCTTAGCCGCCGCCGAGGCCGACAGCGAAATGGCCTACCGCCTCGCCACCTACTTCGCCGTGGAAGGCGATGAGAGCGAAGCGCTCCATTGGCTCCGCCGTGCCATCTACTTAGGGAACGAGAACTACCCCTGGTTCAGCAAAAATCCCGCCTGGCGCAGCATGAGCGATAACAACGACCTACAACGCACCCTAGACGACTTAAAAAAGAGCTTCCGTCGGAACCAAAAGAACTGGAAGCGCCTTCTCTCCCAAGTCATCCAGTAACAGCGTTATCCGGAGTTGTCATTTTCATCCCGTGGTTACGTCTTGTTGTCATCCCGTAGCAAAGCGGAGGGATCTGCCTTTCGAGCTGCCACAACTCCGACCCAGAAATCAACCACCCCTAACGCGGCGTCACCGTAAGCCCTTCATCCAACGCAAACACCACATCCGTCCCGACGGGCACATGCTCCTGCAGATCCCGGCGCAGATACACCGCCGTGGCCACCCCCGCACCGGCCAGCGCGCCTACGGCGGCGCCCACGCCGCCGCCGACCACCGCGCCCGTC
>CAXTTZ010000111.1:0-9657 GCA_964247325.1 uncultured Acidobacteriaceae bacterium | reverse complement strand
CGCACAGGCAGGGGAGGGCGGACCGGCGCGCCCATCGCGCCGTCCGCGGCGCCAGGCGCGATCAGCGCAAGAACGTCGGCCAGCTGCACAGCCCCTTCCGCCTCCGTCGGTAGCGGCGTCGTCGGCGTTCGCAGCAGCGACGCCGCCAGCCGGCGCACATCCAGCAGCGCCGGGGCGTCCGCGCCCTGCACCACTAGCGGCACCACGCCTTCCGCACCATCCACCGGCGAGCTGTAGCCCCCTGCAGCGGCCGGGTTTGCAAACAGCATCACACGCTGCCCTACAACGAAGCGGTACTGCCCCATCGGCCAAAGCCCGGACCACTCCCGCAGCACAAACGTCGATTCCGGGGCGTTGGCAACGGCTTGATCCACCCGAAAGATAATCTCAACGGCGCCCTCCCGCGGTTCAACTGAGATCACCTGCCCGCAGAAGATCGACCCGGCACGGGCCGCCATGGATTGCAGCTTCTGGGCTAAACCGGTTGCCGGGGCCGCGCTCGTTCCTTGCGCCTCTGCCCTGCCCACCAAACCGCAAGCGGCCAAACCCACAGCAACTGCTACCGTGCGCGTACCCCATCCCGTGCCAAGCCGTAACGATTCGCTCGCTGCCTTCCGCCTTTGCATGGTGCTCGACGCCTCCATGCACCTTTTCGGCAGAAATCACCAAAGCTGCAGCGGTGTCCAGCTTTGAGACAGAAAAGCCCTGCCCTACAACGAACGTCGTACGCTTAACCGTTCAATTTCGCTAAACTTATAGTTCAGAAGAAAAGGAATGCAAAGCCTCACAGCTCTGGGTAGAAGTCGAAAAAGGCGTCCAAAGATAACCGCAGCTGCGATTCGATCTGCTCGCGGCTGCCCTCCAGGATATGCATCGTGACCTGCGCGTCGTTGCCGTTTTTCAATTGGATGGGAGCCGCTTGTACGCTTGCCACCTCATCGGCCGGAAGCAGCCGCATGCCATAGACCAGAACCAGATTTGCCATGTCCTGATGCTACAAGCTGCCAGTGGATTGGATCGCAAAAAGATCAGATGCGGTGAAGGCCACAGCATGCCCGCTCCGGCGCCTGGCACGCCTGCAACTTTCGGTCCCGGCGGGAATCAAAACACAGCCATGTCTGACCAGAACACCCTTCGCGATACTGTGATCCTCGGCTCCGGATGCTCCGGACTCACCGCGGCCATCTATGCCGCACGCGCCAACCTCAAGCCCCTCGTGATCGAAGGTCATGAACCGGGCGGTCAACTCTCCATGACCACCCTGGTGGAAAACTTTCCTGGCTGGCCTGAGGGCATCCAAGGTCCGCAACTCATTGACAACATGAAGGAACAAGCCTGCCGCTTCGGCGCGGAGTTCCGCACGGGTCACCTGTCCGGCGTCGACCTCACCAAAACTCCCTTTGAGCTGAAGATCGGTGCGGACACGATCCAAACACGAACCCTGATCGTCGCCTCGGGAGCCTCGGCGCGCTGGCTCAACCTACCCTCCGAACAGGCCTTGATCGGCTACGGCGTCTCCTCCTGCGCGACCTGCGATGGGTTCTTCGCATCCGGCAAAGAGATTGCCGTCGTCGGCGGGGGAGATTCGGCGATGGAAGAAGCCTTGTTTCTCACCCGCTTCGCCACAAAGGTTACCCTGATAAACCGTTCCTCCACATTTCGCGCCTCCAAGATCATGCTGGAGCGCGCCCAGGAGCACCCACAGATCGTCTTCCTGACCGAAACCCTCGTCGAAGAGGTGCTCGGTGTGGAAGAAAAGGACGTAAAGGGTCTCAAGCTCTTCAACAAAAAGACAGGCGAACGTTCCACCCTGCCTGTGAGCTTTATGTTCCTCGGCATCGGCCACGAGCCAAACGCCAGGGCCTTCGACGGGCAGCTCGACCTCGACGCCGACGGCTTTATCAAAACCGATCGCAACGTCTTCGTCACGCGCCTTGGCCTGCCCTTACCGGGCGTATACGCCTGTGGCGACATCCAGGATCGCCGCTACCGGCAGGCTATCACCGCCGCAGGCACCGGCTGCATGGCAGCGCTCGAGGTGGAACGCTACCTGGAGACCATCGGCGTATAAGCTCTGATTCTAGAGCAGAGATGGAGCGGCTAAAGTCCGCTCCACCTTTTTGCAAAAAACATGCCTTTCTACAAAGTAGATTTCATTTCGGCATCCTTTACTCAAACGACACAAAAGTTATTGTCCATGGGACTTCTGTGTGATGTCGGGTAGCGCTTGCATTCCTAAACTGCAAGGAACATGCACGCTTTTGAAGTCGCACGACGGCAGGACCTTACCAGCCCTGCAAGCCTTCTTTCTAACTCTGCCTTTTCTTCTTTTCTCCTCCGCAAACGCCACTTGCTTGGATTCGGCCTCTTGGTCGCAAGCGCCTCCACTGTTTTTGGGCAGGGCTTGCAAGTCACCTATGGATCCAAAGGTGTTCAAACCATCGCCTATAACGGCACAACGTTAGAAAATACCGCTCTCTTCCCCGCCGACACCTTTCACATCTGGCACCTGAAAGCTACCGATCTTGCCGGCAACGTCCTCAGCAGCGGCCAAACCGGTTGGGGAGAAAGCAACAATGGCGAGTCGTGGAACAGTCAAACCAAGACCGAAACCTATAGCTTCTCTTGGGGCTCGATTGCCACGCAATTTGTCCAAAACGGCAGTAACCTGGACATCGTCGTCACCGAGAACAACAACACCGGGTCCGGCATCATCCTCGACGGTGCAGAGATTTTTCCCTTCGCCCTGCATTTCCCGGTCGATCCGGCCGGCTTTCATGGCTACACACAATACGCCATCACCACCACCGCTCCCGGCGTGAGCGCAGCCGACTTCGGCACTGGCATCGTCACCGCCGTTCTCCCCAAAGAGAGCCAAGCCCTTTATGGCGGCTGGAAGGTGCAAGGCACCAGCACCTACTCCCCCATCCTGACCAGCACCGCGCCGGACGGCTTGGCTGCCTTTCTGCCCCACAATGACATCCCTGTACAGCCCGGCTCCAGCTTTACCTACACCGCTTCGCTACGGTTCACGCCCGAAGGTACGCCGGCCATGGTGACCGACGCCTACGCGAGCTTTGCGGCCACGTATCCCAGCCAGATGACCTGGACCGATAAACGCATCCTTGGTACGGCGTATCTGGCCAGTTCGCCTACAGGCGGCGGCGATATCACCCAACCCGGAGGCTTCCCTACCAACCCGCGCCGCTACTTCAACGACGCGTCCGTGGACATCACCTCAGCGGCGGGCCTCCAAGCCTTTCAGACGCGTATGCTGGCCCAGGCAGCCTCCAATGTGTCCAACGCAAAGAACCTTAACGCGCAAGGAGTGATTACCTGGGATCTGGAAGGCGAACAGTACCCGCAAACGACCAGCTATGTCTGCTCCCCAGACCAGATCGCCACGATCGCCCCGGAGATGGACTCCACCATCACCGACCACACCTCGCCCTTTTACGGCCAAAAACTCGACGATGCCTACTTCAAAACCATGACCAACGCCGGCCTACGCGTCGGTCTTTGCATCCGTCCGCAACGCTTCACCCTCGGCCCGAACGGCACCGCCAGCCAGGTCACGCTGACCGGCAACGCGGCCATCATCGCCAACCTTGAAACCAAGGCGCGTGTTGCCAATAGCCGCTGGGGAGTTACCGTCTTCTACGTCGATTCCAACGTAGACGCATACGGCGGCACCCTCGACCCCGCCATCTACCAGCAGCTCATCACCGACCTGCCGCAGATGCTCTTCGTCCCCGAAGAAAGCACACCGCGGTACTACGCCTACAGCGCCCCGTTCTACACCTTTATCTTCCATGGCGACCTCGGTACCCCGGCCTCCATTTTGAGCCTGTACCCCCACGCCTTTGGGGCCAATCTCATCAACGACGTTGCCCCCAGCACCCTGGCCGCTGCCACGCCGCAGCTCACCCAGTCCGTGGCGCAAGGTGACATCCTGATGGGTCACGCCGATTATTGGCAAAGCAATGATCCTGCGCTTGTGTCCATCTACAAGGCCGCAGGCGTCGCCGCACCGGTCGCGCCCGCGCAAGCTACGCTTACGCTTGCCTGGCCGACGCCGTCGCCCATCGCTTATGGCACAGCCCTTTCCGCGGCACAGCTCGACGCCACGGCCAACCTCGGCGGCACCTTTACCTACTCACCCGCAGCCGGAACGGTGCTCCGTGCAGGCACCTCGCCCCTCACCGCAACGTTCACCCCGGTCGACACAACCCACTACAGCCCTGCCTCCCTTACGCGCAGCCTCACGATCACCGCAGCCACCCCAACGCTCAATTGGAGCTCCCCTGCTCCCATCGTTGCCGGCACCGCGCTTTCTTCCACGCAGCTCAACGCCACGGCTAGCATTCCCGGCACGTTTGCCTACACCCCCTCAGTCGGAACGATCTTGAACGCTGGGACCAACACGCTTTCGGCCGTCTTTACCCCCTCAGACCTCGCAGATTACAGCAGCGCCTCTGTGAGTGTGCCGCTCGTGGTCAACGCGGCGGCAACGAGCAAAGTCGCTATTCTCTCCCCAGCCGCCGGGGTCACGGTCTCCGGTACCCTCAACGTGGTCGGTCAGGTCAATGTTCCTCTCGACTCCGCCGGCTCCTACCTCATGGTCGATGGCGTCGAGGTCGGCACACAGCGATTGACCTCCGGGCCCTTCACCTATCCGCTCAATACGACCACGCTCTCCAACGGCTACCACGTGCTGCAGATTTGGGCACACGATGTTGGCAACAACACCACCGTTTCTGCGCCGATCACGGTGTACGTGTCCAATATGCAGAAACTCTGACCCAAGCAATATCCTCCGCACGGCCTTCTGCACCTCACAGAAGGCCGTGTTTCCTTGATATTGTCCGCAAAATCACCCTTGCTGGAACCGCTTCAGCACATCCTCTAGCGTAAGGACCCCTTCCAGCGCCCCGCGAATCGCCCGGTTCAGCACCGGCAACAACGGCCATCGCCGAAAGTGCGGCAGCGCGCTCGAAAGCAGTTGATCCGGAAAGATCAACGGCGTCCGTTCCGGCCCCAGCCGCGCTTCCAGCGCCTGTTGTGCGCCGGGGCTTTCCGGCTTTTCCAGCCCCGCCAGCGCCGCTTCGAGCTCCTCTCGCGTTGCCGCATACCAAAGCCCATCGCTGCAGCGCACCAGCAGCGCCTTGGCCGCAACGGCCTCGGGCTGATCGAGCAGCATTTTGGTGCTCCAAAGCGTCTCTGTCCCGTTCAAAATAGGGGCCGACACGGGCTGCAACGCGTCCTCAAAGTGCAGCTCCGTCTCTTCGCGCTGTTCCTCCATCGACGGCAGATACAGCCCATCCTGGTGCGTGAAGAGCTCAAACACCGGCACCGGCTGCAGCGCCCGCGAGATCAGATACGCGATTGTGTTGGCAAGAATGACCGGCAAGATGATCGAATAGTTCCCGCTCACCTCCAGCACCATAAACACCGACGTCAGCGGCGCGCGCAAGAACGCCGCGAACAGCACCCCCATGCCCACCAGCGCGTAGGAGCCGACCGACCCGGTCAGCGACGGAAAGAAGATCTTTTCAAACGACCCCACCGAAGCGCCCAACATCGCGCCCACAAACAGCGTCGGCGCAAACATCCCGCCCGGCGTCCCGCTTGAAAACGACAGCGTCGTCGCCACAATCTTGAACAATGCCAGCAGCAGCAGCATCCGAAAGGCAAACTGCCCGTGCATCGCCTGGTCGATTGCCCCGTACCCTGCGCCCATCACCTCCGGCAGCCCGAAGAACCCGATGCCGCCCACCAGCAGCCCCGCCGCTGCCGGCTCCAGCAGCTGCACCCACTCCGGCCGGCTCCGCAGAAATGGCCGCAGCGTCCCCAGCGCCTTGGCAAATAGCAGTGACGCCGCTCCGCCCACCAAACCGAGCACGGCATAGGCCATCAACTCACGTGGGTCACGCAGGTTCACCACCGGGATGCGAAACATCGGCTGCGCGCCCCAAAACCATCGCGCCACCACCACCGCCGACACCGCCGACAGCACCACCGACCCCAGCACCGCCGAGGTCCACTGCCCGATCACCTCTTCAATCACAAACAGGATCGCCGAGATCGGCGCATTAAACGCCGCTGCCAGCCCCGCCGCCGCGCCCACCGGCGCAAATACCCGCAGCCGCTCCCGCGACAGCCCCACACGCCGGCTGATAAACGAGGCCACCCCCGCCCCGATCTGCAGCGACGGATCCTCCGGCCCCAGCGAGTGGCCGCTGCCGATCGCCAGCGACGCCAGCAGAAACTTGCCGATCATCGTGCGGATCGAAATGTAGCCGTTATGGATGTACAGCGCCGCTTTGGTCTGGTTGACGCCGCTGCCCCGCACCTGCGGAAACACAAATCGCGTCAACAGCGCGATCGCCAACCCCGCCACCGCCGGCGCTACCAGCAATCGCACCTGCCGCGGCCCCGGCGATGACCCCAGCAGCAGCACGCTCAGCCACTCGATCGCCATTCGAAACGACACCACCAGCAGCCCGGAAAGGATGCCGATAAATATCGACAGCAGCAAAAAGAGCCGCTCCTCCCGCGCCGGAGCAAACTTCGCCGGATCCTTTCCGGTGTGCGTTGCGCCCGCGATGGTCTGCGCTGCCCCGGCAACGGCCTCGACAGTGGCGGCTGTGCTCCCGGCGCTCATGCGCCGCCACCTTGCCCGGCAGAAAGGAGGGTGAGCAGCAGGGCGTCATCGCCGGTGGGCACGCCGCACACCTCCGCGGCTTGCCCCTCGGTGGCGCCGATCAGCTCCGCTACGTGGTCCGCCGCAGCCGCGTCCCCCTGTAACACGCCAGCCCGCAATGACTTGCGAGCCGCTGTCCATTGCGCCTGCAACCCATTCAAGGCACCGCCGGGTTGGTTGCGGGCGTCTCGCTGCGCTTGCGCCAGTATTCCCTGGCTGGCGGTCAACGTGGCCGCACAACTCGCAAGCCGCCTTTGCGCGATCCCCCCAGCGAGCACGAGATGCGCTGCGCGTTCTTCGGCAGGCAGATCGCGCGACAAGCTCAACTGCGGCGCGCGGTGCGCCGCAGCCGCAAGCGCTTCCAAAGCTCCTTGCGAGGCTTGCTCCTGCACGGCAGTGGCGTCACTGCCCGTCTCGCGGGTATTGCGAATCGCCGGTTGCGGCAACGCCAACGCAGCCGACAGCAGCTTGTACGCCGGGCCATACTCGCCCAATTGAAAGCTCAACCGGCCCGCCTTTTCCAGCAGGATGCGCTCCAGGGTATCGCGACCATGCGGGTCCACTGCCAAAGCCTCCTTGTAGCAGTGCAGCGCGTCACGAAGGTCTCCCGCCGCCGCCAGCTTGTCTCCAAAAAAAGCTTGCAGCTCCCGATCCTGCGGCGCATTGCCTGCCCCGATCAACAGCTCCGCGCGCGCGGCAGGCAGGTTGCCCCGGCTCATGAGATAATCGGCAAGCTCGAGCCGCACGGTCCGCCGCCGCTCCACGCCGTCGCCCTGCCACGTCCCCACGATCGAGGCACGATAGAAGTCGATGGCTTTGCCTGGGTCAGTCGCTCTGCGGGCCAACCGCGCCAATTGCAGGTTCAACAAGCCATCGCCGGGGCTCGTCTCCCACAAATTGAGAAAGTAATTTGTCGCTTCCTCAATGTGGCCGGCGCCGGCTAACGCTTCCGCCAAGGCAAGCTGGTCGGCTCGCGCATCCGGCTCAAACGAAAGCGCGGTGCGAAGATCGGCGACGGCCTCCTCCGGCCGGCCCGCCGCCAGCGCCGCCCGCCCTCGCTCAGACCAACTTCGGCCAAGAACCTGCCGATGCTCTTCAAAGCTGCCGAACAGCAGGTGCGTTACGCCAAACAGCACCACTGTTGCCGCCAAGAGCGCCAAAAATGTCAGCGAGTCCCGCAGCAGCAGAGCGCTTTTCGTGGCGGGAGAGGGACGCGCAAGCAGAGCCATAAGCGGAGGGGGTGCACCGGCCACAAAGAAGAAAGCCGCAGCACACTGCGCAGCGGCTCTTCTTCCTTATGCGTCTTCAGTCTAGCCGTTTTGCCCGGCGCCGTCCGCATGCAAGGTGCGGTAGCTCGCGTTGCCCTTGGACCACACCAGCAGCAGCATGTCCTTGCCCGCCGGCGTGCCGTGCACCTTGCTTACGAACTGGTCGGCCGAGCCGGTGGCTTGCCGGTTCACCTCCAGCACCACGTCCCCGGGCTGCAAGCCGGCGTCATCGGCCGGGCTCGCGGGCCGCACGTTCTCGACCACCGCACCATGCACCGTCTCCGGCACATGCAGCTCCTGCCGCGCCTCCGGGGTCAGGTCCGCAACCGCCAGCCCCAGCTTGCCACTTTGCGGCGCGCCTTCGCCGTTGTTCGCCGCCACCTGCTCGCCGTTCGCGTGGAACGAGCCCACCGTCACGTTGACGGTCAGCGGCTTGCCGTTGCGTAGCACGCCCAGAGCCAAGGTCGTACCCGGCGCCACCTCGCTCACCGCCACCTGCAACGCGCCGCCGTTGGCCACCTTGCGCCCGTTGAACTGCTCGATCACGTCACCCTGCTGCAAGCCCGCGCGGCTCGCCGGCGAATCTGGCGTTACCTGGGCCACAATCGCGCCCGAAGCGTCCGGCAGGCGGAAGAAGTGCGCGTTATCCGGCGTCACATCGTTCATGCTGATGCCCAGATATCCGTGCTCCACCTTGCCGTGCGCCATCAACTGCGTCGTGACCGCCTGCGCCAGCTGCGCCGGAATGGCAAAGCCCGCGCCCGCAAACGATCCACTGTCCGAGATGATGAAGGTGTTAATGCCCACCAGCTCGCCATGCGCGTTTACCAGCGGTCCGCCCGAGTTGCCGGGGTTGATGGCCGCATCGGTCTGGATGTAGCCGCCCGGCTGCCGCGCGTCCCGGGCATACGGGTTCTGCCGGTCCACCGCGCTCACAATGCCGCGCGTGACCGAGTCCCGAAAGTACCCAAACGGGCTGCCAAAGGCCAGCACCGTCTGCCCCGGCTGCAGCTTGCTCGAGTCACCCCAGCTGATTGCTGGCAGATCGCGCGCCTCCACCTTGACCACGGCCAAGTCGGTCAGCTTGTCCGTGCCCACCACGTGCCCGGTCAGCACCCGGCGGTCATGCAATGTCACGCGGATCTCCTTGGCGCCCTCCACCACATGGTTGTTGGTCACGATATATCCGTCCGGCGACAAGATCACGCCCGAGCCGATGCCGTGCTGCAGCTCCGGCTGCGCCGGCCGTATCCGCCCACCGCCGCCAAACGGGCTTCCCGGCCCAAAGAACTGCTGCAGCCCCGGCGGTAGGCCCTGCTCTCCCCCGCGCTCTTCGGTTTCCTCGGCCGAAGGCGTCGAGGTCACCGCAATATTGACCACCGCCGGCGACACCCGCCCTGCCAGAGCTTCCATCGCTTGGTCCAGCGACGTCAGTGCCGCTACGCTCCGATCATCCAGCGGCGAAGCGGTCACGGCCGAGGCGTGCACCCCCGGATGATTCATCACAGCCGTCGCGCCCACAGCCACAACGGCCGAGAAAACAGCAGGCGCCACATAACGTTTTGCTCTAAAAACTAATGATTTAGTTGAAGCAGACATGCCAATCCGTCCTTTGGGATTTGAAATGGGTTACCTAAAGTTGAAAGACCAGCCAGCCGCCCTGCCATGGGACGACGGCATACGATG
>CAXTTZ010000110.1:0-9718 GCA_964247325.1 uncultured Acidobacteriaceae bacterium | reverse complement strand
ATCCAGGAGACCGGCCTGTTCCCGCACATGACCATCGCGCGCAATCTCAGGCTGCCGCTCGAGATCGCCGGCCAACGGCTTGCTTCGCAAGGTGAACCCCAGCTCGCCGCTGCGCTCCGCCGTGTCGGCCTTGAACCCGATCTGCTGCCGCGCTATCCGTGGCAGCTCAGCGGCGGCCAACGCCAGCGCGTCGGCGTCGCCCGCGCGCTCATCACCGCGCCCAAGGTCCTGCTCATGGACGAGCCCTTCGGCGCGCTCGACCCACTCACCCGCGCCGAGATGCAAGGTATGCTGTACAACCTGCTCCGCGAAGCCGGCACAGCCACGCTCATGGTCACGCATGATCTGCAGGAAGCGCTCTTCCTTGGCGACCGTGTTGTGCTCATGCAGGACGGCCGCGTCGCCGCTGACGTCCCAGCGCCCGAGGTACGCACCTCCTCCAATGCGGCCCTGCAAGCCTACGTCCGCGCCACCGAGCCGCGCCAGCACGCGCCGGTACCGGAGGCCACTAGCCTCTCCGCGCCGCGCACCACAGCGCGAGGGGAGCTCGCCTAATGCTCCCCTTCCTGCATCGCTACGGTGCCCAGATCGGACGGCTCACCTTTGAGCACCTTTGGCTCACCGGCAGCGCCATGCTGTGGGCCACGTTGATTGGCCTGCCAGTGGGCGTGCTGCTCACGCGCCGCGAAGCACTTGCGCGCCCCGTGCTCACGGTCGCCAACATCCTGCAAACGGTCCCCAGCCTCGCGCTCTTCGGCCTGCTGCTGCCCGTGCCGTTTTTGGGCGACCGCGCGGCGCGGTTGGCCATCGTGGCATTGGTCGGCTACGCGCTGCTGCCCATTCTGCGCAACACCTACGCCGGCATCCGCGGCGTCGACCCCGCGCTGATCGACGTATCCCATGCGCTCGGCATGACCGGCACACAGCGCCTCTGGAAGGTTGAACTGCCGCTCGCGGCCAGTATCATCCTCGCCGGCCTGCGCACCGCCACCGTCCTTTGCGTCGGCGTTGCCACCATTGCCGCGGCCATCGGCGCGGGCGGCCTCGGCGAGCTCATCTTCCGCGGCGTCGCGAGCGTCGATAACGGCCTCGTTCTTGCCGGCGCCATCCCAGCCGCCCTGCTCGCGCTCGCCGCCGACGCGCTGCTCGGCTTGGCTGAAAAGCGTCTGGCCGTGCGACGAGCCTAAACCCATGTGCTTTCTCGTTCCGTTGTCAAAGATCTTGGGCACATCAAAACCGCGTTCGCCTCAACGGGCGACAGCGCTTCTGAAAACCATCTCTGCTCTGCTTCTATTGTTCTTTCTCACTTCCTGTGCTCCTCCCCGTACCTCCCTTATCGTCATCGGCGCGAAAAACTTTAGCGAACAGGTGATCTTAGGTGAACTTTTTTCGCAGGAGATCGAAGCTGAAGGCGGCGGGCGAGTCGATCGGCGCTTTTGGCTGGCCGGCAGCTACCTTTGTCAGCAGGCGCTCGTCTCCGGGCGCATCGACGGCTACGTCGAGTACACCGGCACCGCGCTCACCGCCATCCTGAAGCAGCCGCTCCCACCCCCGGCCCAGCGCAGCACCGCCGAAGGCAGCGCTGCCGTCACCGCCACGCTTACCCGACTCTACGCGCAGCGTTATCGGGTGCGCGTCGGCCCCAGCCTGGGTTTTCAAGACACCTTTGCGCTGGTCATCCGCGCCGATGATGCCCAGCACTTTGGCCTGCATACCCTCTCCGACCTCGCCCGCGTCGCCCCACAATGGCGGCTTGGCGTCGGCTACGAGTTCGCCGAACGTCCGGACGGCCTGCCCGGGCTCGCCGCCGCCTACAATCTCCGCTTCGCCGGGCCACCCCGCACCATGGAGCTTGGCCTCCTGTACCGTTCGCTCGGCGCGCACCAGGTCGATGTCGTCGCGGGGAACTCCACCGATGGCGCCATCCAAGCGCTCGGCTTTGTCGCCCTGATCGACGATCGCCATTACTTTCCGCCCTACGACGCCGTGCCGCTGGTCTCCGAAGATGCCCTCGCTCGCCACCCCGCGATCGGCCGCGCGCTGGAGCGGCTTGCCGGCGCGGTCAGCGAAGACGAGATGCGGGCCATGAACCTCGCCGTCGATGGCCAGCATCGAGACCCTGCGGACGTAGTGCGGGCGTTTCGGCAGCGCAAGGGGTTATAGGTACCCTCCCCTGGGTACTTTTGGTCCAAAGTACGTTCGGAAAAGGACTTAGAAGGGTACCTTGGTCCTGAGTTCTGCGTTCCTTGCCAAACCTGATGTCATTCTGACTCTGGGCTTAGCGAAAGATTTTTAAGTATGCCTGAAAAGTGTTGAGGCACCCGGCAAAACACAGAGGTCCTTCGCTTCGCTCAGCATGACTCTTTTGAGATTTTGGACTCAGGACCTCAGTTTTTATCATAACGATTCGGTCACGAAGACACGCAACGGAGGCGGAAGTGGAACCGTGGATGCGAGGGACGCATGGGGGGCTGGATCCGCTGCGGCGGGCGGTGGTGCATGCGCTGGAGCAAGCCGGGGAGGATGCCGAACGGTGGGCTGCGCCGTTTGGCGAGGAGCAGATGTTTGCGCGGCCGCATGGATTGCCTTCGGTGGCGTTTCATCTGCGGCATACCGTGCGGTCGCTGGATCGTTTGTTGACCTATGCGGAGGGACGCATGCTGGACGGGGCGCAGCTGGCGGCGCTTGGGACCGAGCACGACGCGGGAACGGCCGGGAAGGTGATGCAGGAGTTTCGGGATGGGCTTTGGGCGGCGAAGCAGCGGGTGCGCGGGTTTGATCCGGCGCGTTATGGGGAGGCGCGGGGCATTGGGCGAAAGCAGTTGCCCACGACCGTGGGTGGATTGCTGGTGCACTGCGCCGAGCACACGCAACGACACGTGGGGCAGATGGTGACGACAGCGAAGGTAGTGGCGAGTGTGGGAGCGGATGGGACGGCGTAGAGGGTTCGAGTCGTGTTGTACCTTGGGGCGAGGATCTGCTATTCAGCATAGCTCTCAAGGGCTTTTCGGGAAGGGATCTTTGTGTAGATTCGCCTCTTATAGCGGAGCGGCATGGGTGTACCCAGCCCTATGCGCCGGGTTTTTAGCCCTCAGTTCCTCAGCCGTCTACCTGGGACTAACGCCCCAGGTTATTATGTAATGCGCCTTTGGCGCTGGGCATAGTGCAGCTTCAGCTCTGGACACGGTAAGTCTGTAAAAGCGCGTATAGCGGAAGCGTCCTTCATTTCACTCCGGACGCTTGCTTGCTGCCGGATGAACAAACAGAAACCAACTTTGCATGAATTATCATGCTCCAAATCGGTTTTTTAATCGGTAGAAAAGGAATCATTCGTGAGGAGCCCTGAGCTATGCGCATAGCGGTTCTTTCCGACATTCACGGAAACCGTACCGCACTCGAAGCGGTTGCCGCTGACCTGCAGCAGACCTCGCCTGACTTGGTGTTCCATGGAGGTGATCTAGCAGACGCGGGGTCGAGCCCGGCGGAGGTTTTAGACTACGTTCGCGACCGCGGGTGGGCTGGTGTCATGGGCAATACCGACCAGATGCTCGTTGCGCCCGCCTCATTGGAGGAGTTTGCCGATGCTTCGTCTGCTCCTCGTGCCATCTGGGACGCAGTTCGCGACATCGCTTTCGCGACTCGTCAGAGCCTTGGTGAGGCAAGACTCGCCTGGCTCACGACCTTACCGCTGATCGTGCAATACGAGAGCTTCGCGCTGGTTCACGCAAGCCCGCAGAATTGCTGGCTAGCCCCTGCGGAGAGCGCGAGCGACGCCGATCTTGAACTCGCCTACGGCTCTCTTGACAAGTCGGTCGTTGTGTTTGGGCACGTTCATCGCCCTTCTATACGGACCATTGCCGGGCAACCGAAGACACTGGTCAATGCAGGCAGCGTGGGTCTCTCTTATGATGGCGATCCTCGTGCGTCTTATCTGATCCTTGACGACGGAACACCCACGATCCGGCGCGTTGCCTACGATTTGGACCGAGAGCTTGGAGCTTTAGCTGCTGGCGGCCTGCCCAGAGCCGAGTGGACTTCGCGCATGCTTCGTACAAGCGCGCCCCAGATGCCGTAATGGAGTGCCGGCAGGATTCCCTAGCGATCACACACAAAACCCGAGAAACGCGCTTGTGTCCACTTTGGATAAACCATTGAGCGTTCAGCTCACCAGATGCCCCAGCTTTTCTCGCTTAGTCTCCAGATACCGTTCAAAGGTAGGCTCACTTGGAATCGCAGCGCTGATCCGTTCCACCACGGTGATTCCCGCCTCCTCTAGCGCCGTTACCTTTTCCGGATTATTAGTCATCAACCGCACCGCGCTGATGCCAAGCTGTTGCAAGATGGCCGCTGGCAGCTCAAAGGCGCGCAGATCGGTAGGGAAGCCCAGCTCATGGTTGGCTTCGATCGTGTCCATGCCCCGATCCTGCAGCTCATAGGCGCGCAGCTTGGCCATCAGCCCAATCCCGCGGCCCTCCTGCTGCTCATACAGCAAGATGCCAGCACCCTCGGCCGCAATACGCCGCAGCGCCAGGTGCAACTGGTCGTGGCAATCGCAACGCAGCGAATGAAATACATCACCGGTCAAGCACTGCGAATGGATTCGCACCATCGGCGGCGCGCTGTAAACGTCACCCATGACCAAAGCGACGGCCGACTCCAGCGGCTTTCGCGTGGGATTACCCGGCTCAGGTATCCCTTCAAACCCCAGAATGCGAAAGTGACCCCAACGGGTCGGAAAATCGGCGTCGGCGATCTTGGTGACGCTAAGCATTGGCATACTTCCGCTATAGATTCTCCGGTTCTCCTGCGGATGCAGATTCCTTCAGCTGCCCATGCCCCCAAACGCGCGCGTACAGTAAAACCTGTGCACGCCACCGACTCGAAACTGCTGCTCATTTCGCTGCTCGTCAAGCTCGGCGTGGCCGCGGCCGTAGCTAGCTCGTTGGCGCGCTCAGTGCGTTTTAAACATCTTCTCTTGCTGGAAGAGCGCACCCGCGCCCAAACCCTCAAGCTGCTCGCCTGGCTGTGCATTCCGCTCATGCTCGGCGTGTGGATTCGCGTGCGCGTACCCAACTTTCTTGCCGCCGACCTGTCGCTCCAGGTCACGGCACTCCTTGGGCTCCTACTCGGCAGCGGCCCCGCGGCGCACGGCGGCGCGTTCCTGGCTCTGCCCGCGCTGGGCCACCACGACTGGCTCGCCCATCCGGTCAACCACGCCCTCGCCCTCCATTTCCGCACCTTCCGTCGTTTTGTCAACGCCGAAGACATCTGGTCTTTTTCGCCGCTGGTCGACCTCAGCATCTACCGTTGGGTTCGCCGCACTCTGCGCCATCCGCACCTCGACCGCCAGATCACGCTGCTTGTCCTGCTCACCGCCACGCAGCTCTGCGCCAGCGAGCTCGCCCGCCTTCGGCCGCGGCTGTACTTCGAACTCAGCTCGCCCCACTGGACCCTGGAGCTGCTCGTCTGCGCCTGCACCCCCGTTCTGGTCGGCATCCCGCTCAAGATCTGGAACGCCGTGCGCATCGAGCGCAAACTTGAAGAACAGGGCCGACTTCTGCTCGAAGCCCGCCTCGACGCTCTGCAGCGCCAAATCAACCCCCACTTTCTCTTTAACACCCTCAACTCCATCGCTTCGCTCATCCGCTCCGAGCCCGAGCTCGCCCGTGAGATGATCGTCAAACTCGGCCGCATCCTTCGCACCCTGCTCCGCGAGCGAGACGGCGGCGATGCCTTTGTCCCGCTCGAAGAAGAGCTCGCCTTTACCGACGATTACCTCGACATCGAAGTCATCCGCTTCGGCGACAAACTACGCGTCGTCAAGGAGATGGCCGATGAGGTCCTGTCGCTCGAGGTCCCCAGCATGCTCCTGCAGCCCTTGATCGAAAACAGCATCAAGCATGGCCTCGAACCGCGTATCCGCGGCGGCACGGTCACGCTGCGGGGCCATCTCGCCGGCACCAAGCTTGTGCTCGAGGTTGAAGACGACGGCGTCGGCATCAGCCCCGAACGCGCTACAACCCCCGAAAGCCGCGGCGCCCTCCCCGAAAGCCGCGGCGCCAGCACGCCTGGCGGCATGGGCATTGGCATGCGCAACGTGCGCGAGCGCATGGCTGTGCTCTACGGCGATCAGGCCGAGGTCGAGATCATCAGCCGCCCCGGCCGCGGCACCCGCATCCGCCTCACCCTGCCGCTGCACAGGCGCCCGGGCCTGGAAAAACTGCCGCAAACCCCGGCGCGTTTGCAAACGCGCCGACCCGCTATCCTCGAACCCAAACCCGCCCCCCCCCCCCCCCCCCCCCCCCCCCCCCCCCCGCCCCCCGGCCCCACAAACCCCCCCCCCCCCCCGGGGGGGAGACCCCCCCCCCCGGCCGGCTATCCTCGAACCCTAACCCGCCCACGCCGCAAGCCTTTGCTAGAATGAGCCGGAACCAAGCGATGGCTGAGTTAGTTGAAAGCATCTTCGGGCAGGGCGGGGCATCGATCCGTGTGGATCGCCGGCCGCAGCTCGCCGAACGCCTGCAGCATCGCATCGCCCACGCGCCCTCCCCGGGCCACCGAAACGAAAGCAAAGGACCGAACGCACCCATGATGACCGAGATCCGCTCCATTCACGCCAGGGAGATCCTTGATAGCCGCGGCAACCCGACCGTGGAAGCCGACGTGGTGCTCGAGGGCGGCGTGCGTGGCCGGGCCGCCGTCCCCAGCGGCGCCTCCACCGGCGAGCACGAGGCCGTGGAGCTGCGCGATGGCGATAAGGAACACTACCTCGGTAAGGGCGTACTTCAAGCCGTCGAAAACGTCGAAAGCGTGCTCGCCCCTGAGCTCAAAGGCCTGGACAGCAGCAACCAGCGGCTCCTTGATGTCACCATGCTTCAGCTCGATGGCACCGACAACAAAAGCCGCCTCGGCGCCAATGCCATTCTTGCGGTCTCCATGGCCGCGGCACGCGCCGCCGCGGAAGCGCTTCGCCTGCCGCTGTATCGCTACCTCGGCGGTGTAAACGCTTGCTTGCTGCCGACGCCCATGATGAACATCCTCAACGGCGGCGCGCACGCCGACAACAACGTCGATTTCCAAGAGTTTATGGTCATGCCCGTCGGCGCCGAAACCTTCTCCGACGCCCTTCGCTGGGGCACCGAGGTCTTCCACACGCTCAAAGGCGTGCTCAAAAAGCGCGGTTACAACACCGCGGTCGGCGACGAAGGCGGCTTTGCCCCCTCGCTCAAATCCAACGTTGAAGCCATCGAGGTCATCCTCGAAGCGATCCATCTTGCCGGTTACAAGAGCGGGGAAGAGATTGCCATCGCGCTCGACCCCGCAGCCAGCGAGTTCTTCAACAAGACCACCGGCAAGTACGTCTTCAAGAAGTCTGACAAGAGCGAAAAAACCTCCGAACAGATGGCCGGCTACTGGGAAAGCTGGACTCGCCAGTACCCCATTGTCTCCATCGAAGACGGCCTCGCCGAGGACGATTGGGAAGGCTGGCGCATGCTCACCGAACGCATTGGCCGCAAGATCCAGCTCGTCGGCGATGACCTCTTCGTCACCAACACCAAGCGACTGCAGCAGGGCATCGACGGCGGCATCGCGAACTCCATCCTCATCAAGGTCAACCAGATCGGCACGATCTCCGAAACCCTCGACGCCATCGATCTCGCGCGCCGCCACGGCTACAGCTCGATCATCTCGCACCGCTCCGGTGAAACCGAAGACACCTTTATCGCCGACCTCGCCGTTGGCACCGGCGCCGGCCAGATTAAAACCGGCTCCGCCTCCCGCACCGACCGTATCGCCAAATACAATCAGCTGCTCCGCATCGAAGAAGAGCTCGGCGGCGCCGCCCTTTTTCTCGGCCGCCAAGCCGTCCACTGCGCGGAGTAAGCCCATGTCGCAACGAAGATCCGGCCCAGTCGTGCTCACGATCCTCGACGGTTGGGGCTACCGCGCCGAAACCGCGGGCAACGCCATCGCCCTCGCGCGTAAGCCCAACTACGACCGCCTCCTGCGCGAGTACCCCAACACGCTCATCCGCGCCAGCGAGCACTTTGTCGGCCTCCCTGACGGCCAGATGGGCAACTCCGAGGTCGGCCACCTCAATCTCGGCGCCGGCCGCATCGTGCGCATGGACATCTCGCGCATCGATGAGGCCATCGCCTCCGGTGTCTTCTTCGACGACCCCACGCTGGTTGCTACGATGACTGCCGCTGCGCTCGAAGATCAAGCCCTGCACCTCATCGGCCTCGTCTCCGATGGCGGGGTGCACTCGCACCAGCGCCATCTTCACGCGCTGTTGCGCATGGCCGCCCAGCGTGGTCTTCGGCGCGTCTTCGTCCATGCCTTCCTGGACGGCCGCGACACGCTGCCGACCTCCGGCGCTGGATACCTCGAAGAGCTCGCCGCCAAGTTCGCCGAGTACGGCGTCGGCCAACTCGCCAGCGTCAGCGGCCGCTACTACGCCATGGACCGCGACCTCCGCTGGGAGCGCGAACACAAGGCTTTCAACGCCATGGTCCGCGGCCAAGCTGAGGGCGGTGCGTACCATGATGCCATCACCCGCGTCCGCGAAAGCTACAACAATGGGGTTACCGACGAGTTCATCGAGCCCTTCGTCTGCATCGACGCGCACGGCGAGCCGGTCGCGCGCATCCGCGACCGCGACGCTGTGCTTTGCTTCAACTACCGGGCGGATCGGGTGCGCCAAATCACCCGCGTGCTCGCCCGACGCAGCGGCCTGACCAAAACCGCCGGCCTCGACCTCCCCAAAGCCGCCGAACTCGAGCTCGAAATCCCGCGCGAAGACGTGCCCGAAGACCTCCACTTCGTCACTATGACGCAGTACGACAAAAACTACACGCTGCCCATGGTCATCCCGCCCGAAAGCATGGACAACCTGCTCGCCAATGTGATGGCGCGGCACGAGCTGCGCAACCTTCGCGTCGCCGAAACAGAAAAGTACGCCCATGTCACCTACTTCTTCAACGGCGGGATCGAAAAACCCTTCCCCGGCGAGGATCGCGAGCTCGTCCAATCCAAAAAAGTCGCCACGTACGACCTCGCCCCCGAGATGTCCGCCGCCGGCATCGGCGACATCGTCGAGCGCTCGCTGGGCGACCGCGCCTTCGACGTCGTGATCGTCAACTTTGCCAATGCCGACATGGTCGGTCACTCCGGCAAGATCGAGCCTACAGTCCAAGCCGTCGAGGCTGTCGACGCGCAGCTCGGCCGCATTTATAGTGCGGTTCGCGCCGCCGGCGCCCGCTGGATCCTCACCGCCGACCACGGCAACGCCGAGCTGCTGATCGACCCCGCCACCGGCGGCCCTCACACCGCCCACACCACCAACCCCGTCCCCTTTGTTCTTGTCACCGATCAAGGCCGCAAGCTCGCCGTGCGCGAAGGCGGCTCCCTGCGCGACATCTCCCCCACCATCCTCGGTCTGCTCGACCTCGGCCTTCCTCCCGAGATGACCGGCGGCGACCTGCGCCTCCCGCCCGCCTGATACCGTGCGCTTCGACGCCTTGGCCGTTGACAACGCCAACGCCCGGCAAAGGTACTCAACCCGCTCCGCAACCGTAGCTGATCCAAGCGCTGAGACTTGGACAGGTACCGCGGAGAGCTCGCGTTTTGCCATGTTCCGTTCTTTTTTTTATGTTTCGGGTGGGTACGATATCTACACTGCACCCGGTGCATGCGTGGAGGCGGTCCACCTCATGTC
>CAXTTZ010000109.1:0-9743 GCA_964247325.1 uncultured Acidobacteriaceae bacterium | reverse complement strand
AGCTCGGGCTCGGTGTCGAGCAGTTTAAAGACGCGCTCGGCGGCGGCCATAGCCGCTTGCAGGATGTTGTACTTATCCGATAGATCCTGGATGGGGCGGAAGAAACGCTGGGCATACTGGATAAATGCGATCAGCACGCCGATGCTGACTGTGCCGAGCAGGCTAAGGTGCGGGTGGAAGTCGCCTGCGAAGGGAACCGGGCCGAGCGGCACCCAGTGATGGGCGGAGATCCAATGGAAGCGCTCGGAGTTGAGCACGGCGCGGCCACCAAACCAGATCACCATCGCGATCGCGAGCGAGCTGAGCAGCTCGACGACGGGATAATAGAGCGCGTAGGCGAAGATAGCGTCGGTCCAGGCGAGCTTGTTTTCGTCGTTGATGGCGCGGAAATCGCGAAATGCGCGGGCCTCGCGGTTGAACAGCTGCACCACGCTCATGCCGGAGATGTACTCCTGGGTGAACGCGTTGATGCGGGCGGTGGCGGCGCGCTGGCGGCGGTACGAATCACGCACGTGGTTGCGAAATAGCTGCGTGGCGTACACAATGACCGGCAGCACGGCTAAGGTCAGCAGCGCCAGCGGCCAGCTCATCGAAAGCATGATCGCGATGATGTAGGTGAGCGCGAAGACGTCCTCGAAGATGGCGAGCACGCCGGAGGTGAACATCTCGTTGAGAGCGTCGACGTCGGAGGTGACGCGGGTGACGAGGCGGCCGACGGGGTTGCGGTCGAAAAACGCAACGTGCATGCGCTGGAGGTGGCGAAAGATCTGCGACCGGAGGTCGAACATGATCTTTTGGCCGGTCCACTGCATGAGGTAGGTTTGTACGAACTCGAGCCCAAAGCTGAGGCAAAGGGCGAACAGGTAGAGCAGGCCGATCTGAGTGACACCCTCGGCGGGATCGCGGCTGAGGTAATGGCTGAGCCAGGAGTGCTTGCCCGCGGTAGGCGCGAAGTAGGTGTCAACGGCCACTTTAACCAGGTAGGGGCCGAAAACATCGGAGCCGGACTTGATCAGGATGGCGAGTGCGGACAGTAAGGCCTGCAGCTTGTAAGGAGCAAGATAGCGCAGCAGACGCCGCATCAGACGGCTGTCATATGCCTTGCCGACCACGTCATCGTCCAACCCAGGGCGCTGCGCCGGAGCGGGGTCGGCGGCTTTGGGAGCGCTGCCGGAGCGGGTGTCTGGCGACTTCGCGCTGGAGCCGGCGTCTGCTGTGGAGGGGCCATGGCCGTTCTGTAGGTTTTGGCCCTGCTGAGCGCTCGGCATCCCTTTATTGTAGAGGTTCCGCGGACGCCGGGGTGGCCCATGCCCGTTTCCGGTGTGCCATGAAAGAATCAAGACCATGGCCTTGGGTGTGGAAGAGCTCGGAATCTATATTTCCGTGCCGTTTTGCCGCGCGAAGTGCAGTTTTTGCAACTTCGCATCAGATGTCGGCTCGGGCGCCGCTGTGGAGGGTTACCTCGAGCAGCTTGTGACAGAGATTGCGGGTGTGCGGGGCGCGGCCGAAGCCGCGGGCTGGCCGCTACCGGAACGGGTCAACACCCTGTACTTCGGTGGAGGGACGCCCAGTCTGCTGGAACCTGGGCAGTTACGCCGGATCTTTGCGGCGCTGCGGGGGACGTTCGATCTGGCGCAAGGGGCTGAGATCACCTTGGAGGCAGCTCCCCGGCAGATTGGGGATGAGCTGCTCGAGGCGGCGCTGGCGTTGGGGGTAAACCGGGTGAGCTTGGGGGTACAGAGCCTTGTCGACCGCGAGGCGCAGACGGTGGGGCGGTCACACACGGAGCGAAGCTGCCAGGAGGAGTTCCGGCGGCTTCGGGCAGCTGGGGTCCACAATCTTGGGGCGGATCTGATTGCGGGGCTGCCGTACCAAACGGAGGCGAGCTGGCAGCGCTCGGTGGAGATCGCGGCCGAGAGCGCATTGACGCACCTGAGCGTGTACATGCTGGAGGTGGACGAGGACTCGCGGTTGGGTCGTGAGGTGCTGGGAGGCGGAGCGCGGCTGCATGCGCCGGCGGTGCCTTCTGACGAGCTGGTGGCGGCGCTGTACGAGCAGGCGTGCGGGTATCTACCGAAGTTTGGGTTTGAGCAGTACGAGATCTCCAACTTCGCTCGCCATGGAATGCGTTCGCGGCATAACTTCAAGTATTGGTTGAGGGAGCCGTACTTGGGGTTTGGGCTGGATGCGCACTCGATGCTGGTCGATGCCGCAGGGGGCACACTGCGTTGGGCTAATGCTGAGACTCTCGCTGACTATGATGGCGAGCCGCGCCTGGGGAAGGCGGTTGCGTTGAGCCGACGCGAGATCTTTGAGGAGACAATCTTTTTGGGACTGCGCTTAACCGACGGTCTGGCAATGCGGGCGCTTGAGACCTTCCCCGCGGCATGGGTCGAGGAACTACGGCATGCGGCGTTTGCGTTAGAGCAGGGAGGTTTGCTGGAAGCGCAAAACGATCGGCTTCGCCTGACCGGCGCCGGGCGGCTGCTTTCCAGTGATGTGTTTGGGGAGCTTCTTCTGCCAGCCTTGGTGTAATGCGTGATAACACATGCCTTGCATATGGCAGCGAGCGATCGCGAGCTACAAGGTTTGCCCATGACGCCAGATACAATCAGAGATAGAAAATTTAGGGAGTTCAAGCGGGTATGCAGAAGATTGATCTGCGCAGCGACACAGTGACACGACCCACGGCGGCCATGCGCAAGGCCATGGCAGAGGCCGAGGTGGGCGACGATGTGTACGGCGAGGACCCCACGGTGAACCGCCTGGAAGAAAGCGCGGCCGAAATCTTCGGCCGCGAGGCTGCCCTGTTCGTGCCGACCGGAACGATGGGCAATCAAATCGCGGTGAAGCTGCACACACGGCCCGGCCAAGAGGTCATCTGTGAGTCGCGCGCGCACCTGCTGGACTGGGAGATGGCCATGGTCGCGGCGTTTTCAGGCTGCGTGCCGCGGACCGTGGCGGGCGAGCGTGGCGTGCTGCACTGGTCGGACTTCGAGAAAGCCATTGCGCCGAAGATCTATTACCGGGCGCCAACGGGGCTGATCTGGGTAGAAAACTCTCACAACATGGCAGGCGGTACCGTGACGCCCTTACCTGTGCTGGAGCCGATCTGGGACGGCGCGGCGCGGGTGGGCTTGCCTACACACTTAGACGGCGCTCGCATATTCAATGCGGCCACAGCCGAGGCCTGCACGGTCGCGGAGCTGACCCGCGGCTTCGATACGGTGATGTTTTGCTTGAGCAAAGGGCTGGGCGCGCCGGTGGGCTCGATGCTGGTCGGTTCGCGCGAGCTGATCGCGGAAGCGCGCTCGCTGCGAAAGGCACTGGGCGGCGGCATGCGGCAGGCGGGGGTGCTTGCGGCCGCGGGGTTGATTGCGCTCGAAGAGATGCCGCAGCGGCTGGGGGAGGACCATGCCAATGCCCGGCTCTTGGCCGAGGCGGTTGCGACGTGCCCGGGTGTTGGCGTGGATCTGGACGGGGTGCAGACAAATATCGTCATCTTCACCTTGGCAGAGGATGGGGAGGCGCCGGCTTTGGTACAAGCGCTCAAAAGGGAGGATATTTTGGCCAGCGCCATCGGGCCCCGGGCCGTCCGCTTGGTGACCCACTTCGATGTGAGCCGAGCAGACTGCGAGCACGCGGCGGAGGTGCTACAAGGGCTGCTGGCCAAGGTGCCCGCATAACTACGGTATACAACTACGGTATTTGGACCGCCTCGGCGAAGAGTTTAGGACGAGGCCGTGACAGCGGAACGCTCGGGTTGGTGGGCCAGGTTCATGTCGGGCGCTTGCGTAGGTGCGTTTGCTTCCGCTGCGCCGCGCGGCAAAAAGACCGAGATGGTGGTGCCGTGGGTGTGGGGATCGGTGCTCGACTCAAGCTCGATCGTCCCGCCGTGTTTGGCGACGATGCCTTTGCTGACCCAAAGGCCGAGCCCGGTGCCGGCTTCGCCTTTGGTGCTAAAGAAGGGTTGAAAGAGCTGCTCGCGGATCTCGGCAGGGACCCCTATGCCCTGGTCCTTGATGAGAACCAAGACGCCTGGGCCTTCCGCACCGGTAATGTCGGCGTACTCCATGCCGAGCGCCGGCATGGTAGCCACGGTGACGGTGCCGCCGCGCGGGGAGGCTTCGGCGGCGTTGACCAGCAGATTGGTAAAGACCTGGCGCAGTTCGACGGGGAAGCCAGTGACCAGGGCCGGTTCTTCCCAGTGCGTTTCAACTTGAACACTGGCCTGCGCAAACTTGTGCTCGAGTAGGACGAGCACGCTACGAAGGACTTGAGAGATATCCAGGGCAACAGCCGTGCGCGATTCACGGTACATGCCCAGTAAGGCGCGGCTGATCTGCGTGGCACGGTTCAGCTCGGAGCGTGCCATGTCGAGAAACTCGGCGTTCTCTTCGGCGGAGTCCCCGGTCTTAATGAGATAAAGCAGGTTGGACACTGAGTCGAGCGGATTATGGATCTCGTGCGCGATCATGGCGGCGAGCCGGCCGGCGACGGCCATCTTCTCTGTGGCCACCAAGGCCGCTTGCGTGCGCTGTTGCTGCGTGAGGTCGTGCAGACTGATCACCACGCCCGTGACGACGCCGTCACGGTCCTGCACCGGAGCCACGGTTTCGCCCATCACCAGCTCAGAGCCGTCGCGGCGCTGGAGGAGCAGGGCATGAGGTGCAGTGACCGGCTTGCCTTTTTCCTGCACAGCCGTAATCGGGGTATGCCAATCCCGCTTGGTCGCTTCCTCGCGGAGCGTAAAGACCTGCCTGAAAGGCTGGTACAGCGCTTCGGCTTGCGTCCAGCCGCAAAGCTGCTCGGCAGCGGCGTTCATCAGTTCGATGTGGCCTATGGGGCTGCACACCACAACGGCGTCCCCAAGCGAAACCAGAACCGCGCGGAGCCGCTGTTCGGATTCGTGGCTGGCCTCGGCGTGCCGGCGCAGGGCGGCCATGGCCTGCTGAAAGGCGTCGCTGACCTGGTGCAAGCGCGTACGGGCAAAGGTGCCCATCAGCCAACCGACGATCAACGTGGAGGCGATCAGGGCGATGATGGTATGCCGTATCTCGGTCTCCCAACGAGCCACGGCGCGGGCGCGACGCTGCTGCTGGTCGGCGATGATTTGGGCCAAACTCGCACGCATCGCGTCCATCTGAGCCTTGGCGCGCAGATTTAGCCCGGGATCGCTGGTTTCCAGCCCCGCCTGCACCGAAGCGACGACAGGAATGGCCGTTGCGTGCATCCAGGTGTTGTGTTGGGCGGCAAAGGTGTCCATGAGCCGCATATTGGCTTCCTGGTGGCGCAGGCCGTCCCGCAGCTTTTGCAGGTTGGTCCGAAACGGCTCGTCAGCTAGAAGATAGGGCTGCAAAAAGATCTCATTGCCGGTGATCTGGTAGGCACGGACCCCTGTTTCCTGGTCTCCGACCAGCGCGGAAACCAGGGTGGCCGTGGCGATGTTGCTGTCGGCAAGCTGAATGCGGGCGACCGCGCGCCGCGCATTGAGCACCTGCCAGGCGAGCGCGCTGGCCAGCACGGCTAAAGCCACCACTGGAACGAGCAGTGCTTGCCGCAAGACGCGATTGAGCTGGTTTAGGTCCAAACGTTGTCCCGCAACTAGCTGTCAAAAAGGCTGTTCAGTTTGTCCAAGAGTGCCGGGGCACCCTCACCTTTGGTCATGTAGAGATCCACTAGCTGGGTGACCTCGGCGGGTAGGCCCACGAAAGCAGAAAGTAGAAGGATTGGAATTTCGGGCTTTTCGGCACGCATCTGGGCGGCGATCTCACCGCCGTGCATCCCGGGCATGGCGTAGTCAAGAACCACGGCCTCCACCGGCTGCTGTCGAAAGATGGAAAGCCCGGAGGGACCGTCGGGCGCGGTAAGAACGGTGTAGCCGGAGCGCTCCAGCAAGGTGCGACGAACGTGGAGGCCCACGTACTCGTCGTCGACACAAAGCACGAGATGGCCGTTTTGCTTCATGTGCGTTCCGTTGGAACTCCGCTCCGCTGCCGCAAGAATACCATTGCAGCGTGGCGGCGACATGCACCCAAAAGGGTACGGGGTACCTGTTCGGGTCATAGGCGGCGGTGCTCTTCGCGTGCGGGCCAGAAGTCCAGCCGGGCCAGCCATGGATGGTAAAGCGCCGCGATGATGCGTTTCGAGTGGCCCACTTGGCCCAAATGCGCTTGGAAATAGCTCTGGGCACGAGCTTGGCAATTCGTTCGCTCGTTTGCCAAAAACGAGTGAAGGTCCTTCTCCTCTGTTACCGAAAAGTTGTAGTGAACGAGCCAAAGATGGTCGTTGAACCCAGACAAAACCGGAACGGAACCTGCCAGAAACAGCTGATCTGGGTAAGTCGCTCCAGGCTTATGGAAGTCATCTTGGGCAAGCATTGACAAGGTAGGCATAACGGGCGCGCCCGCACCGGCGGAGAGCAGCCATAGGCTCACTGGATCCTGAAGGACGCGGCGCAATGCAACGAGCACAGGCTCGGTCTGCTCTTGAGCCTCAGCCAGAGACAGCCCTGTATGACGCAAGCTGAGGTGCAGACGTGGACTCCAGTTAGGCAGTTCGCATAAAAGCGCCTCAGCCGAGGTCCCCCGTTGCAGGCGCGTCCTGAGCAGGTGAAGGAAGTGCCGGAGCGTGATGGCGGCCGCAGGCCCGCTAGAGGTTGGCTCCCAGGAGATTGGTTGTGCGCCTGTGGAGCGATCCGGCGGTGGGAGCGGGCCAGCTGCGGGCCGCAGCGAGCCGAGCCGTGCCCTCGGATCGAAATCTGCGGGCAAGCGATGAACCATGGCCAGACGTGGCGTTGGCTCGGAGTCGCTCTCGTCTGCTGCAGCCGCTATAGCGAGACCTGAGGCGGGAACCTGTTGTTGGCGGAGCGGAACGGGGAAGGGGCGGAGCTTTGTGGAATCTGTGACTGCCGGCGGCGAAGCAAGGTGCTTGGCCGCGGCCGGCCACGCCGCTTTGAGAAGGCTGTCATACCGCGGTGCGGCGGGAGTGGCATCTTTGCGCACCTTGACGGCCGCAAAAAGGTGCAACTGCTCCCGGGCGCGGGTGCAAGCGACATAGAACAGCCGTTTGCACTCTTCCATCTCACGCTGGCGCTGCTGGGCGGAGAGCCAAGCCGAGAGCGGGTGCGCCTCGTCGCCTTTTTCGTGGATCGGCGCCAGAACGATTTCAGATCCTTGCTCGTTTCCGTTTTCGAGCTCGAGCCACTTAAGCAATTCGTGCTCTGAGCGGCCTGAGCCCCGATCCAGCGAAGGAATAAGCACAATATCCCATTCCAAACCTTTGGCCTTGTGAATGGTCATCAGCTCCACAGCTTCGGCTTCGGTGGAGGGCTCGGCATACAGGTCCGCCAAACGCCGGTCCAGGAGAGGGATCGAGACCGGTTCCGATCCGTCCTCCAGCGTGCCTAACAGATCCAGATAACGCCGCGCGTTGCGTCTCGCCAAGGGTGAGAGCCAAGCATCGGCGCCTAGCGAACGCCAGGTACGCTCCACGTGGGTGCTCAGCGAGGTCCGGCCTTGGCCGGCGAGGGCCTGGGCTAGCAGCGGCCAAGCCATTGAAAGTAGCTTTTGTCCCTCTGGACTGAGATACTGCGCACGCGTAGCCACAAGGTGGGGCACGGTGGCGGCGCGGTCGGCACCCTCACCTTCGCCTGTAAGAGCCAGAAGATCCGCCAACGAAAGACCGCACACAGGCGAGCGGAGCACGCTGAGCCAAGCAATGCGGTCGCCGGGGTGCAGCAGGGCACGGGTCAAGGCCAGCAGATCGAGCACCTCCTGCCGCTCCCGGAGGACCTCAATCTCGACGGCACGAAAGGGCATGGGCCCAAACCCGCGGTCACGGTGGAACTCTTCCAAAATGGGAGCGAAGTGGGTTCGGGTACGGGCTAGAACAGCGATCTTCGGCGGACGCGACGGGACGAGACCTTGCGCTTGACGCAGGGTCCAGTCCTGCTGAAACTGCTCGATGAGCCGGCGTATGGTTTGTGCGTCTTCGGCGGCCGAGGGTGCGGGGATGTCTTCGGCGTCATCGCCCTCGGCTTCCGCATTCGGCGGCGACGAAGGGGCGGTCTGCAAATGCCAATGGAGGGCAGGGGCCTGCCCTGGCGCGCGCGTTGCTGTAGCCGGCGTGTAGGGCACAGAAAACGGTGCGCTGGGGTCTGCTGGAGCGTCCGTGGCCGTGGGCAGGATGGCCTCAAAGGTGTGATTGAAGGCCGTGACCAGCTCCGCTTGGGAACGGAAGTTTGCAGTTAAGCGAAGAGGCGTCAACGGAATAAACCCGAACCGTGCCTGCGCAAAGGTGTGCAGGAAACGCTCCACGCGCGCTTGCCGGAACATATAGATGGACTGTTTCGGATCGCCAACCAGAAAGAGGGTCTGCGCGCGGCCATCCCAGGCGCGGGTGAGCGACTCCAGCAGATCGTACTGGCCCGCCGAGGTGTCCTGCATCTCGTCCACGAGCAGATGGTCAATTTGGACCTCTGAGAAATCGGCCCCACTGCTGCCGCTCGCTTGTTCGCGCAAGAGGGCACGCGCTGAAAGAGCGATGTCGGTGAAGTCGCAGGTGGTTCGTTCCTCAAAGAGTACTTGGAGTTCCACCAAGGCGCGCCCAAGCACCCGAAAGAGCGATTTCACCAGCTGCCATTGCGCCTCGGGGTACTCGACCGGCGGCAGTCCACGGACGGCGCACAGCGCCCGACGTAGGTGGGGGTTCGATTCTTCCTGGGACCGCAGTTTTTCAAGAAAGCTCTTGAGCCACTGCAGTTCGGCCTTCGGCAACTCGACGCCGAGGTGATTTTTCGCAAAGCCAGCTCGCCAGCTCCCGGCCTGAGTAAGGAGCAGATGGAGCAACGCTCGCCAATGTTCCAATTCCAGCGGGGAAGCGCCCGGCGCTGTTGCCCGCTGGGCACACAGGGTCAAAGGGGAAGGCTTGCCGTTGTATCCGGGGTGGAGACTACTTCTGGCAGCGAAGGAGGCGAGCTCCTGCAGCAGCAACGGCCCGAGGGCGTCCGCGGCCCGCGTGAGCCCGCGGCAGACGATCGCGGTCAACGTTCGCTCCAACTTCCCGCGCACCTCGCCGTTGAGCTTGTCTTCGGTCAGTTCGGCGGGATCGAGTGGGATCAGCTCTCCCCATTGGTCGCGCTGTGCCAGCATGTCGGCGAGCAAGCGGGTGCAGTCACCGATCTGGGCATCACGGTGCAGTAAAAGCTCTGAGATGGCTTTGCTGAGCTCCTGATCGCGGCCGCCCAGCTCGCGCAACGTGCGCTCAGCGGCTAAGTGGTAGAGCGGGCGGGCGTCGTCGATCGGCACACGCCGGCTGCCACCGGAGGTGACCAGCGGCAGGCCGCGCACGAGCTCTGCGCAAAAGGCATCAATCGTGCGGATTTTCAGCCGGCTCGGATTAGCAAGCAAGCGCCAGCCGTAGGCGCGATCTCGCTCGAGAACACCCTTTGCCAGCTCGCGTGTGTTGCGATCGAAGTCGTTGGCGCTTGGAGGCGACGGTTGCGCCTCAGCAGCCTCCGTTAGACGATCCAGCACGCGGGAGCGCAGTTCGGCTGCGGCCTTTCGCGTGAAGGTGATGGCCAACACCTGTTCCGGCCGCTGGATGTCCGCAAAGGCCAACAGTTTCAGGAAGCGTTGGATGAGCAAGCCGGTTTTGCCGGAGCCGGCTGGGGCTTCCACGATGCAGGAGCGCTCAATATCGAGCGCCGCGGCCCGGGCCCGGGCGTCGCTGAGCTCGTGGGG
>CAXTTZ010000108.1:0-9835 GCA_964247325.1 uncultured Acidobacteriaceae bacterium | reverse complement strand
ATAGTTGGCCGCAAAGAGAAGGCGGCCGGAGGCGTCGGTGGAGACAAAGCAAGGGGCGCTGCCGTGGCTGAGCTGCTGGCCGAGCGGAGTGAGCTGGGCCCCGGCGCGGTCGAGCGTGAAGGCTGAGATGGCGGCGCCGTCGCCTTCGCCCTCGTTGCAGCAATAGACCACGGGCAGGTGCGGATGGAGGGCGAGATAGCTGGGATTTCGGGCCGTGGCAGCCAGCTCGGGGACGCCGAGTTCGCCGGTGGCGGCGTTCCAGCGGGCGCGATAGATGCCCTCGCCGGCGCCGGTGCCGAGCAGGACCCAGGAGGAGGAGCCCGGCGAGGCGGAAGGCTTGGCAAAGGCTAAGCGGCGCGAGCTGTGCAGTGCCGTAGCGGCCATGGCGCCTTTCAAAAAGCGGCGACGGGGGAATATGTTCTGCCTTGCGGACGACTTAGATTCCGGATGCATGGTCTCCGAGTTTACCGGACAGAAACGGAGGTGGGCGCGGTGTTTGGCTGATTTTCCGCAAAGCCGGCGGTTTCCGCGGAGGTTTTGGGTTCGCCGGGCAGCTTGTAGTTCATCTCGGCCGGGTAGGCGTCGGGGCGGACGACGGGCAGGGTAGGCAGATTGCTTGTGCCACCGGCCTCTTTGACCACGGCCTCCACGTGCTCGAGCACCTCGTCGATGGTCATGGTGTACATCTCGCGGCCGTTGTCGTAGCCATCCTCGATGGAGCGCTTGAGAAAGCGGCCGGCGGCCTGGGCGGCAAGGTAATCGGTGATGACCTTGCCGTTGCGGCGCTTTTGCTCGATCCAGGCGGGGTTGGGCATGGCAATCCACAGAGGCCGGTCGTTCACCGCGAAGCGGATGTCGGTGGCGTCCGCGTGACGCGTTGCGATAGCGACGTAGGTGCCCTTCCACACACAATGTTGCGGTTCACCCGTCCAACGGTCGGTGGCGACGAAGTCCTCGTACATGCCTTTCAGATTAGCTGCAAGTGAAGGGCCGGGCAAGACGAGCGCTCGGCTTGGCGATGGAACCCGCTTTGCGTGTGCCCTCTTTGGGAGCTTTCTGCGCTGCATCTGAAAAGGGGAGGTTTGGAGGACGACGATGAAGATTCTGGTAATTGGGGCGGCGGGTAAAACGGGCGAAGCGCTGGTGAAGCAGGCGCTGGCGGAGGGGCATACCGTAACGGCCTTTGTGCATGATGCGAAGGGGTTTGAAGGGCCAGGGGCAGAGGTGATCGAGGGCGATGTGCTGGATGCGGCTGTCGTGGAGCGGGCCGTGGAGGGGCAGGATGCGGTGCTCGACGCGCTGGGTGGCCATACGCCTTGGAAAAAGACGACGCTGGAAACGAACGCGGCGCGCAACCTTATCGAGGCGATGCACAAGCATGGTGTGAAGCGGCTGATGGTGATCTCGGCGATCGGAGTCGGCGGTACGGGCGATCTGGTGCCGAGCTGGTATGAACACCTGATTGTGCCGACGCTGCTGCGCGGCGTGATCAAGGATAAGGAGCAGATGGAGCCGGTGGTCGAGGCGAGCGGGCTGGAATGGACCCTGGTGCGGCCGGGGCACCTGGTAGATGGCGAGCGGACGGGCGTGGTGAAAATGTTTGAGCCGGGCAGCGGCGAAACGGCGCATAAGATTACGCGGGCTGATCTGGCCGCGTGGATGCTGGAGCAGCTGCGAAGCGGGAGCTACCTGCGCCAGGCAGTGAACGTGGCCTCGAACTGAGAGGCCGTTCTCTGGATAAGCTGGAAGGAATGATTTTTCGCTGGATAACCTCCTTGGCCGTGCTCTTTATGGCAGCGTTTCCGAAGTGGGCGAACGCTTCGGAGCTGGCCACCCCTGCGGATGTGCTGATCTTCAACAATGGCGATCGGCTCACCGGCAAGCTGCTGCGGGCGGTGGAAGGCAATGTGGTTTTCAAGAGCGACATGGCCGGTGAGCTGACCATCCCGTTCAGCAAAGTGAAAGAGCTGCACTCCGGGTCGGCGTTTGTGGCTCTGCGCGAGGGCAAGCCAGGGCGCACCAAGCCGGTCGGCACAGGCGTGGTCACCGTGGAGAACGGCAACCTGCTGTTGGCGGCACCGGGCAAACCCGCCGAAAGCATCCCGGCAAAACAGTTGGCTTTTCTGATTGACGAGCAGTCCTATGCTCGCGAGGTAGAGGGACACGCCAGCTTTCGCCGGGGCTGGAGTGGGTCGGCTACCGCCGGTTTGACCCTGGTGCGTTCGACCGAGACAGGTACGACCTTTACCGGCGCGGTGAACTTCATTCGGCAGATACCCACGGTGGCGTACCTGCCAAAGAACCATCGAACGACGCTGAATCTTGCGGAAACCTATGGCACCAACTCCACGCCGGTCATTCCGCAAACGCGTCCGCCCTCGCCGCCGACGGTGGTACAGACGAGCATCTTCCATGCAGATGGTGAACGGGACCAGTACTTTGACCCGCGCCTGTTTGCGTTGACCGATGTGAGCTTTGACCATAACTTCTCGCAAGGACTGCAACTGCAGCAGCTCTACGGTATCGGCTTCGGCTGGACGCCGCTGCAGGACGGGCGGCAGCAGATCGACGTGAAAGCTGATTTGCACTATGAAAAGCAGCAGTTCCTAAGCCAAGGCAGTAACTTGGACATCGTAGGTTCGATCTTTCAGGAAAATTACCGGCGTACGCTGCCCCATAAAATCGCGCTGACCCAATGGGCGAATGTGTTACCCGCCTGGAACGACTTGGTGGCGTACTCCGCCAATGCCTATGGCGGACTCACCATGCCGGTGCTGCGGCGGGTGAGCATTTCGATCTCAGCGACGGATAACTACCTGAACAATCCCTCGCCGGGGTACCGGACGAACTCAGTGCAGTTCGTGACGGGTGTGACCTACGCCATAAAGTGACGGCAGCTGGCGGGGGCGCGGCGGCCGGGTGTTTTAATAGAAGAGGCGGTGAAGGCCGCAACAGTAGGAGTGAAGCTTGGAAGTGGGTTCGCGAGGCGTGAAGCAGGGGCTGGGACGGTGGACTGCCGGAATGTCGATGGCGGCATGTTTGCTGGCGGGTGGGTCTATGGCGGCGCAGAAGCAACGGAAGGCGCAGCCGCATGCGCGTCGTGAGACCAACAGCAGTCGGCAGGCACGGGTCGCGCGCATCGTGCAGGATACGTACTCGCACCAGTGGGAGATCTTCGGAGGCGGCGGCTATCTGCGCTGGAAGAGCGGCGATTTCACCAAAAAGAATAATGAGGTGAGCTGGGCCGCCGCTGCGAACTACTATCTAAATCCGAAGCTCGCGATCGTGGGCGATGCCCGCGGATCGTTCGGCAACGCCCACCAACAACTGCCGCTGCAGTTTCCTCAGGTCCCAAGCCCGCAGATTAACGAATACTTTTTTACCGGCGGCGCGAATTATCGATTTTATGCGCAGCAGAAGGTAGCCGTTAGCGGGCAAGCGACGGGCGGCGTGGCGTGGGGTATCTTCTCCAAGGGCGCCAAGGGCCTGAGCGGCACACAGGTCGGGCTTTGGCCGGATGGCTTTCGGCCGGCGTTTACGCTGAATGTGAACGCGGATTACAACTTGTTTCCGAATTTGGCCGTGCGCTTCAGCCCAACCTATGTGGGGACAACGTTTGGGGGCGGTCTGCAAAGCAATCTCGGCTTTAACGCTGGGGTGATCTATCGGTTCGGTCGGCAAAAGTAAGACATTGCGGAAGGGAACGGGAGATGTCCAAAGGTTGGGAGTCGAAGAACATTGAGCAACAGCAGGCGGAGGCGCTGGAAGTGCGAGCACGCAACAGCGCCGCTGCCGGCGTGAAAGCGGACAAACTCGACCAGGCCGACCGCCAGCGGCGTATCCAGGCTTTGGAGATGCAGCGCGAGCGCGTGCTGAGCGAGCGCACGGCCAACCCACACCGGCGCAACGCGTTGACGGATGCCCTGGCAACCTTGGAGCGTGATCTGGAACTGCTCGGTTGGTCGATCAAATTGTAGCCAGAAGTTGTAGCCAGCTATTGCAGCTACGAGCGCCGGTTCAGCACATACGCGTTGGCCTGATCGACCGGCGTGAGCACCACGGTTTGGATCTGCACGCGTGCGGGGCGGGTAGCGGCCCACACAATCGTCTCCGCGATATCCTCGGGCGTGAGCGGGTCGACGCCTTGGTATACTTTGGTGGCGCGATCGGTGTCGCCGCGAAAACGTACGGCGCTGAAATCCGTTTCGACCATACCAGGGTCGATGCTGGTCACACGGATCGGCAGGCCATTAAGGTCGAGGCGCATGCCGTCGGTGAGGGCGCGTTCGGCTGATTTCGTTGCGCAGTATACGTGGCCGCCGGGGTATGCGCCATGACCGGCGGTGGAACCAAGGTTGATGATATGCCCGCGGCGGCGCTCGACCATGCCAGGCGCCACGGCGCGGCTTACATAGAGCAGGCCTTTGACGTTGGTGTCGATCATCTCCTCCCAGTTCTGGATGTCGTCCTGCCAAAACTTGGTGAGGCCGCGGCTTAAACCGGCGTTGTTGACCAGGATGTCGATGGCGCCCCAAGGGTCCGGGAGCGCGGCGAGAGCCTGGTGTACCGCCTCGCGGTTTTGAACGTCAAGCTCGAAGGCGAACACATCGCCGGCGCCGAGATCGCGCAGTTCGGCGTCCATGGCTTGCAGTTTGTCCAAGCGCCGGGCGCAGAGCAGCAGCTTGGCGCCGTGCTCGGCGAAGAGGCGTGCAGTGGCCGCACCGATGCCGGAGCTTGCTCCCGTGATGAAGACCACCTTGTCCTTAAGCACCTCAGCCATGCGTTGTCTCCGTTTCTCCGACAAGGTCCTGCGATCTCGAAGTTAGGATGCAAAAGAACAAGGGCCACAGACGGAGCTGTGGCCCTTTCGGTTGAGGAGCGCCGATTTACTGTGCGGTTCCGCTGGCCGCCGGCGCTGCCTGCGTTTGCACGCCGATGGCGTTGCCAGAGACGATCAGATCGACCCGGCGATTCTGAGCCCGTCCAGCAGCCGTGCCGTTGTCGGCGACGAAGTTTGTGGCCCCATAGCCGGCGGCGGTGATGTTGTCCTGCGGCACACCGTTGTTGACGAGGAAGTCGCGCACCGCACCCGCACGATTTTCACTCAGCTTCTGATTGGTGGCCGGCGAGCCGGTCGAGTCGGTGTAGCCTTCGACCTGCACCTTGAGACCCTGGTACAACTCGAGGATCGTGGCTACCTTGGCCAGGCTCACCTGCGTGTTCTGCTTGAGGGTGTACTTGCCGGTGTCAAACAGAACGTCGCTGAGATTGACTACGAGACCGCGTGGGGTTTCGGTTGTTTGCAGTACAGCGTTGAGCTGAGCTAGCAATTTGGCGCGGAGGGCTGCCACGCTTTGCTGCGCGGCGTCGGCTTGTTGTTGCGCCTGAGCGGCCTGTGCCCGCGCATCGGCTGCGGCCACCTCAGCCTGGGCACGTTGCGCGTCGGCCTGCGCGCGAGCCGCAGCGGCGCGGTCGGCTTCGGCCTGTGCTTGCGCGGCTGCCAGTTGCGACTGCGCGGCTTGCTGCTGCGATTGGACCTTGGCGTCCTGGGCCTGCTGCTGGTTTTCCGCGGCCTGTTTGCGCAGGGTCGTGATCCGGGCATCCTCAGCGCGCTGCACCGCATTGCGGGCGTAGGTGAACTCGAGCTTCACGTCGCGATGTTTGCCATCTTGGATCTGTTGCGCATTCGTGAGATCGCCGTTGACCTCCTGCATGATGTCGGCGGCATACTTATCGGCGCCGGTGTTGAGCGCAATGCGCTGGGCGTTGTAGGCCTCAAACAGCGCAAGCGGGGTGTGCTCGCGATCGGTGATCGGGTGCATCTGCGCCTTGGCGCCCTCGGTGTTGGCGTAGAGGCCGCGTGGCAGCAGGGAATAATGCACGTTGACCTGCTGAAGAATGCCTTGGGTGCGGTCGCTGAACACGTTCTGCGCCACAATCACATCGGAAGGCACGGAGACCGCGAAGTACGGCTCTGCGGTGACGATCATGCCGAAGCTTTGGAACGAGGTGGTAACATCGAGCGAGGCTTTATCGCCGGACAGCTCGAGTTCCCCGAGGTTCTCCGGCCGGCCGTCCGCGGAGATCGCCCACAGAACATAGGTTAGGTACTCCGGACCGAAGCCGTTGGCGGAGGTCAGGTGATCGAGCTTGACAGAGATCTCGGTTTTGCCGGTCTTTGCATCCACTTTGGCGTCGCCGCGCACGGCCGGCAGGAGGTTGGTGCCGACGAAGTTTACATGGGTCGAGCCGCTGCGGTTCAGGTAGTTGACTGCATCCAACGAGCGCTGCACCACCTGCACGTGGTAAATGTACACCCCGTTTTGGGTGTCCGCGACGATGTCGGCCGAGCGGGCTCCGGGGGCGACCGCGGTGGGATTCGGAACGGCCTGCGCGTTGGCCTGAAGACCGAGGGCGACCGTTAAGGCTGCCGTGGGCAGGATGGCTGTGGCGCGCTTCCAATACTGTTGCATCATGTCTCCTCGGCAGCGACGCAAGGCGCAACTGCCCGACCATCTTTGTAACGTCCAGAAGATTCGATGCCAGTATCGTGGAAAAGAAGCCCAGATTGCACTATCACGAAAGCTCGGGCCGTACCACTTTTGGGGGACGGATCGTGCTTTTCTGCCCAAGTTTGTCCATGATTGAGACGAGAACGTAACGGGGGCACAAGTCTATGGCTGCCTCTCGCCGGGGTAGACGGTACGCATAGAATCACCACAGAGCAGATTCAGGAGAGTTCTGTGGAGACGGCAGAGATTGATCTTCAACCCTTTCAACGGGCAATTCAACGGTTGGAAGAGGGCTGGGAGGTGTTGTCGAAAAACCCAGAGAACACACTTCTGCGGGATGGCGTGATTCAGAGGTTTGAGTTCACCTATGAACTTAGCCATAAGATGCTCAGGCGATTCCTTGAAGCGACTGCCGCAAACCCGCAGGAAATTGCCAGCTTGCCTTTTCAAGATCTGATCCGGGTTGGGGGCGAACGAAGTCTCTTGCGTTCGCCTTGGCGAAGCTGGCGCAGCTATCGCCAAGCAAGGACGGATACAAGCCACACGTACGATGAATCTAAGGCGATGGCGGTGCTCGAGATTCTGCCGGACTTCCTTTTAGAAGTTCGCTACCTTCTAGAAAGAATGGAGGCAAGTCTTGGCATACAGTAGAGCTACAACTCCTATAGACATTGATTCGCAAGATTTGCAGGAAGTGTTAGCCATCCTGAAAGAAAGACTTCCGGATCGGGACGTTTGGGCTTTCGGTTCCCGGGTGGCGGGACGAGCAAAACCATACTCGGACCTAGATCTTGCCCTACAAGGAAAACAGCCGCTCTCGTTGGATGATCGCGCACAGGTGATAGAAGATTTCCAAAACTCAGATCTGCCTTTTCGGGTCGATTTAGTCGACCTCCTCACCGCAGAGCCCGAATTTGGTGCTCGGGTACGGCGTACGGGGGTTGTGATCCAGAAAGCACGGTGAGACCCCGGCGACGTTCTGCCTGGGGTTACTCACTGTCCGTCGCCTTTATTGGCCGAGGATGGCTGTGCCGGCGAGCTCCATCGAGTCCGCGATGCGCTGTTTCCATTCGGCGGGGCCAGTGGTGTGGACGCTGGTCCCGTAGGTGTCTACGGCGACCGTGACGGGCATGTCGACGACCTCGAACTCGTAGATGGCCTCCATGCCGAGGTCCTCGAAAGCGAGCAGGCGGGAGTGCTTGATGGCTTTGGAGACCAGATAGGCCGCGCCGCCGATAGCGATCAGGTAAACGGCGCGGTTGTCGCGGATGGCGTCGATGGCGGCGACGCCGCGCTCGGCTTTACCGACCATGCCGAGCAGGCCAGTCTGCTCGAGCATCTGTCGGGTGAACTTGTCCATGCGCGTGGCGGTGGTGGGGCCGGCAGGGCCGACGGCCTCGTCGCGCACGGCATCGACCGGGCCGACGTAGTAGATGAGCTTGTTAGTGAAGTCGACCGGGAGCGGCTCACCGCGGCTGAGCATGTCGGTCATGCGTTTGTGGGCGGCGTCGCGGCCGGTGAGCAGCTTGCCATTGAGCAGAAGCACATCGCCGGGCTTCCATGTGGCGATCTCGTCGCGCGTGAGGGTATCGAGGTTGACCCGGCGAGCCCCGGAGCCGGATGGATCGTAGGTGAGCTTCGGCCAGGTCTCGAGCGATGGCGCAGAAAGATACACGGGACCGGAGCCATCTAGTGTGAAATGGGCATGGCGCGTGGCGGCGCAGTTGGGGATCATCGCCACAGGCAGATTGGCTGCATGAGTGGGCCAGTCCAGGATCTTTACATCGAGCACGGTCGTGAGCCCACCAAGACCTTGCGCACCGATCCCTAACGCATTGATGCCGTCATAGATTTCTACGCGCATCTTCTCGATGTTCGTGCGGGGACCGCGCGCTTTGAGCTCCTGCATGTCGATGGGGTCCATGAGCGATTTTTTGGCCAGCAGCATGGCTTTTTCTGCCGTGCCGCCCAGGCCGATGCCGAGCATACCCGGCGGGCACCAGCCGGCGCCCATGGTCGGCACGGTCTTGAGCACCCAGTCGACAACTGAATCGGACGGGTTCAGCATGACGAACTTCGACTTCGCCTCAGAGCCACCGCCCTTGGCGGCAACGGTGACCTCGATGGTTTGGCCGGGGACGAGGGAGACCTCGACGACGCAAGGGGTGTTGTCTTTCGTGTTTTTGCGGCTAAAGGCCGGGTCGGCAAGGATAGAGCCGCGAAGCTTGTTGTCCGGATCGAGCCAAGCTTCGCGCACGCCCTGGTCGCAGAGAGCTTGCAGGCTCATGGTGACTGGGCCGTCGCCCTTGCGAATTTGGCAGTCCATGCCGACCTTGAGGAAGACGGTGATGATGCCGGTGTCCTGGCAGATCGGGCGGTGACCCTCGGCGCACAGGCGCGAGTTCACCAAAATCTGCTTCATCGCATCTTTGGCCGCGGGCGATTGTTCGAGCTCGTAGGCGCGGGCGAGATTCGTGACGTAGTCGACTGGGTGGTAGAAGCTGATGTACTGCAGCGCGGCCCGGAGGCTTTCGATGAGATCGTCTTGCTGGATGATGGTCATTTGCCGGCGTGTCCCAAAGCTCTAGTTTACGCCGGGGGAGGGTGCTTCAGGCAGGTTCGGTGTCATCCAGGACGCTGAAGAGGGCGGCGAGCGGCACGTCGATCGAGGTGCCTTCGATCCCAAGCGAACCTTCCTTGTGGGTGGTCATGCCGGCGTTTGGAAGAAGAACATGCGCTTCGCGCAGGCTAGGGTCGAAGATCCAGGCTACAGGCACGCCTAGGCGGAAGTAGTCCTCGCAACGCGCGCGAATGCGGCTAAAGCGATCTTCGGGCGACAGAACCTCGATGCAGAGCATGGGCGGCTCGGTGATGATGGGCGTGGCCTTCCAGGTTGCGGACATGACGCACACATCAGGTACGCGGAAGCGGGTCGGGGAGACCTGGACGCGGTGCTCCACATAGGTCTTCACCTTCCACTCCTTGCGATGGACGCGGAAGAGTACGGCGAGCTCTGTTTGCAGGTCGGCATGGCTGTTTTCGCCCAAGTTTCTTTCCTCGAGGACGCCATCGACGTAGTCCATGTCGGGCTGGTAGTCGGAGTGGAGGTATTCGTAGAGGGAGACGAGAGGGGTCGCTGCTGCCGCTGCCATGGTGAGCCTCCGCGCTTGTAGGCTACAACAGAGCGGCAAAGGAGTGTGCCATGAATCTGGAGCAGGGTAGGGTGGTAAGTGCGCCGGGGATGCCAGAGGTCGCGCGGGTGCCGGGGTGGGAGCGCTTCGCTTGGCTGCGGGCGGGGTTCAGTACGCGCTGGGGTGGCGCGG
>CAXTTZ010000107.1:0-9865 GCA_964247325.1 uncultured Acidobacteriaceae bacterium | reverse complement strand
GCTAGGACCCGGGCGCTCGGCGCCGCGGTCAAACATGGGTCCAAACCCGGCCGGCCCGCGCCGCTCCGGCCGGCCCGCGCCGAAGCTCTTTTCCGGGCGCGCCCCAGGCGCAAAGGCTGGCCGCACCGCGCCGCGCGAAGCCGCCCCGTTAAGCGACTTGCCCCGGAAACTTTCTTTGCGACCGCGCTCAGCCCCTTCACCGCCAAAACGCGCAATCCGGCCCGCCGGGGCAGCGTCGACCGGTTCGCCAGCCTCATCGAGCTCCGCAGCCACAACCTCTTCGTCCACCTCCGGCAGTTCCGCCTCTGCTTCCTCCATATCCGGCTCAGCTGGCAGGCTTTCCGGCATAAACAGAACCGTTTTGCCCTCGACCACAGCTTCCTGCAACTGGCGGCCGGCCAGCAGGCCGTGCAGCACCTCCCGCACGCGCGAGCGGGCCGTCAGCGGCGACAAAAATGCCGCAATCTCTTCTTCGCTCGCGATCACTGCCTGCGCCAAATATAGCGATACCAGCGCGCTCAGCGCCGTCGGCTGGCCCGCATTCGCTCCCGCCTTGAGCGCTTTCTGGAAGCGTGCCGTCGCCAGCTCCCACCGTGTTTCCGCCTCGTTTCCCGCGCCAAGTACGGGAAACACGCGCAGCAACGCCCAAAGCTCCGCAAGCGCCCGGGTCACCGCAGACTCAGTCACCTCGCGGCCCACCTCAGAAACGATCTCGGCAGTCGGCAGCGCTCCCTTTTCACCCAAAAGCTCATACACTCGCAAGGCCAGCGGCGTCACCTTCACCGCCCCGGAAACCTCCGGCGGCCGCTTCCAGCCCTTGTCGCCCCGCAGCGTAAACACAAACGGCAGTGCTTGGGCCGACACCACGAAATCTGGCGTGTCACCTGGTGACCCAAGCAGGTTCAGCGCTACCGCGCTGCCCTCGGCCACCAATCGCGCCAGCAGCGCCCGTGCCGCCTCGGTCTCAGCCGGAGATGTCGCCCCCCTTGCGCCACCCAACGTGGCTTCCACCAGCGAAGGCGCCGGCGCGCCCAGCGCCCGCGGCGCAAACAGTACCAAGCCGTACTCGGTCACCCAGCGGCGCGCCGCTTCCAGCGTCAACAACGCTTCCCCGTCCTGATGCCAGGCTCGGCGGCGTGCGACCTCAATCTGCGGCTCATGAATCTCGGGTGTAGTTGCCAAAACTGCCTCTTCTCTGCTCCTGGTTTACGCGAGTGCCCTCGCCGCGGAGCCGAAACAACGTACCCGAAAAGGGCGTGTTCCTGTCGTGTGTTGGAGTCCCAAAAAACGCGTGGCGGGGCATGCTGAAGAGCCCTTTTGCTAGCTCCGGGTGTCGCGACAAACGTTTTAGCGGCTCATATTCGCTGAAACGCCCGTTGGATGTCTTTTAAAGAATACCGCAGCGCGATGGGACGCCCATGCGGACAATTCGTTGGATGCTCGGTTTTCGCCAGCTCCGCCAACAGCCAGTCCACCTTGGCCGGCTCCAGCGGCGTATTGATCTTGATCGCCGCATGGCACGCGATCGAGGCAGCAATGCGTGTGCGGCGCGCTTCAGCGTTTTCCGCCTGCTGCTCGCGGTCGGTCACCGCCAGCACCTCTTCCAGCATGCGCTCCAGCTCGCGGCCTTCCAGCCCCACCGGCGCCGCCTTTACGGCCAGTGTCCGCGGGCCAAAGGGCTCGGCCTCAAACCCATTCCGCTCCAGCTCCTCCGCAATCGCCGCAAAGGTAATCATCTGCTCCGGCAGCAGCTCCACCAACACCGGCATCAGCAGCCGTTGACGCTGCACGGCTTCCACCTCGCGCTCGCGCAGGATCTTTTCAAACAACACGCGCTCATGCGCCACGTGCTGGTCCACAATCCACAGCCCCTCCTCATTGGTGGCAAGAATGAACGAGTCGCGGAGCTGACCGAGCGGCCGCAGGCTGGCCAGCGCATGCAAGCTGGGCTGCACCTCCGCTGTCTCCCCCGCAGTTTGTAGCTCCGCCACCGTTTGCTCGTAGCCGACCGGCATGCCTGGCCCGTTAAAGCCCAAACGGCCGGGCGACGGCGGCACCGGCTTGGCCTTCAACGAAAAGCTCGCTACCTCGCCGGGCTCCACCAAGCCTTCGCTTTCGGGCAGCAGCGACCCCGGCGCAAACACCGGCTGGTCGACCCCCGACACTGGCCCGGGCAGCGGGCTCACCGGCAGCGTCAAGGACTCGCTCGCTGTCGGCCCCCCGCCGAGTGCCGCAAAGAAACTTGCTGCCGGCCGCGCCCGCATCAGCGCTGTGCGCACCGTGTCGCGCACAAAGTCATGCACAAACGGCCCTTGGCGGAAGCGTACCTCGGTCTTGGCCGGATGCACATTCACATCGATCTCCGCGGGCGGCAGCTCCAAAAACAGCAGCACCACCGGGAAGCTAGTCGGTGGAAGGATGTTGCGGTATGCCTCGGTCAGCGCGTGGAGGATTAGCCGATCGCGAATCAGCCGCCCATTGGCAAAGATATAGATCGAGTTCCGGTTCAGCTTTTGCAGCTCGGGCTTGGACACAAAACCAGTAATACGCACCAGCCCAGGCTCAGGCGGCTCATAGTCCTCCGTACGCTTCCAGGGCGGCGGCTCTGGCAGTCCAGCGCGCGCAAAGTCGATCTCGGCCGCTACCGGCAACAGCGAATCAAATGTTTCCCGGCCAAAGATTTGGTACAGCCGCTCCCCGGCGTCGGCCACCGCGGGCGCGGTCAGCAACGCTTGCGTGGCCGAATGCAGCTCAAAGTGCTTGCCCGGGTGCGCCAGCGCGTAATGCGTCACCAGCGCGGCGACGTGGCTCAGCTCGGTGGCCTCCGAACGTAGAAACTTGCGCCGCGCCGGCGTGTTGAAGAAAAGGTCGCGTATGGCGAGGGTGGTACCAACGGGCAGCCCGGCATCTTCCACGCGGAGGAGGTTGCCGCCGGCGATCTCGAGCGCCGTGCCGACCTCGGCCTCCGTGGCCCGCGTCTCCAACGAAACGCGGGCAACGGAGGCAATCGACGGCAACGCTTCCCCGCGAAACCCAAGCGTCGCGATCGACAGCAGATCATCCGACGAGCGCAGCTTCGAGGTCGCATGGCGCTCAAAGGCCAGCAACGCATCGTCCCGGCCCATGCCATGCCCATTATCCGCGATGCGAATCAGCTTGCGCCCACCCGCCTCCACCTCAATGCGAATGCGCGTGGCTTGGGCATCCAACGCATTTTCCAACACCTCCTTGACCACCGACGCCGGCCGCTCCACGACCTCGCCCGCCGCAATCTGATTGGCCACCTGATCGGAAAGCACGCGGATCCTGCCCATACGAGGCATTCTACGAGTTCAGAGGAGCCGGTGGTTGTCCCAAGTTGGCACAGACTGCGCCAAATCGTCCTGTACGTTATGTACACAATTTCGCCCACTTTGCGCTATAATTTTATTTGAAGACCCCGTATGTCCAGACGCCTGGATAGACGACTTCGTCAGGAGGCAGCAATGGGCGCATGGCCGATCCACCAAGCACGCAGTCACTGGAGCGAGGTCCTCGATCAAGCGGAGGCTGAAGGACCGCAGATCATTACCCACCACGGCAAAGAACGCGCCGTCGTCCTTTCCAGCGATGATTATCGTTCGCTTGGAGGCGAGCAAAAAGGAGAACCTGACTTCATCACCTTTCTTTTGAACGCGCCCAAAATCGAGTGGGACGATACCGATCTGGAGCATGATGCGTCCACACATGATCGCGAAATCGAGTTTTGAACCTGCATCGGGGATACCTCCTCGACACAAACGCGATCTCGGAACTTAACAAATCCAGGCCAAATGAGTTCGTTCTGCTGTTCTTCAAACAGCTCTCCCCGCATGAAGCCTTCCTTAGTGTGCTGAGCCTCGGAGAGTTACGCAAGGGCGCGGCCATGCGATTAAAGCGGGGTAATGCCGCCGCTGCCGCAAGCCTAAACGCTTGGATCGATACCCTAGAAGGGGCCTACGCCGACCGCGTGCTACCCGTCAGTGGTCCGATCGCCCGGCTTTGGGGACAACTTTCCGCAGATCGTCCGCTGCCTATTATCGATACCCTGCTCGCAGCCACCGCGATTCACCATGGGCTGACGCTGGTGACGCGCAACGTACGCGACATAGAAGACACAGGTGTGCGCGTGCACAACCCATGGCTAATGCCCTAGCGGTCTGCAATCGCGTGCAGCCGCAGAAAGTTTGTCGCTCCGCTTTTGGTCGCCGTCCCAGCCACGATCCCCACAACCTGCCCCGGCTTCACAAAGCCCGCGCCTTCGAGCACGCCTTCGGCCACCTGCACCAGCGTGTCGGTACCCTCGAAGCGGTTCACGCAGATCGGGTGCGTACCCCACAGCAGCATCGTGCGCTGCACCACATGCTCAAACGGGCTCATCGCAAAGATCGGCGCCTCCGGCCGGTATTTCGAGAGCAGCCGCACCGTGTTGCCGGACTCAGTAAAGATCGCAATCGCTGCCAGGTCCATATCCTGCGCCGAGTGCGCCACGCACTCGCAGATCGTCTCTGAAATCGACAGCGACCGCCGCTGCCAGGACACCGGCTTGCGCGGCTCCCGCAAAATCTGCTCCTCGGTTTCGGTCACGATCTTTGCCATCATCGCGACCGCTTCGACCGGATACTTGCCCGCTGCGGACTCAGCCGAAAGCATCACCGCATCGGTGCCGTCATAGATCGCGTTCGCCACGTCCGAAGCCTCCGCGCGCGTCGGCCGCGGATTATCGATCATCGACTCCAGCATCTGCGTCGCCGTAATTACCGGCTTGCGGTACTCCGCCGCCCGCCGGATAATGTGCTTCTGAATCGCCGGCACCTTCTCCGGCGGCACCTCTACGCCCAGGTCGCCACGCGCCACCATGATCGCGTCTGTGGCCTCTAAAATTGAGTCAAGGTGATCGATCGCCTGCGGCTTTTCAAGCTTCGCAATCACCCACGCATCCGAGCCCAGCGCCGCAATTCGCCCCTTCACATACCGGATATCATCCGCCGTCTGCACAAACGACACCGCAATGGTGTCGCACTTCTGTTGCAGTGCAAACACCAGATCTTGCTCGTCTTTTTCTGTCAGCGAAGGTACCTTGATCGCGACGCCCGGCAAATTAATGCCCTTCTTTTCCCCCAGCGCCCCGCCGTTGATGATCTCGGTCACCACATCGGCGCCCTGCAACTCCATCACACGCAGCTCGATCAAGCCGTCCGAGAGCAGGATCTGATCGCCCGGCCGCAGATTCTCTGCCAACGTCGGAAACACCGTCGACACCCGCTCCGCCGTGCCCTCTAGCCGCTCCGGGGTGATCGTTAAGCGCTTACCCGCCTCCAGCAGCACCGGTTTGCCCCCCACCAGGGTTCCGGTCCGAATCTTGGGCCCTTGCAGATCGGCCAAGATGCAGATCGGCTTCTTTTCCTCCCGCGCCACCTTGCGCACCATTGCGATCAGCTCGGCCTTTTGCTCGTGCGATCCATGCGAAAAATTTAGCCGCGCAACATCCAGCCCCGCGCGCACCAGCCGCCGAAAGGTCTCCTCCGTGCTCGACGCCGGCCCCAGCGTGCCTACGATCTTTGCCCGCCGGGCTGTCCGGCCCGTGCTCCACTGCTTGCCTTCATCCACCGACGCCATCCCAAACCCTGACACATCCACCGCCAGCAGCCATCCTCAGAGCTTGGTCCTCTCGCGGCTGTCCGAAGGTCATTCTACCCGTCCGCTCCGCCCTCGCAAAAAGAAAGCGCTACGGCGCCCCCAGGCGCTCGGCCGCTGGCAGCCCCTGCCGCGGTTGCGCGTTAAACTCCGCACCAATCAAAATGCATAGCGCGATCAGGTAAAGCCAAACCAATAGCGCAATGCCCGCCCCCAGCGAGCCATAGATACGCCCATAATCGGCAAACCGGGTCACATAAAATCCAAAGCACAGCGTCGTCACAAACCACAACGCGGTGGAGAGTACCGCTCCAGGCAGGCTTCCACGCCAGCTGCCGTCGAACCTCCGGCCAAAGCCTCGCGCCGCACTTCCCGACAGCGCTTCTTTGCGCGCCCGCGTCGGCAGCCATGGACTCAGCTGACTCCGCACCCCCAGGCGCAGATCCGTGCCGAGGTGGTACACCAGCGCAAGAATCGCCGTGCTACCGGCCAATGCCACCGCCCAGCGCAGTAGCAGCGCCGCCGCGGTGATCGGCCCTGCTAGCGCCCCCGGCACGGTGCGCGCCAGCCAGCGCGTGGCTACATTGCCGAATACCACCAGCGCGCTCGCCACCGAGAGCGGCACCAGCGACAACGGCACCAGCAGCAGCGCCCGGCGTCGCCGCCGCCAAAAGCTTCCCGGCATCAGCGGGAGGTCGTGCGCGCGCCGAAAGCCCTCCATAAAGGTCGCCATCACGTTGGTTGAGCCCGCCACACTCACTGCCAAGGCCCCCAGCAGCGCCCCGGCCGAGTGCGTCTGGTGGGTATTGTCGAAGTACCCTTCCAGCAGCGCCATAATGCTCTGCGGCACCAACCCCACAAAAAACACCGCCAGCTGCGACCGGAAGGGCAAAAAGCCCGGCAGGAGCGCAATCACCGCGGCCGCCACAATTAACACCGGGAACAGCGCCACGATCGCCGAATAGGCGATCGCCTGCGCCACCGTTAGCGCGTCATGCCGCACCGCCGCTAGCGCCGCCGCACGCAGCAAGGCCAGTTGCCCCCAAATACGCCCAAATGGCGCCGCAGCCGCGCTTTCCCACCTGTCCGATTTCGTTGCCGCCGCGCGCATACGCCCAGCTTAAGGCTTCCATCGATTCAGAAACGCGGTTAACTCGTTGGACTCGAGGTGCCGCATGTCCGCGAACTCCTTATTCTGCGCATACACGAGCTTGCCCTCGGGCGAAAGCACAGCCAACGCCGGCACGCCCTTCAGCGGCACGCCATATTTGTGCGCCAAATCGACGTTGGCGTCCTCGTGACCGATATTTACGTTCACCCGAATGAAATTCCGCTCCAGAAGCTCCCGATTGGGGCTTTGCTGCAGGTACAGATTCAGCACCTGGCAGTCCGGGCACCAGTCGCCGCCGAAGTCCAGCAGCACACGCTTGTGCGTCCGCCGTGCCTCGGCAATAGCGGCGTCCACATTGGCCGGTGACGCGTCGATGCTGGGATAAATCTGCTGGTGCGGATACGTCTGCGCCGGCGCTGCCGCGATCCACGATGCGCTGAGCGCCAAAACGGCGACCAAACCTTGAAGCTGGGGAAAACGGGCCACAGGACCTCCTAGCCTTTCAGGAAAGAATGATGCTCTGATGCAAGAACCCGGCTTTTCGCTTCGTTCCGCTAAAAAGAAAGTACCCATACGCCGAAAGCGAAGTGTGGGGTCAAGAAACAGCGTGCTCGGCCCTTGCAGTTCGCAGGAATTTTCGCATCCTATCGCCCATGGATCGGATCAATAACGCACCCAAAGGGCAAAACAACATCCTTGTCGTGTATGGCTTTGTCTTTACCGTCGTTCTGATTGTGATTGGGGCCATTATCCTGATCGCGTGGCGCGGCAAGCATGCCAAGCCGCCCTATGCGACGCACCCAACCTCGCAGCTCTCACTGCCCGCCGCGCCACCACAGACAATTCTTCGCGTCTGACGAGGCGCGCACCCGTGGCGTGCAGCGGATTCTTTACACAAAAAATGCGATTGCATCTTGTGATCGCATCGAGGTTGCCGCATCACATCCTGTATGAAGATCGAGCAGACCGGCAGCAGCAAGCCCAACTTCATGATGGTGGTCTACACCTTTGCCGCCGCCATTGTGATCATCATTCTCGGCGCGATCGTCATCCTCAGCTGGCGCGGTAAGAAGAATCTCAAACCACCCTTCACCGCCCATCCCACCTCGTTGCTTTCGGCCCCGGCTGATCTGTCTACCCAGCCCGCTCAGCGCCTCGGCGAAGGCAAAACGGCTTAGCGGGTCGGCGCGCCCGTGTAGTACCCCGCCCGCGTTTGCACCTCCAGCTTCTTGCCCGCGGCGCCTGTCAAGGTGACCTCGATGCGATGATATCCGGCGCTCGCGGCCTCCGCTGTCGGCGTAAAGCCCAGCCGGTACTGCGCCCGCAGCTCGTCGCCGATCTCCTTGTAGATCGAGTCCACCGTCTCCTTACCCTTCACCTGAAACACGCGCCCGCCTGTTTCACCGCAGATCCGCTCTAAAACCTTGCGCCCATCCGGCTCAGCATAGGTGCCGTCGCTGCCCGGCCGATTGCCCGTACCAGGGTAGTTGCCGCCTCGCCCATAGCCGGGGTAGCCGCCGCCAGGGTACCCGCCGCCCCCGGGGTAGCCGTCGCCGCGCTGAAAGTTACCGCGCTCCTCGCCCTTGTAGTAGATCGCGTACACCACCGCATCGGCGCGCTGCGCTGCTTCGATCGCCTCGGCAAGCGATTCCTTGCTGTGCCGGTCCACTCCATGAGTCAGCACAATCAGCGCCCGCCGCCCGTTTTGCTTGCCGATCACGTCATTCGAGGCCAAAAATAGAGCGTCATACAGCACCGCTCCACCCCCGGCTCGCCGCGGCCCACCGCCGCTATTGCCGTCGCCTGTGCCGCCTGGATAGCTACCCCGGCCGCCGCCTCGGCCGTACCCTCCTCCGTTGCCTGTCCCTCCGTTGCCTGTTCCGCCGTTGCCGCTGTTGCCGTTATCCGCCGGGGTCTCCTCAGCGTCAGCCCCCGAACCCGGCGCTTGCGTCCCGATCTCCTTGAGCCCCGCCGCCAACTGCGGCCGCGCGTCGGTGACATCCTGCAACAGCTCAGCCGTCCGCCCAAACTGCATCACAAACGCCTTACCCACCGGCCGGCTCCCGCTCGCCGGCGACAGCATCGACTCCAAAAATCCCTGGCTCGCCTTTTCTTCCTCGTCCAGCACGCTCGCTTGGCTGCGGCCCACATCCACCAGCAGACCCAACGTCAACGGCACAGCCGTATCGCGGTCAAAGTAGCGCACGGTCTGCGGCGTGCCCTCCACCGCCAGCGCAAAGTCCTCCTTGGTCAACTGCAACACCGGCGCACCCCGCTTGTCGTATACCACCACCGGCACGCTGACCAGCTTCGCCTCCACTGCGAGCGTTCCCGCCGTCCCCGACGGTTTCGTCGCCGTCTCCTGCGCCCTCGCAGCTCCAAGCAACGCCCCCACCACCCAAGCTCCCAACATCTGCCCAGCCAATCCCATACCCTATAGGACGGGCGCGCAAGGCAAGAGTCGCACCAAGCTAAACCTGCAAACGAACCTACAACCCACGACCTCACTCCGCCGCCCCGGCCAACACCACCGCGCTCGGCGTTTCGCTCCCGAACACACCCTCCCACTGCGCCACCACCACGCTCGCCAAGCAGTTACCTACGACATTGACCGTCGTGCGCGCCATGTCCATCAGCGCATCGATGCCCAGGATCACAAAGATCGGCTCGGTCGGCAGATGAAACGTTGACGCCGTCGCCAGCAGCACCACCAGGGTCGCCCGCGGCACCCCGGCCACCCCTTTGCTCGTCAGCACCAGCGTGCCCATCATCAGCAACTGCTCGCCCCACCCGAGGTGCACCCCCGCCGCCTGCGCCACAAACACGCTCGCCACCGCCAGATACAGCGTCGAGCCGTCCAGATTGAAGCTGTACCCCGCCGGTATCACAAACGCCACCACCCGCCGCGGCACCCCCAGCGCCTCCATCGCCTCCATGGCCCGTGGCAGCGCCGCCTCGCTCGTCGAGGTCGCAAAGGCTATGGTCGCCGGCTCAGCCACTGCTGCCAAAAACCGTCGCACCGGCACCCGAAACAGCAGCGCCGCCGGCAGCATCACCCCTACCGCAAACACGGCCAACGCCCCGTACAGCGTTAAGAGC
>CAXTTZ010000106.1:0-9975 GCA_964247325.1 uncultured Acidobacteriaceae bacterium | reverse complement strand
GACCAAGATGGTATTGCCGAGGTCGCGAAGGTCTTCGAGGATGGCGATAAGTTTGGCCGTATCCCGAGGATGGAGGCCGATGGAGGGTTCGTCGAGAACGTAGAGGGCGCCCACGAGGCGTGAACCGAGCGAGGTGGCCAGCTGGATGCGCTGCGATTCGCCGCCGGAAAGGGTAGAGCTGAGGCGGTCGAGGGTGAGGTATTCGAGGCCGACCTGCTGCAGGAAGCTGATGCGCTCGCGAACCTCTTCGAGGATGCGGCCGGCGATCTCTGTTTGCGCGGGGGTGAGCTCCAGGGCGTCAAAGAATTGCTGCGCGGCGGTGATGGTTAGGGCGGAGGCCTCGCAGATGTTCTTGTTGTTCAAGAGCACGGCGCGGGCTTCGGCGCGCAGGCGTTGGCCGCGGCAGTCAGGGCAGGGAGCATAGCCGCGGTATTTGGAGAGGAAGACGCGGACGTGCAGCTTGTACTTTTTGCTGTCGAGGTCGGCGAAGAAGCCGCGGATGCCGACCCAGGGGTGAGCGCCGCCGCGCCGGCCATCCCAGAGAAATGCCTGCTGAGCTTCGGTGAGATCGTACCAGGGAATGTCGGTGCGGATGCCTTCGAGCTTGGCGGCGCGCTTCATATCGGCATGCCAGGGCGAGCGGTATTTGGCGGTGGTCCAAGGATGGATGGCGCCGTCATCGAGCGACTTGGACTTGTCGGGAATGATAAGGTTGGGGTCGAAGTCGATGGTATTACCGAAGCCCTGGCAGCGCGGGCAGGCGCCATAGGGGTTGTTGAAGGAAAACAGGCGCGGTTCGGGCTCGCGGTAGCAACGGTGGCAGGTTTCGCACTCGAAGGCGGAGGAGAAGCGCAGGGTCTGCGGCTGCGGAGCCGCAGGGGGCTCCGCTGCGGCGCCAGCCTTGGTCGAGGCGACGCTGGTGTTTTCGGGATCGGAACGGCGCGGGACGGTGCGGAAGACGATCTCGCCGGACTCGCGGTAACCGGTTTCGATGGCGTCTACCAGGCGCGCGCGGATGTCAGGCGAAAGCGCGAGGCGGTCGATGAGGACCGAGATGGGGCGGTGCTGTGCCGGGTCGGAGGCGGTGGCGGCCTCGAAGTCGAGCTCTAGGAGCGACTCCGGCGTGGAGAACTCGACGATGCGGCCCGGGCCGAGGGAGTCGGTCGGATCGGCCTGCCAGAGGCGGTTGAATCCGCGGCGGCGCAGTTCGGCAAGGCGGTCTTTAAGGAGTGGTTCTAGGTTATAGCTTGTGGGTTCCAGGATGGTAGGTTTTGAGGCTTTTTTGGAAGTTTTTGGGGGTGGTGGGGTTAGCTCGGCTGCGGTTTGGGGGCCCTGCATGGGCTCGAGTTTTAGGTCACGGCGCTGGATGGGAAAGAGCGCGTAAACGCGGGTGGCCGGTTCCCCCTCCGGGGCGGCAAGGGCGAGCAGGCGCGTGACGATTTCGTCAACGGAGTCGCGCCGGACTTGGCCGCCGCAGTGCAGACAGGTAACCGTGCCGCAGCGGGCGTAGAGCAGGCGCAGGTAGTCGAAGATCTCGGTGGCGGTAGCGACGGTGGAGCGCGGGTTGCGCGTCTGGTTCTTTTGCCGGATGGCGATCGCGGGGGCGAGGCCGTCCATGTGGTCGACGTCGGGTTTCTCGATGCGCTCCAGGAACTGGCGCGCGTAGGCGGAGAGGGACTCGACGTAGCGGCGCTGGCCTTCGGCGTAGACGGTGTCAAAGGCGAGCGAGGACTTGCCGGAGCCGGATACGCCGGAGACGACCGTGAGCGCATTATGCGGGATGTCGACGTCGACGCCTTTGAGATTGTGGGTGCGGGCGCCGCGGATGGTGATCTGGGTGGTGGCCTCGACGCTGGATGCCGAGTTGGGAGACGTTGGCTCAGCGGAGGCGGGCGTGGGTTGGAGTTCAGGGAGAGCTTGCGTTAAGGCCACACTCCATTATCGGGGAGAGTGGGGGTATGTGGCGAGGGGAAAAAGGCTACGGATCGAAGCCGGGTCGCTCATAGGGCCTTGCTGATCCCTGCTTGGTCTTGTCGGGTAGGCAAAGGAAGGCTGGGCAGCGCGGGGCAGTTGATCTAGCTGGCTGGTTCGTCTGCTACCGAGGTGCGTTCCGAGAGGCGTGTGTGGCTCTTCCTAGGCCGAAGTGTCTTCTGCGCCTAAGCCACGAAAGGCAAGGGCTAAAAGCCTCTTCACCCGCGCTTCTCCGGACGCATCCGGCGGAATGCGCCAAAGGAGTCCCACCAGCATCAGGAAGTCCTCAGGGTCGGTTCCGCGACGGATCTCGCCCGAGGCCTTGCAGGCCGTAAGGAACTGACGCACCGAAGCCAGCATCGGCCTGTAGGTTTCCTGTCTGTCCTGCTCCGAAGTCGCCGCATGGACAATGTCGGCGACCCCATACTTCATTCTTCCGAACTTCGCGAGCCGATCACACCAGAGGCGAAAGGCCTGGAGCGGAGGATGTTTGGCAAGCAGTTCGGGAGCAAGCGCGATCAACGTCTCGATCTCCTTGCGGTACACCTCGAGGATCAGCGACTCACGGCTCGGGAAGTGACGATACAGGGTGCCGGCACCGACCCCAGCGGCCTTCGCGACAGAGTTGAGAGACACCTCCGCATCGGCAAGGAGCGCCTCGCGCGCTACCTCGAGGATGCGCTCGCGGTTGGCCCGCGCATCGGCGCGCAGAGGATTGTGGGCTGCCATGGTCCTCCTTAACGAAACGGAGAGTTCTCCGCTAACTTAAACCTCAACCGGAGAGTTGTCCTTTTGTACCCCGGTTCGGAGGGCATGTGCAATACAAAAAGCTTGGTCACACCGGTCTTGACATTTCGCCTATTTGCATCGGCTGCATGGGGTATGGTGAACCTTCGCGTGGCTATCCGAGCTGGTCGGTTGATGAGGAGGCCAGCCGCTCGCTGATCCGCCACGCGATCGAGGCTGGAATCAACTTCTTTGACACCGCCAACTTGTACTCAAATGGGAGTAGCGAGGAGATTGTGGGTCGAGCGCTGAAGGACTTCACCCAACGCGACAGCGTAGTGATCGCGACGAAAGTTTCTGCCCCTACGCGCAACGGCCCGAACGCTACGGGGTTGTCACGTAAGGCGATTTTGGCGGAGATCGACCACAGCCTGAGGCGGCTTGGCACGGACTACGTGGACCTTTACCAGATTCATCGTCGTGATCAGCGGACGCCGTGGGAAGAGACGCTGGAAGCACTGCACGATCTGGTGAAGATGGGTAAGGTGCGCTACCTGGGTGCGTCCTCGATGAGGGCTTGGGAGTTCAGCAAGGCGCTGCACTTGCAGAAGGCGAACGGCTGGGCACGCTTTGTGTCCCTGCAGGACACCTACAATCTGCTGGCGCGCGAGGAAGAACACGAGATGCTGCCGCTTTGTGACGATGAGGGTGTGCAGACGGTTGTGTACAGCCCGCTGGCGCGCGGCCGTTTGGCTCGACCCTGGGGAGAGCCCACCGCCCGGGCACAGGCCGAGGCGGCGTTCCGACTCGGCGAGGCTACGGCGGAGAGCGATCAAAAGATCGTCGCGGCGCTGACCGCGATTGCGTCGGAACGCGGCGTCAGCGAAGCGCAGATTGCTTTGGCTTGGCTGCTCGGCCACCCTGTCGTAGCCGCGCCCATTGTGGGTGCGCTCAAGCCCAAGCATGTCGACGATGCCGTCGCGGCGCTTGCGATCACTTTAACGCAGGACGAGATTGCCAGGCTTGAAGCGCACTACACGCCACGGCTGGATACCCAAAGCGTCTCTGATCCGGCCGTGCTGGTGCGTTCTACTGAGGCTCTTACTGGATTTAGCGCATCGGCTGCGGCTTGAGCTCAAAGTATAAAGGCGATCTATGAGTAGGTGCGAAAGGCTTTATTCGAGGTTAGAACCACAATCAACTCTCGGGAAGGTTGGGGGTGTGTGGCGAGTAAGGTGTCTGCGATCTCTTTGTCGGGATGGGTGGCACCCACGAGAGATGGAATCTCACATGGAGTTCTTCAGGGTTCAATCCCGGGAACTTACTTGCGACGTTGTACGCATTTGAACCAGTGTCAAAGCACATTATGCTCCCATCCGAGAAATGGAGTATAAGAGCTTCGCTTTCGTGGACACCTTTTATCGTTTCACGGTTACCGTACTCGACGCATGTGATGGTCTTACCTTCCAGTGTCGGTGCTTCATGGATGGAGGCGGAAGAATACTGAGTTTGGTGTATGCGCGGAAGCCGTTTGCGAGCTTCACTCCTTTTGATAGCGGAAAGGCCATCAACACCAAGATGCTTTTCCAAAGATGCGAATAGTTCTTGCAGACCTTTAAGACACAGTTCTAAATCCTGGGTGAACATGCTGAATGCCTCTGTCCTGATGGGCAGCAAACGCTTCCCGTGACTCGCAAATCCCCTTTGCTGGCTGACAGTAGACATAGCGGTCTTGAAAGCAGACGACGTCGCTAGTTCGGGCAACACTCGCTCTAACGCCTGAAGCGTCTTGCTAGAGGCTGTGTTCATTGGCTTTTGTAAAGCCTCCGCTAGGGCCTCAATGCAGCGCTTGTTCAAGCCATCAATTAAGATCCCGTACAATCTCGCGTGCGCATCCTGGTAGCAATGACTGTTTTCGCCCGTCGGAAACATCAAAGATGAATCGATTGCGTAACTGTAAAGTTCATGGCCGACTATTTCGTTAGTGAACGCATTAATGTTAGCAACGATTTCAGCAAGCTTGAACTTCGGGCCGTTGTCGACTTCCCATGATCCTTCTATATAACGCTTGAACCATCTCTCAAATCGTTCGTCGGACGTCGCCCAAGTCGGATCAGTAAGTTTGAATCCCATCCATCTTGACTGGTGCGAATCTCCCGCCTCCATCAAATCCTGCAACCATAATGCGATCGCGAGGGTTCCGTTATCGAGGGCTCTGTAACCAAATCTGAAACTGAGCCACCCGTTGGTGCTGCCATTTATTTCCAATTCTTCAGCATAACTTTGCGTTAGGGTAAGAGTTCCTTCGAATGAATCGTCTTCTAGGGTGAATTTATTTGGCTCGTTACGGTACGAAGCCAAGACTTGTTGATCGAAATAACCCACAAGGCCTGATGCCGCTTGCGCAGATTGAGTCGGGCTTTCTTTAATGTTCATGCTACAGCATAATATACTGTTAAGTTCGCATCTGTCACTAACGATCTGCTTGTGCTACTTAATCCATAGCACTTTTTCTTTAGATGTCATTCTTGCTCGGTAAAAACGCAGATTCCCTTCGGGAACGACAACCAAAAAAACAAGGAAAGGTACTACAGCTATAGGAAAACAGATCCAGTCATACTCAACACCTACGGTCGAAATAATCCGAGCTTGCTCACGTTCAGCGCGGGCGCGCTTGCTGCGCGAGGTAGCGTCTGTCGAGAGCCTCGCGGAGCATCGTTTTGATAACAGCCTGACGACTGATGTTTAGCGTCGCGGCTTCTCGGTCTAATCCGTTGAGCATAGGGGGCCGTGAGGTCCACGCTGACTTGCTGTACTGCTGGTCTGACCACCGTCCACTGGTGGGTGAAGTGCGCTGAGATATCCTGCGCCCGATCCGCCATCCCGGCGATCTCTTCAGCATCGACCGGTTCAGTACATGTTTTCGGCATAGGCCTTCTTTCTTCCTTTGTTGCCTTCCATAGGGTTACAAGATGATAGAACTCTCCGTCATCATCCTGTCGCATTTCATAGATCACGCTGTAAAGCTTGGCGCTCACCCACCCCATTAGCACGGAACTGCTCGGGATCGTCGGAACGCCGGTAAACGATGTGCTCGAGGCCGAAGAATGTCTGCACCTCCTCGAAGCTGATGCCTCGCTCGGGATTTGCTTTGAGCCGCTTACTTTTCTCAAGATCGAAGTTAAAGCGCATAGGGTTGACGATTGAACCTTAACGTAGCTGTCTTGCTTCTACGAGCGCCTGGCGGTTTGGGGACGCAAGGACTCTAGTAGCAAGAGGCAGGCGCCGACGACGATGGCCGAGTCAGCGAGGTTGAAGTCGGGCCAGTGGTAGCGGAGGATGTGGACTTCAAGGAAATCGACGACGAAGTGGAGGCGGATGCGGTCGTAGAGGTTGCCGACGGCGCCGCCGAGAATGAGGGCCAGGGCGAGGGTAGTGGCGGAGAGCTGACGTCCGGTTTTGAGCAGCAGCATTAGCACGGCGAGGGCGGCGAGGATGGAAAAGGCGATCAGGGCGTAGCGGACGGTGTTGGGATTTTTGGCCTCCTCGAAGAGGCTGAAGGCGGCGCCGGTGTTGAGCACGTGGGTGATGCGGAAGACGCGCGGTATGACCGGAATAGCGTTGCCAGTAGGCACGTGCGCGACGACCCAGAGCTTGGAAAAGCGGTCGGCGACGATGATGAGCACGGCCAGGAGCAGGGCAAAGGGGCGGGCGTCGCGGGTTGAGGCAGTTGCGGGCATGGAGTGAGAGCGGCTTCCTGAAGATGGGTGGGTTGTGGGGGAGAACTGCAGGTCTCTCCACTACGCTGCGCTTCGGTCGAGAGGACGAAGGTTGCTGGGGAAAAGGAACAGCAGGTTCCCTTCGGGAATGACAACTAGAAAGGCAAAGACAATAGCAACAGCAAGCGCAACAGCAACGGCAAACGCAGATTCCCTTCGGGAATGACAAACAGAAGAGTGAGGGCGAGGGCAGAAGCAAGCTTTTGCAGGAAGATCAAAAGTAAGCAAAGGCAAGGGCAACAGCAGGGGACCAGTTGCCACTCGCGAAGGTACTTAGGCGGCCTCCTGCTGGGTGGGTAGGTGGCCGATGGCCTCGAGGGCGTCGGCACAGCGGGTGCAGACCTCGGGCCAGCGCGGGTCAGCGCCGACGTCGGGGACGACCCGCCAGCAGCGGGTGCATTTGTTGCCGAGGGCCGGCTGCGCTTTGATGAGCATGGCGGTGCTTGCGTCGCTGGCGCCGACCGTTTGCACGCTGGCCTGGGAAACGTTGAAAAACTCGGCGAGGGCGGGCTCGTAGTCGCGGAGGGTGACCGCTTCGGGGGAGCCCGCGGCGGCGATAATTTCCACGCTGGCGTCTAAGCCTTTGCCAATCTGCTTATTGAGCCGGAGCGTTTCAAGCTCCACATTGACTAATTCACGAACCTGGAGCAGTCGCCCCCAGTCGGCTTCGAGGTCGGCGACCGAGCCGGGGACGATGTCGGTGAGGTCGGGGAAGAGGGCGAGGTGCACGCTCGGGGGGCGGCCGGCGACGGCGGGGAGGTACTGCCAGACCTCGTCGGCGGTGAAGCTGAGGATAGGGGCGATGAGGCGGGTGAGAGCTTCGGCGATGCGCCACAGGGCGGTTTGGGCCGAGCGGCGGGGCAGCGAGCCGGGGGCAAAGGTGTAGAGGCGGTCCTTCGTCACGTCCAGATACAGTGCCGAAAGGTCGGTGTTGGTGAACTCATTGAGGGCCTGGTAGGCGCGGTGGAACTCAAATGCGTCGTAGGAGCGGCGCATGGCGGCGTCGAGCTCGGCAGTGCGGGCGAGGATGTAGCGGTCGAGCGGCTGCAGGCTGTCCCAGGGGACGGCGTGGGCGGCGGGGTCGAAGTCGTGGAGATTAGAGAGCAAAAACCGGAGCGTGTTGCGGAGCTTGCGGTAGTTTTCGCTGACGCGGGTCATCAGGCGCTCGGAGGCGGCAACGTCCTCGCGAAAGTCGACCGAGGCGACCCAGAGCCTGATGATCTCGCCGCCCATGCGATCGGCGATCTGCACGGGGTCGACGCCGTTGCCGAGGGATTTGGAAAAGGCGCGGCCCTGCTCATCGAGGGTCCAGCCGGAGGTGGCGACCATGCGGTAGGGCGCGGCGTCTTTGAGGCCCACGGCGGAGAGCAGCGAGGAATGGAACCAGCCGCGGTGCTGGTCGCCGCCCTCCGTGTATAGGTCAGCGGGGAAGCCGAGTTCAGGCTCGGTTTCGAGCACGGCGTTCCAGCTGGCGCCGGACTCGAACCAAACGTCAAGGATGTCCATTTCTTTGCGGAACGCCGTGCCGCCGCAGTTGGGGCAGGCAGTACCGGGGGGCAGCAGCGACGCCGCACTACGCTTGTACCAGATGTCGGCGCCTTCCCGCGCGAACAGCTCGGTGATGATCTTGTTGACCGTCTCGAGGTTGAGCGGATCGTGGCAGGTGTCGCAAAGAAAGACGGCGATCGGCACGCCCCAGATGCGCTGGCGGCTGATGCACCAGTCGGGGCGTGTAGCGATCATGTTGCTGATGCGTTCTTGGCCCCAGGCCGGGTCCCAGGTAACGTCTTCGATCTCGTCGAGCGCGCGCTGGCGAAAGGTGGTCTGCGGGGCTTCTTTGGTGGAAAGCACGGGCGTTTCCATGCGGATGAACCACTGCTCGGTGGCGCGGAAGATGAGCGGTTTGTGGCAGCGCCAGCAGTGCGGGTAGCTGTGCACGAGGTCGTGGGCGCCGATCAGCGCCCCGCGCTCGCGAAGCAGCTCTTTAATGGGCGCGTTGGCCTTGTGAACGGGGAGGCCGTCGTACGCAGGCAGGCCGTTGCGCAGCTTACCTTGGGCGTCCACGTTGCAGGTCAAAGGCAAGTCATAGCGCTGGCCGGTGGCGAAGTCGTCGGGACCGTGGGCAGGGGCGGTCTGAACGGCGCCAGTGCCCTGGTCGGTGGTGACGTAGTCAGCGAGCACCCCCAGGACCTCGCGGTCGAGGAAGGGGTGCTGGAAGGTAGCGCGGTCGAGCTTGCGGCCTGGAAAGGTGGCGATGGGCTGGGCGATCGAGAGCAGAGGGTGCTCGTTGGCAGCCTCCATGACCTCCGGCGCAAGCTTTACCGCGACGAGGTAGATGCCATCGTCGTTGTCGAGCGCGACATAGTCGACCTCCGGGTTGAAGGCGATGGCGAGCGAGGCGGGCAGGGTCCAGGGCGTGGTGGTCCAGATGATGGTGTAGACCGGCTTGCCGAGGGCGGCGATGCGCGGGTCGAGCCGCGCGGAGTCGCTGGTGAGCCGATAGCGAACGTAGACCGAGGGCGAGGTGTGCTGTTCGTACTCGACCTCGGCTTCGGCGAGCGCGGTGCGGTCGTGGGCGCACCAGTAGACGGGCTTAAGGCCCTTGTAGACGAAGCCGCGCTCGTAGAAGCCGTAGAAGGTTTCGAGAATTTTGGCTTCGTAGCCGAAATTCATGGTCTCGTAGGGCTTATCCCAGCGGCCGAAGACGCCGAGGCGCTTGAATTGCGAGCGCTGAAGGTCGATGTATTTGGCGGCATAGGCGCGGCAGGCTTCACGGACAGCGACGGGGTCCATTTCGAGCTTTCGGCCGCCGAGCTGCTCGTCGACCTTGATCTCAATGGGGAGGCCATGGCAGTCCCAGCCGGGGACGTAGGGCGCGTCGAAACCGGCCATGGTTTTGGTCTTAACGACGAAGTCCTTGATGCATTTGTTGAGCGCGTGGCCGAGGTGGATGGCGCCGTTGGCGTAGGGCGGGCCGTCGTGGAGGATGTATTTGGGGGCGCCTTGGCGAGCGGCGCGGATTTGGCCATACAGGTCCATGGCGTCCCAGGCCTGGAGGCGCGCGGGCTCATGGGTCGGCAGGTTGGCCTTCATGGGAAAGCTGGTTTGGGGTAGATTCAGCGTGTCTTTAAGCGTTTTGGGCTTTGTTTGGTCCAGCATCGATCTCCACCGCGCGATCAGGGCTTTGGGATACAGCCTTGGGCACGTCTATCGCCAAAGTTTTATTGTAAGGGGTCAAGCGGGGAGAAACTTTGGTTTGCAGTCCCGTGTGACGTTTGTGGGAGCGATTTGGGGCTCAATCTGAAGCGAATAGGCCCCCAACTGCGTCTAAAGTGGTAGGTACGGCTGCGCGTGGACGACCACCGCGCTCCCAGGATCTGGCCAACTATGTCGACCACGCACAACTTTCCTTCTGATCTCAATCCCACGCTGGCAGGAGCGGTAGCGGCGCGTCCGGCGCCGATGTTTGCGACGGCGGCGGGGATCCGGGCGCCGCGGT
>CAXTTZ010000105.1:806-10043 GCA_964247325.1 uncultured Acidobacteriaceae bacterium | reverse complement strand
CAACTGCCCCCCGGGCGCGGTACTCTAGGCCCCCCCCGGCGACCCCGCGGCGCTGCGCGAAGCGGTGCTCGCCACCACACCCACCACCCGCCGCCACCAAGCCGAAGCCGCCCAACAGCGCTTCCGCCGCGAAGACTACTCCACCCAAGGCATGGCCGCCCGCTACGTGGCTCTATCCACGCAAATCCTAAACAGCGCGCTCCGCTAGCGCCTAGCGTTTTCCTCTACCGTTGCTCCCCTTTTTGTCATTCCCGCAGGGAATCTGCGTTTGCTTTTGCCTTTTTGTTGTCATTCCCGAAGGGAACCTGCTGTTCCTACGAACTTGCACCCAGTTACTGGACCCCCCCAAAAAAAAGAACACCCTACATCACCGCCAACCACAAAATCGTCCGCACCCATGCAGTGAAAACGCCAAAACCCCTCCGCCAACCCCAACGCACGCACCTATCGCAGCGGCCGAGGCCTCTCCAAGAGCTTAAAGCCCGGCACGCCGCCTACACGTGCAGCAAACGTCGTACCTTGGGCGTGAGCTCCAACCGCTCGTCTCGGGTCAGATCCACCGTCCAAATTAACAGCCCCGTCGCCAATGCCCAGCCGGCAATGTAGAGCAGCACAAACCCCAGGTTTCCCGGCCGCCAGAACAGCGGCAGCAGACACAAGGTTGGCAGCAACGACATGCTCGGCCGCCACAGCCCTTGCCGCAGCAGCCCTCCAGGCGAGATCGCCAAGATCCCCTGCGTGCGCCGCATGCTCACGGTGAAGTGAATCGTCACGCCTACCACCGCGCCGATCAGCGTTCCTGCCGCCACGCCGATCGCCCCATACATCTTGCCCAGCACGAGGCTTGTGCTCAGGTTCACGATCGCCTCGCACACCCCCGCCAAGGTCGCCACTCGCTGCATCCCTGTCGCGATCACCATCGTCGCATACGGCGCGCACACGTTCCGGATGATGTGCGCCAGCACCAAAATCCGCAGGTACACCAGGCCGTGCTGCGCATACTTCGGCCCCACCCAGTGCGACAAAATGAAATACCCAAACAAGAACAGCGGCAGCCCCGAGGCCTGCAAAATGAGATACCCATAACGCGTCGTGCGCACCAGCAGCCGCCCCATCTGCTCGGCCGTGCGCGTTACGCTTAGGGCCGAGGTCGCCGGCATCAGCGGGTTCAGCCCCGCCTGCAAGATCATCGTCAGAAAGTTCACCGGCGTTGCCGCAATGGCGTAAAACGCCGTCTCTGCAAACTCCACATGCCCCACGATGGTCGTGTCGAGTCCCGTAATAATCAGCATCCCTGCGGTCCAAATGCCCAAAATTCCGCAATACTCCAGCATCTCGCGCACCACCGGCCACACCACATCGCTGGGCCGCACGCGCACGTGCCCCGCCTGCACCTTCCACACGATGACCTGCGCCACCGCGCTCACCACATTGACCACCGCCACCGCCGCGCCCATGGCGGTTAAGCTGCTGTGCCGCGCCACCATCGCAATCAACACAGTCGCGTAGGTCAGCTTGTTGCCGACCGAAAGAAAGGTCGGCATCGCGTATTGTTGCAGCCCCAGAAAGATCCCCGCAAAGGCCGACGACGCCAAAATGAACGCCGTCGAGGTGCCCACGAGCAGCACGCCGTGGGCCACATCCCGCGCCACCGCCGCCGGCATGCTCGGGAACAGGTTCGGGATGAAAAATGACAGCACCACGCTGAGCACGATGCCCACCGCCGCGCCCACCGCCGTCACTGCTACGCCCGCGCTGGCGTATTGGTTGCAGCCCCGCTCGTCTCCCGCTGCGGCGTACTGCGCCACATATTTGGCCACGGCTACCTGCATCCCAAAGTCCAGGTACCCGATGTAGCTGGCAATCTGCAGCGTCAAGGTCCATGCGCCATACAGCGCCACAGGCATCCGGTGCGTCAAAAATGCCGGCAGCAGCACGCCCGCGCACGCAAACACAAACAATCGCAGCCCGCTGATCAGCACATTGCGCGAATACACCCGCGTCGCGCTCGGCGGCTGCACCACCTCCGGCAGCGTTTCCGCGCCGCCCTCCGTAACTGGATCCGCGCTCGGAGTGACTATGATGGGCGAAGAGTCCATGAACCTCGACTAAAGTACCAGCATACAGTGTGACCTCCGCAGAAAGGGGAATTTCCAACTGCCATGAGCCCGACCGTCGCACCCCTCCCCGCGCGCCCGCGCCTTTCCGTGGCGCTGTGCACCTACAACGGCGCGCGTCATCTGCCCGAACAGCTCCGCAGCATCCTCGAGCAAACGTCGCCGCCCGACGAGGTTGTCGTCTGCGACGACAAATCCACCGACGACACCCCCGCCCTGCTCGCTGCCTTCGCCGCCGAGGCTCCCTTTCCCGTGCACGTCCATCGGAATGAGGTCACCCTGCGCTCGTCGCAAAACTTTGGCAAATGCATCGCCCTTTGCACCGGCGACATTATCCTGCTCAGCGACCAGGACGATCTTTGGTTCCCTGACCGCGTGCAAGCCACCCGCGACGCCTTCGCCGCCGACCCTCGCGTTACCTTCACCTACACCGACGCGCCCTTGATCGACGACACCGGCCGCGATCTAGGCCGCCGCATCTATTCCAGCCTGCCCGCGCGCCGGCGCGACATCCGCAAGCTCCGCCACGGCGGCGACCTTCTGCCCGTGCTCCTCCACTACAGTGTACTTTTCGGCGCCACCATGGCCTTTCGTGCCGCGCTCCGCCCCTTTGTCCTGCCCATCCCTGCCCTTTGGGGTCATGACGAATGGATTGGCCTGGTCGCCAACGCCCTCGGGCCTGCTCAATTCCTCGACCGTCCCGCCATGCGCTACCGCCAGCACGCCCGTCAGCAGCTCGGCGTCGGCGACTGGACGCTGGCCACCCATCTCCAGGTCGCCCGCAATAAGGGTCAGCACTTTTACGAGGGGGAGGTCGAACGGCTCGACTACGGCCTTGCCAACCTGCGCACCCACCCTGAGCTCGCCGTGCTAATCGCTCCACTCGAGGAACGCCGCGCCTTCTACGCCGCGCGCCTTGCCGCCTTTACCCACGGCCCGCGTGCTTTGCCGGGGCTCACGCACGCGCTGCTCCGCGGCCGCTACCGGCGCTATGCCTCCGGGCTGCGCTCGTGGCTTAAAGACCTGTTGGTCATCCTGCGCCCCAAGCGACGGCGCGCCCCGCAGCCCGCTTGAGCCCGTCTTCTGCCGCCCCAAAACCACAGCCCTCCGCACGAAGGCCACGAAACCCATGACCTCTCCTCGCCCCCGCATCGGCCTTGACGTTCACACCCTTGAAGGCCTGCATCAGGGCTCGCGCACCCATTGCGTCGAGCTCTTTTCTCGTCTCCCCGCCCGCATGCCCGAGGCCGACTTCCTCTTCTTCGCCGACCACACCCGCTGGGACGTTGCCGCGGCCGCGCGCTTCGCCGGCCCCAACGTCCGCACCGTGCACATGCCGCACCGGAACCCTTTTCTTCGCCTCGGCGTGCAGCTCCCGGCGCTCGCCCGCCGCGAACGACTCGATCTGCTCCACACCCAGTACATCGCCCCGCTGCGCCTCCCGTGCGCGAGCGCTGTCACGGTCCACGACATCCTCTTCGAGGATTTTCCCGAGTTCTTCACCCGCTTCTTCCGCCTCCGCTCGCGGCTCCTGGTGCGCTCCTCCGCGCGCCGCGCCGCGCTCGTTTATTCCGTCAGCGACTTTTCCAAGCAGGACCTCCATTGCCGCTACCGCATTCCGGAAAGCAAGATCACCGTCCTTCGCAACGCCGCCGACCTCGACCGTTTCCACCCCGCAGCCGACCCAGCCGTTGCCGACCCAACGGACGCCGAAACGCTCCGCGCCCTCGGCCTCACCCCCGGCCAGTACCTGCTCACCGTCGGTCGCCTGGAGCCGCGCAAAAACCACAAGCGCCTGCTTCAGGCCTTTGCCCGGCTTCCCTCTCCCCGCCCCACGCTCGCCATCGTCGGCCAGCGCGACTTCGGCTACGAAGGCATCCTCGCCCTGCAGCAAACCCTTGCGCTGCAGGGAGATGTACTCTTTCTGGAAAACGTGGCCGACGCCGCCCTGCCCGCGCTCTACCGCCACGCCCGCCTGTTTGTGTACCCCACTCTGGCTGAAGGCTTCGGCATGCCCGTGCTCGAGGCCATGGCCTCCGGCGTGCCCGTGCTCACCTCCGGCACGACCGCCCTGCCCGAGGTCACCGGCAACGCCGCCCTGCTCATCGACCCCTGTAGCGTCGACCTCTTGGCTTCGGCCCTCCAGCGCCTGCTCGCCGACCTCCCCGAAGCCGAACGCCTCCGGGCCGCCGGCCTCGCCCGCGCGCGCACCTTCAGTTGGGACGAGGCCGCCACCATGCTGGCCGAAAGCTATCGTGCCTTCCTGCGCCGCTAGGTGGTCTCCACCTATAAATTTGTTCAGCATTTAGATTTGTTCGACACTGCTGCAGGATTTTCGTCTTCTTTGCGCAAGCAGAAAGGGCACGGCTTCAGCCGTGCAAGAATTCTGCGGGATGACAATTCCGTAGAAGGTCGCTAAAGCCATAGGGGTGTTTAGCGGCGCCGGTAGAAGCTCGACAAGATCTCCGCCCGTTTGCGCTCCAGCGCGGCCAGGTTCGCCTCGACCTTCTCCTGGGTGTCGCAAATCAGGTGCGGCGCCGGTGCATAGGTCACTACCGGCACGCCATCCTCGGCCATCTCCGTCCAAATAAACACCACCTTGGCCCCTACCCGGCCGGCAAACTGCAGCAACTGCGCCCGCATTGGCCCACCCGCATAGGCGTCCAGCATCGACGCGACTGTGCCGCCGCTGGCCAACTCTCGCCGCATCTTCACCAGCGCCTGGCTGCCCGGCGGCATGGCCGGCCAGCGCTCCGTCGTGCCCACAATGGCATACGTGCCGTCCTCGTCAATGTTGCCCGCAAATACCACCACCATTTTGGGAATGCGCCGGTGGAGGTGCGACACATGGATCTGCAGCGTAAACAGCGGTACATGGATCGTGCAATACACTACCGACTCGCCGTTTCGTTGCAGCACGCCGCCGGGCAGGTACTCCTCACCCTCCAGCCGCCAGGGAATCGGAAACGTGCCATAGTGCGTCAGCGCGGAAAGCATATGGTCCGGAAACAGCGCGTTGCGCAGCAGGATGTCCTTGCGCCACCAAATCATCCGGCTCAGCGTCCATTGCAACCGACTGAATCGCATCACAGCAGCAAACCAACGCTCGCGCGGCACAAACTTTACAATGAATTTGGCTCGCCGGCGAATAGCCACCAGCTGGCGCACATGGCGCAAAACCGTTCGGGCGAGGGCGGAAACGTTCGGCATACAGGGAGTCGAAAGGGGCCACAAAGGTCAGGGCTCATTGGCTAAAGACAACTCCTCAAACGCCGGAAGCACCGCTGCACCTCACCATACAGCCTTTCGGCAAGTGCTGGCGAGACACAATAGTCACCTTGACCGCACCCGATGGTGTCTCGATCCAGAAACTCCAAGTATTGGCGCTCGGGCCCGAACTCGGCATCATAGCTGCATGGAGATCCAAAACACCCCCCTGCGCGACGTCAAGCTCGTGCGCCCCACCCAGCACGGCGACGAGCGCGGTTGGTTTGCCGAGGTCTTCAACGCCAAATCTTTCGCCGCCGCCGGCTTGCCAGACCGCTTCGTCCAAGACAACCAATCGCAGTCCCGGCGCGGCGTCCTGCGCGGGCTTCACTACCAGCTCGGCGAGCCGCAGGGCAAGCTTGTCCGTGTGCTTTCCGGCCACATCTGGGACGTTGCCGTCGACCTCCGCCGCGGCTCCCCTGATTTTGGCAAGTGGGCCGGCTTCCACCTCACCGGCGACAACATCGAGTTCCTTTGGATTCCCGAAGGCTTCGGCCACGGTTTCGTCGTGCTCTCGGAGACTGCCAATGTCCTCTACAAAACTACCGGCTTCTACTACCCCCAAGGTGAGCGCTGCATTCGCTGGAACGACCCCACGCTCAACATCGCCTGGCCCCTCGAAGGCATTGAAACCCCCGCTGTTTCGGCCAAGGATGCCGTCGGTAGCCTCTTCCCCGAAGCCGAACTGCCGCTGCCCTATGCAGCGTCTTAGGCCGGACTGTTCTAGTGTTTGAGGGCGAGCACTTCGTGCATTACCGCGGCGAGCGAGTCTTGCCAGGCGGGCATGCGAAACGCGAGCCGCTCGGCCAGTTTGCCGCAGTCGAGGCGCGAGTTTTGGGGACGGCGGGCAGGTGTGGGGTATTCGGCGGTGGGGATCGGCACGAGCTTGGCAAAGGCCGTCTCCGGCTCCGCCTGCTGCGCCAGACGGACAAACTCTTCGGCAAAACCGAACCAAGTGGTGAATCCTGCATCACAGGCGTGGTACACGCCCGATACCGCCCGAACGGCCTCCTCTACGGTGGTCTGCTTCTCCGCAGCTTGCGCATCGCAGCGCGCGAGGGTGTGTGCGACCAAACGCGCCAGATCGCGCGACCATGTCGGCGCACCGTGCTGGTCGGCCACGATGCGCAACTCCGGCCGCTCGCGCGCAAAGCGCAGGATGCTCAGCAGAAAGTTCTTTCCATGCGCGCCGTAGACCCAGCTTGTGCGAAAGATCAGGTGCGCCGCACCCGTAGCCGCCAGCGCTTGCTCGCCCGCCAGCTTCGACGCTCCATACACCCCCAGCGGTCCGGTCGGATCGTTCTCCCGCCAGGGCCGGTCGCCATCGCCGGCAAAGACGTAATCGGTGGAAAAATGCAGCACGGGCGCCCCGAGCCGCGCCCCTTCTTCGCCGAGAACGCGCGGCAGATCACGGTTCAGCGTGAAAGCCGTCTCGGGTTCGCTCTCGGCTTTGTCCACGGCGGTGTACGCGGCGGGGTTGACGATCCAGCGTGGTTGCACCCGTTGCACAAAGGCGCGCACCGCCTGGAGGTCGGCTAAATCTAGCTCGGCTCGCGTGGGCGCAACCACCTCGCCGGCGGCCTGCAGCAGCGGCAGCAACTCCGCTCCGACCTGGCCGGTAACGCCGGTCAGCAAGATAGGCCGGGGCGCCATCAGTACACCGTTTCCTTGAGGATGAACTGCAGGTAGTGCCCATACGAGCTCTTGCCCATCTTCGCCGCCAGCGCTTCGAGCTGCCCCTGCGAGATGTAGCCGAGTCGGTAGGCGACCTCCTCTGGGCAGGCAACTTTGAGCCCCTGCCGGTGCTCGATCGTCTGGATAAAGTTGGCGGCCTGAAGCAGCGAGTCGTGCGTGCCGGTGTCCAGCCATGCCGTGCCGCGACCGAGCAACTCGGTCCGCAGCTGGCCGCGCTCCAGGTACCACCGGTTCACATCGGTGATCTCGAGCTCGCCACGCGGCGAGGGCTTAATGCTTTCGGCCACCGAGACCACCTGCCGGTCGTAGAAGTAAATGCCCGTGACGGCGTAGCGCGACTTCGGCTTGAGCGGCTTTTCTTCGAGCGATACGGCCTTACGGTTCTCATCAAACTCGACCACGCCGTAGCGCTCGGGGTCGTTCACCGGATAGGCAAAGACAGTCGCGCCCTCGTTATGCGCCGCAGCGGTCTGCAGCGATTTGGCGAGGTCGTGGCCGAAGAAGATATTGTCGCCCAGGGCGAGCGAGCATCCATCGCCCGCCAGAAATTCCTTGCCGATCAGAAAGGCCTGCGCGAGGCCATCAGGCGAGGGCTGCACGGCGTAGCGCAGGGCGAGGCCCCACTGCTCGCCGGTGCCCAGCAGCGCTTCAAAGCGCGGCGTATCTTGCGGCGTGGAGATCACCAGGATCTCGCGGATACCGGCCAGCATGAGCGCGGTCAGCGGATGGTAGATCATTGGTTTGTCGTAGACCGGCAGCAGCTGTTTGGAGACGGCCTGCGTAACCGGGTAAAGCCGCGTGCCGGAACCGCCGGCGAGGATGATGCCCTTCATCGTGCGACCGCCTCGCTCGTCCGGTCGGCGTAATTAGCCGACACCCATTGCTGGTAGCTGCCGCTGGTGACGCCCTCGACCCATGCCTTGTTGGCCAGGTACCACGCGACGGTTTTACGCAGGCCGGTCTCGAAGCTTTCGGCGGGCTTCCAGCCAATCTCGCGCTCGATCTTTGTGGCGTCGATAGCGTACCGACGGTCGTGGCCGGGGCGGTCTTTTACGGAGGTGATCAGCTGCGCATGTGGCTTAAACGGCGACTCGGGCACAAGCTCATCGAGCAGCCGGCACAGCGTTTCGACAACCTCGCGGTTGGAGCGCTGGTTGCAGCCGCCAACGTTGTAGGTTTCCCCGATCTTGCCGTTCTGCAGCACCGCCGCGATGGCCTTGCAGTGGTCGACCACATACAGCCAATCGCGCACCTGCAGACCGTCGCCGTAGATAGGCAGTGGCTTGCCCGCGAGCGCATGGGTGATCATGAGCGGAATGAGCTTTTCGGGGAACTGGTACGGGCCGTAGTTGTTGGAGCAGTTCGTCACCAGCACCGGAAGGCCATAGGTGTGGACCCAAGCCCGCGCGAGAAAGTCCGACGCGGCCTTCGACGCGGCGTAGGGGCTGTTGGGCGCGTAGGGCGTCGTCTCGGAGAAGGCGGGATCGTTCGGCTCGAGCGTGCCGTACACCTCGTCGGTGGAGACGTGGAGGAAGCGAAACGCGGCCTTATCTTCGGCGCTCAGCGAGGCCAGGTAGGAGCGTGCGGCCTCAAGCAGCGTAAAGGTACCGTCGATATTGGTGCGGAGAAAGATGCCGGGGCCAAGGATAGAGCGGTCGACATGGCTTTCCGCGGCGAAGTGCACAATAGCGCGTGGCTTGTGCTTTTCGAGCAGGTCGGCGACGAGGCCGGGATCGCAGATGTCGCCCTGCACAAAGGTGTAGTCGGGCGAGCCCTCGACCGAAGCGAGGGTTTGCGGATTGCCCGCATAGGTGAGCTTATCGAGGTTTACCACCTTGCCGCGGCCTTCGCCGAGCCAGTGCAGCACAAAGTTGCCCCCAATAAAGCCTGCGCCTCCGGTTACCACAATGGTGTTTGTCATACGGTGCTCCAAGGAAGAATGACGTCAAGACGTGCATGCGGTACGGTCGATCTGATGCAACCATGTAGCCCGGTATACGGCCACACCTCTACCTTATCAAGAGCTGTTGGCAAGAGGGGTGAAGGAGCGATGAGGGTATGGCACGGTCGTACCGCTGGGGTCAGATTGTGCCGGACGAAGAGGGAACAAGTTAACCCCTAGTCTTGCTTTCAGAGCAAAAATAGGCCCCGTGTGAAC
>CAXTTZ010000105.1:0-796 GCA_964247325.1 uncultured Acidobacteriaceae bacterium | reverse complement strand
GGCGGGAGCGGGCCCAAGCCGCATAGCTCTCTTTTTCCTACTCCTTGAGACGTGAACACAGTTCAGGCGATTACAAGTCCGGTTCCGAAAAAGCGATTTGGGGGTAGCGGCCGGCAGCGGTGCTTGACCCCGAGGCGACCAGAAGCTCCTCAGGCTCCTCCGCTAGGAGCGCTCGGGCCGGGAGGGGCAGCGCGGTGGACCTCCGGGGGCGCGCCGCCGTCCCGCGCAGGCTCGCGAGGCCGAGGGCGACCAGCATCACGATCTGCGGTTCGATGGGCTCGCGGTAGTCCATGGAGGCGTGCGTGAGGTAGTACGGCAGCGGAAACACGGTAAGCAGCGCGGCGAAAGCCATGGCTTTGGCCCGGTCGCGGCGCCAAAGCGAGCACAAACCGAAGCCAGCAAGAAGCGTGAGGGCCGAGCAGAAAAAGACGTTTGGGACGTCCAGCGGCTCTTCGCGCAGGTAGGCGCGGTTGAAGCTCCAATAGCCGGTCCAGAAGCGTACGATGCGGTGCAGCGTAGCGGCGAAAAAGGCGTCAGGATGCGCGCGCACGATGGCCACGGACAGGTCATGCTTGTGGGCGAGGTAGCCGATTTCCCCCAGCCGCTTCCACTCGGCCATCTCGGCAGGATTGGTTGCGGGGTGGGCCGAGGCGGGGTTGGTCGTAAAGGTGTCGCCGCAGTTGCCGGCCCAAAACTCCAGCCAAAAGCCATCGCGTATGGGAAAGTTGGCATGGAAGACACGCTGGTTGCGCACCAGCCACGGGCTGACCACCAGCAGCGCTGCCAGGGCTGCGAC
>CAXTTZ010000104.1:0-10050 GCA_964247325.1 uncultured Acidobacteriaceae bacterium | reverse complement strand
GCTCCCCTTTGGTCGTAAAAAATGGCTCAAACACGGCTTGCAGATTCCTCTCCTCAATGCCATGACCCGAGTCCGCAACGGTCACAACTGCCATCGAGCCCTTCACCTTGGCGCGCAGCACAATGTAGCCGCCCGTCGTTTCCATCGCCTCCAGCGCATTGCCGACCAGGTTGGCAAACACCTGCCGCAGCGCCGGGTCAAAGTGAGCCTCTTCCAGTCCATGGCCATAGCTGGCTGAAATCTCCACGCAGTGCTGCTCCGCCCGCGAGCTAAACAGCTGCACCACCTCCTGCAACAGCGTCCGGAGGTCCAGCGTGCGGCCTGGAATCTTACGGTAGAAGCTCAGCGTCGACCGCGTAATGTGCCCTACGCGCTCCAACTCCCGGGCCGCGACCGCAATCAGCTCCTGCGCTGAAGGCGAAAGCTTGTCCATCTGCAGCAGGTAAAAGATGTTGGTCAGCGCTTCCAGCGGGTTATTGATCTCATGCGCCAGCGTGTTCGCCATGCGCCCCGCTGCGGCTAGCCGCTCCGAGTTGATCAGCCGCGTCATCAGGTCGGCGGTTTCGCGCTCGGCCGCCTTACGCGCCGAGATGTCCTCCACGACCCACAAAAGCGTCGTCTCCGGGCCGCCACCTGTACCGTCATGATGCAAGAGCGACACCGTAAGCTGCGCCGGGAAGGTGGCCCCATCGGCGCGCACCAGGTTGCGCTCCACGCGGTAGCCTTCGCGCTTACCAGCCAGCAACTCCACCATCAGCGCCGCATCCGCTTCCCGCTCGGCAAGGTCAGCGAACTCGCCCAGCCGCCGCTGCATCAGCTTTTCTAATGGCAAGCCAAGCATGTCCGCCAAACGCTGGTTCACCAGTACGAACCGTCGTTCAACCGTGGTATGCGCCATGCCCACCGCGGCCTGATTAAATGTGGCCGAAAAGCGCTGCTGCGCCAGCCGCAACTCAGCTTCGGTGCGCAAACGCTCTCGGCGACGCTCGGCCTCGGCCAGCTCGCGTTCAATGGCCGGCAGCAACCGCTCCAAATTGCCTTTTAGCACATAATCATGCGCGCCGGCTCGCATCGCATTCACGGCCGACACCTCGTCGATCGTGCCGGAAACGATGATAAACGGCAGGTCAACCCCGCTCTCCTGAATCATCGCTAGCGCATCGCGCGCACCAAAGCTCGGCAGCGTGTAATCGGCGATCACCAGATCCCAAGGCTGCTCGGCGGCCATGGCTTCGATCAGCTCCGCTGCCGTTTGAATCTGCCGCGCTTCTACCTCGTAGCCCGCGCGCGACAGATGACGCCGCAGCAGCAGCGCATCCTCGTCGTAGTCCTCGACTATCAGGACCCGCAGCGGCCTGCGGCTTTGGTTCACTGCGCCGGTGGACATTGGTTCAACAATAACCAGTACATGCCAAGCTGCTTGGCGGCCTCCGCGAACTCAGAAAAGTTCACAGGCTTCCGAATATAGCTATTTACACCCAAACGGTAACTCGACACAATGTCGCGCTCCTCGTCCGAAGAGGTGAGCACCACGACGGGTAACAGGGCTGTCTTGTCGGCGGCGCGTATGGCGCGCAGCACATCCAGCCCTTCCACCTTGGGCAACTTCAAGTCCAGAAGTACCAACTGCGGCATGCGATTCGTACCCGCCGCGACGCCCTCCATATACTCAATCGCTTCAGCGCCATCGCGCGCGACACGAATCTCATTCGCCACTTTGGCCTTTTGGAGCGCTCGCATCGCAAGCACCTCGTGGTCCGGATCGTCCTCAATTAATAAAATCATGCCGTCGCTCATATCTGAGAGTATCCAATGGCCACGGGGAGCAAAACAAGCCTTTCGTCACGGTTCCAAGGTGAAGAAAAATGTTGCTCCCTGCCCAATGGCACCTTCTGCCCAAATCGATCCGTGGTGCCGGTGAATGATACGTGAAACGGTCGCCAAACCGATGCCAGACCCCTTAAAGTCGCGGTCACCATGCAGCCGCTGAAAAGCGGTAAACAGCCGGTCGACATACTGCATATCGAACCCAGCTCCATTATCACGGAGAAAGTACACGGCGCGCTCGCCTTGCCGCAGCGAACCGAACTGAATGCGTGCGGAAGACACCTTGGAGGTGAATTTCAACGCATTTCCAATCAGATTCTCAAAGGCCACCCGCAACAGCCGAGCATCGCACTGGGCCACCACGTCCTCCTCCGCCGTGAAGGTCACGTCGCGGTCAGGGTCGTTTGCTTGAAGTTCGTTGAAGATTAGGGTCGCCAGCTGCGACAGATCGACGCGCTCCCGTTGCAAATCCGACCGGGTCACGCGGGAAAGCTGCAGCAGCGCATCGATCAGCGAGCCCATGCGCTGCACCCCGCCGCGCACCCGCTTTAAGTAGTCCAGGCCCTCGTCGTTCAGCTTGTCGGCAAAATCCTCCTCCAGCGCGAGCGAAAAGCCGTCGATCGTGCGCAAGGGTGCGCGCAGATCGTGCGAAACGGAGTATGAAAATGCTTCCAGCTCCTGGTTGGACACCGCCAGCTCCCGCGTCCGCTGCTCCACGCGGGACTCCAGCTCCGCGTTCAGGGTGGTCAGCTCGACGTTGAGCCGGTCTACTTGCTCTGTACGCTCGGCCAATGCTTCGCGATTTGCCGCGGTCCGCTCCAAAAGCCGGAACGCGATGAAAATCAGCACAACATCCAGCAACGTGGCTCCGGTAAGCGCTCCGATAACGCGGTACCGTGCCTGCTGTGTCGCAGAGCCACGATCGGAAAGCAGTCTTCTTTCTTCAATCTCCATGGCGTCCAGCACAGCTCGCGGACTGACCCCGCCCCCTGGGTTGTCACTAAGTGCTTGTTGTAGCAAGGTCCCGCCCACGGGACGGCCGGGCTGGTTTCGGCTCGTTGCCAGAACGGCATCGACCGCCGCAAACCGTGCCGCGACCCGTTGACGCAAAAGCGCAATGCGCTGTTGCTGCAGGGCATTATCCGCAGTCAGGACCTTCACATGGTCGATCTCGTCATCCGCGGCATGTACTGCCGACTCGTACCGGTTCAAATAGGCCGGCTCGCTGGTCAGCAGATACGCTCGGCTGGCGCTGTTGGCCGCGCTCATGCGCACCTGCACCGCCTCTGTCGAGGTCAATACCTCATACGTGTGCGCCAACCACTGCTGCGCGTTGAACAGCTTCGCCAACGCGCGCGACGCCACCCAGGCGTTCAACAACACCACCAACACCGCGCCGGCCGTCGCCAGCCGCAGATACCGACTCCGCTTCATCGCCCTCTCACCCTATCAGAGGCTGTGGCGGAACGGCTGTCCCAAGATGCGACACACGTGTACCCGAAGGGGTGAGGCCTTCCTGACCCAAGTGGGGGATGGCGCTCCCGGCTCCCTGAGTGATAAGGAGCCGGATCGCTTGCAGCAGCCCCCTTCACCTGGCGCCGGCCACCGCGAGCTGCTGCTGAAACTCCGCGTATGGTCCCTTGTGATCCACAATGTGAAAGTCCGCCGGGCCGCCCTCGAAGTGCCACACCCGCGTGCCCACCTCCTCGATCAGATCTTGATCGTGCGTCACCAGAAAGACAGTACCGTCATACTTCTGCAGCGCTTGGTTGAGCGCGTTGATCGATTCAAGATCAAGGTGGTTGGTCGGCTCATCCAGCACCAGCACATTGGGCTTCTGCAACATCAACTTGCAAAACAGGAGCCGCGCCGCCTCCCCGCCGGAAAGCGCTTCGGTCTTCTTCATGCCTTCTTCGCCGCGAAACAGCATCTGCCCCAAAATGCCGCGGATGTCCTCCTTGGAGGCTTTTGGGTCATAGCTGTGCAGCCACTCCGCCGCGGTTGTGCCTTTGGGGATGGAGGCCGTGTGATCCTGCGCGAAGTAGCCGATCTGCGCTTCGTGCCCCCACTTCACCTCGCCGGAATCAAGGCTGGTCGTGTAGCTTTCCTCAACTCCCGGACCGTCCGCGAGCAGAGCTTTGATCAGCGTGGTTTTGCCTTGGCCGTTGCGGCCCACCAGAACTACCTTTTCGCCACGCATCACCGCGCCCGAAAAGTTCCGGATCACATGCTCCGTGCGGCCGTCCGGCTGCGGGTAGCTTTTATTCACATGGCTAAACTCAAGTAGGTGCTTACCGCTGGGACGGAGCATATCGAAGCGGATAAACGGGCGCTGGATGTTGGAGCGCGCCAGCTCGGTTGTGGCCAAACGTTCCACCTCCTTTTTGCGCGAGTTCACCTGCGACGACCGCGTCCCGGCCGAAAAGCGCGCAATAAACTCGTTCAACTGCGCGATCTTCTTTTCGCGCTGCTCGTTCTGGCTTTCAATGCGGCTTCTGACCTGGGTCTTTTGCAGCACCATGTCGTCATAGCCGCCCGTGTAGGTGATGATCGTCTCGTAATCGATGTCCGCGATATTGGTGCAGATCGAGTTTAAAAAATACCGGTCGTGCGAGATCGTAATCACCGTGCCGTTGTAGCGGTTCAGAAAGTTCTCAAGCCAGTGAATCGACTCAAGATCGAGATAGTTGGTCGGCTCGTCCAGGAACAGCGCCTCCGGATTGCCGAACAACGCCTGGGCCAGCAGTACGCGCACCTTCTGCCCGCCCTGCAGCTCGCTCATCTTGCGGTCATGCAGCTCGTCGGGGATGTCGAGCCCTTGCAGCAGGATGGCCGCGTTCGCCTCGGCCTCGTAGCCGTCCTCTTCGCCCACGACGCCTTCGAGCTCGCCCAGCCGGATGCCGTCTTCGTCAGTCATCTCGGGCTTGTTGTAGATGATCTCGCGCTCTTCCAGCGCCGCCCACAACGGCTTATTACCCATGATGACGGTGTCGATCACGCGATAGGCGTCGAACTCGTACTGGTTTTGCTTCAGCACACCAAACTTGCGGGGGCGCACCACCGTGCCCTTTTGTGCATCGAGCTCGCCGGTGAGCACCTTCATAAACGTGGATTTGCCGGCGCCGTTAGGGCCGGTCAGTCCGTAGCGCCGCCCATCGGTAAACGTGACCGAAACATCCTCAAACAGCAGCTTGGCGCCGTAGCGCATCGTGATATTAGAAACAGAAATCATATCGACCCTATTGCACTGAATTACTGCACGCGTTCGCGCGGAAGTTGCCGCTTGAGAAATCCATCAAACAGCGGCACCGTAAATGTATTATCGCCGTGCGCCGGGCTATATATCATGCCCTTGGCGATTAGCGAACTGCGGAGTGGCCCGATCGAGGAGACCTTCGCCCCCAAACGGTCGGCAATGTCTCCGGAGCGTTGCTGCTGTCCTCCGACATGCACCATGGCGAAAAGGAAGTCCTTCTCCCGTTTGGTAAGTCGGTCGAACCTCACCCGAAAGAAGCTATCATCCAGCTGACGGATCGCGTTGATGGTCGCCCGCTCCACATCTTCCGCGGTGATCGGTGACTGTGCAGCCACATTCCAAACCTCGTAACCCCACTGCTGTACAAAGTACGGGTACCCTTTGGTGCTCCCATAGATCCGCTCAAGTGCCTCTTCCGTAAAATGTATATTCTGTGTGGCAGCCGGCACCGCCAAAGCACGGTGAACTGCCTCAAACTCGAGGGGACCGATGGGTGGAAAGGCAAAAAGCCGCTCTGCATACGATTTCGATCGCCCAGTCAACCCCAAGATAAGCGGCAACCCAGCCCCGATCATCAACAACGGAAGGCTGCGCTGATTGATCTGGTGCAGAGCCATGATCAGAGCACTCAGCTCTTGCTCGTTCAGATACTGGAGCTCATCAATGAGCAGACAGATTTGCGTATTGGATTCGCTAGCCGCCTCCGCCACCGTCACCAGCACATCGGTCAGATCCGATTGCAAGTCGCCACTGTCGGCCATGCCACGCTCGGCTTCCACGCCCAATTCAATCTCGCCTAATTCCGCAAGACTGATCTTTGCCCGAAACCGCTCCATAAAGCTTTTCAGGACCCGCAGTCCGAACTTGGTCTTCTCGCGAAGTGCTGCCGACGAATCGAAGCGTAGCAAAAGCTTCCGAAGCACCGGAATCAGAATCTCCGGAAGGGCTGCGCGCTCCCGCGCCTCCACCAATGCGGTCGCAAAACCGCGCTCTGTGGCCATCTCGCGAATACGATTCAGCAGCACGGTTTTTCCGACGCCGCGCAAACCCACCAAAATCTCGCTTCGTGCAGCAACCCTGGCGCGGGTACGTTCTAGAGCAATCTCGGCGTCATTCAGCACCCGATCTCGCCCAGCAAGTTCGGGCGGCTGCGTTCCCGCCCCAGGCGCAAAGGGATTTTTGAACGCATCCATAGCATAACTATACACAAATTATATAGCTATAGCTGAAATTCGCTATACGACCATAATTTCTCTATATATTAGCTGTTTCGCATGGCCCCTACGTGTCAAGGTCACCGGCAGCCACGGCCGGGGCACGGCGGCGGCGCTTCGGTCTCCTTTTGCGGCCGCAGGTATTGCACCAGAACGAGGGCGAGTGGAAGGAAGAAAATTAGCTCCATGAGGGGTCTCCTTTGCCTCTATGCAAAACAAACTACATGAAAGGAGTAAGCGCACCGTGTAAGGATTCGTATAAATCCGCTTGCAAAGTGCGCCCTTGCGTTTAGCGGCCGCCGCCCGACGCCGCAAGAATCTCGCCTGTGACCCAGCGCGCCTCATCTGAGGCCAAGAATGCCACCACGTCGGCGATGTCCTCGGGCTGTCCAATGCGTCCGAGTGGCGTCTGTGCAATCATGGCCTGCTCCATCTCCGTACCGCGCATGAAGCTATTACCTTCGGTGCTCGTCAAGCCCGGACTAACCGTGTTCACGCGGATTTTCCGGCCGCCAAGCTCCTTGGCCAGCACTCGGGTCATCACATCCACCGCCCCTTTGGTGCCCGCGTACACCGAACTGGCGGGCATGGCCATCGTCGTCACGGTGGAGCTGATATTGATGATCGATCCACCCTCCGCCGGAAATAAAGGCAGCGCGGCCTTTGTGGCCAACAGAAGCCCTTTGACATTCACACCGAACATCGAATCGATCTGCTCTTCCGTTAGCTGATCAATGGGAGAAAACGCGTACACACCTGCATTGTTCACAAGCACGTCCACCTTGCCCAACTGTTGTTTGACTTGGGCAAACAAGCCCTCCACCTCAGCCGTCTTCGCCACGCTGCCGCCCACCACCAGCGCCTTACCGCCGGCCTGCTCCACCTCCGCGGCGACCCGCTCCGCCCCGGCCTTATCCGAAGCGTAGTTCACCACGACACTTGCGCCCTCGCGCGCCAAAGCCTTCGCAATCCCCGCACCGATGCCCTTCGACGCCCCTGTCACCACCGCCACTTTTCCGTCCAGCTTGCGCATACGTGCACCTCAATCGATTTCTGTCGAATATTTCGACAAGTATCGAAATGATGTGCGCCGCTTCGTGCAGGATGCAGAACATTTCTGCTACAGCGCTGAAAGTTCGCGCAGATATGCCTCCCACACCGCGCGGCGCAGGGTCATGTGCGCCATGCGGCCCTCGCGTTGCGTTTCGATCAAGCCGGCTTCCTGTAACTCTTTCAAGTGGTGCGAGATGGTGGCCGGGCTGATGCACTGGTGCGCATCAAGCGCACTGCAGGTCAATGTGCCTGCGCGCGCCACCTGTTGCAGCATCGCGAAACGGCGCGGGTCGGCCAGCGCACGGGCAATGGCTTGCACTTGTTCCGGAGCGAGCTGAACTGGATGCGAATCCGCCATGCTCGCTCCATCATACGAGGCGCCTCGCTTAACGGTTCGGCAGCAGCGATCCCACCGTGCAATTGGTCCGCTCCACTGGCCCGCCCCCTCGCAGGAGCCGCAGCGCATAGGTGCAGTTTTTATTGCTGCTTCCCGTGAGCACGCCGCTGTACACATAGATCGTGCGGTCCTGCGGACTGTACACGCTCAGCGTGCCTTCGCCGGCGGCGTTGCTGAACTGAAAGCCCGGTGTTTCGGCCGCTTCGGCAGCGCGCACCGTAGCAGGCGGTGGCGTGTGCGCCCACCAGCCAAAAGTCGCAGCCATGGCTAGGCCAAGAAAAGACCGAACGGACAGACGTTCAAGCATGATCGAACTCCCTTAATTGCAGTGGTGATGTGCGGTAATTGCACTTCCTAGACGGCCCTCGCTGCAAAAGGACAGCATTCTTCTCATCAGGTCGCGTCGTCTTTGGCCGTGGGCCGTCTTGCCTTTCTCAGGCCGGTAGAATAGAAGGGACGGGCCGCAGCGATCTTCTCAGCGCCGGCACGCCCTGAGGCCTCCCATGCGCTTCCATCCTGCCAAGTCCCGTTCTTCGAGCCTGCTTGCGATGCTGTTCGTGTTCGCGGCTTTGGCGAGATCTCTCTTTGCGCAGGGCTACTCGGCAGAAAAGCCGCTGGGCGCCGCAGCACAGCAAACGCCGAGCTACCTGGCCCACGCGGGCGTGGAGCAGCGGCTCGGCCAACCCTTGCCGCTCACCGCTGCGTACACCGACGAAACCGGCCGCACCGCGCCACTGAGCACTTGGTTCACCGGCCGCCCTGCGGCTTTGGCGCTGGTGTACTACCGTTGCGCGATGCTCTGTCCGCAGGTCCTTCACGGCCTTTCCACGGGGCTCCACGAGACAACGCTCACGCCCGGCAAAGAGTACGACGTGCTGGTCTTTAGCATCGATCCCGCCGATACCCCGCGCGACGCGGCCGCCGCCAAGGCGCAGTTCTTGCACGACCTCGGCCCTGCCGGCACCTCGGCGAGCGCCGCCTCTGCCGTCCACTTTTTCACGGCCAAGCAGCCGGCGATCGACGCCGTTGCGGGCGCTACTGGCTTCCACTACGTGATGGTGCCCGGCCCCGACGGCAAGATGGACCAGTACGCTCATTCCAGCGTGGTTATGTTCGCCACGCCGGAAGGCCGGCTGTCCAAGTACCTCGCCGGCATCGATTACCCGGCCCGCGATGTGCGCATGGCCCTACTTGGCGCCTCAGCGCACAAGATCAGCAATCCCGTCGATCTGCTGATCCTGTACTGCTGCAGCTATAACCCCGCGGTGGGCCGGTACTCGGTTTCCGTCATGCGCGTGCTCAGCCTCGCGGGCATGCTGGCCGTGACCGCCTTGGTCGGCATGGTTGTGCTGCTGATGCGCAAACCCAAGGCGCCCGCGGCCGCTTAGCTCTCCTGTTCAACTCTGCGGTTTAGCTCTTCGGTTTGGCCGCCGCAGGCTGCTGTATCGGTGCGCCTGCGGCAATGCGTACCTCGTAGTTGCGGTCCAGCCATTTGCCCGTCGCCGGCCAAAACATGGTGAACGCAATTGCCGATGCGCCTTCCGCCGGGGGTACAAGGTCCACAAACGCACCGGCGCGCCCCACCGCTGTTGCTTCCGTGCAGTTCACGGTCTTCCAGTCGTCCGTGCTCCAGCGCACCTCGAAGCGCTCCGCATCCGCGATGCGCAGCGTGCCGCCGGCAACCATCTGCGTCACCGGCCGCGTTAACCGAAAGATCTCCATGCGGTTGTGAAAGGTGCGCTGGTCTGAAGGCACGCCATAGCGCTCGGCCACAAGGGGAATGCGATCAAAGACAACCCCATCGGCGATCGAGCGTAGCAGCTTCAGGTACTCCGCATGCGCCCATACCAGCGGCTGCGCCGAGCCTGCGGACCGGCCGCAGTACATACCCGCGCTGGGCAGATCGTGGTAGTCCCACACCTGCTCCGGCAGCATGCCGCCAATCGAGGAGAAGCGCTCCATGGCGCGCAGCAAATCCTGCACATTGTGCCCGGCGGCGAGCTCATAGTGCGCGCGCTCGCCGGCCAGAATCGGCCACGCGCGCCCTTGGCCGTAGCCGAGGTACGGGCCGCCGTCTTTGCGCTGCCCGTAGCCATCGTGGTTGTAGCGACGCCAACAGGGGCCGTAGGGCGTGTCGATCTTCAGGACCTTGTCGACTACCTTGAGCGAGTCCACCATGAGCGGATCGTCGGCGCGCCGGATACCATAGCGCACCAGTTCCAGGAACCCGGCGTCGATGACCTCGCGCGCTTCAAAGGTGTCCTGCTCGCCCGGCGCCCGGTTCGCGATGCGGATCTGCCCCA
>CAXTTZ010000103.1:0-10294 GCA_964247325.1 uncultured Acidobacteriaceae bacterium | reverse complement strand
TTGTAGTCGACAAAGACACACCCGTCCTCGACCATGTCGACGCGGTCGGGACGAATTTTTAGCTCCAAGGGCCCAACCTGGAGGTACTGTTCCTCCTCTGGGGGTAAGACCGTGAAGGGCGCGCGCTCCAGCTCATGATGGAGCCAAAGCATCACGACGCGCTCGAAACGCTGCTCCAAGGTGGAGAGAAATGCCTGGTTCCAGGCCGTTGCTTTGGGCTGGTACCGTTGCGCGAAGGCTTCGGCCACGGCCTGCCGGACGGCCTGTTTGCGCTCCACCTCGGGCATGGCGCGCAGCCGCGCTTGGGTTTTCACGGTTCGCCAAAAGTGCTCCAAGGCGCGATGGAGCAGGTTGCCGGTCTCGCGGGCGTCGACGCCCAACGTACGGCTTTCCAGGACACCAGCCTGCAAGCGCAAGGAAGCAAAGGCGCGGAATCCGCAAGCTGCCTGCAACTGAAGAACCGTCGCCCCGCCTTCTACGAGCGAAACAGGCAGTGGTGGAAGGCTGGAACGATCCTCAAAGGTGATCAAGGAGATTGGCGGGTCGATGTCAAAGGAGGGAGCATCGGGGACGATCTTTGGCTCGGTGCCAAAGGCTTGCGGCAGGGTGGAAAGGCAAGAAAGCTCGCTTTCGTCCCCGCGAGAGGCCGTGAACAAGACGTTGCGACAGGATCGCGTCAGCTGTTCTAAGGCGGCGTGGGTGCGTTCCAGCGCCGCATTTGGATCCGCGCTGGGAAGGCCCAAGCTGCGTTGCAAAGCCCGACTTAGCAAGGGGTGGGCCTGTTCAGGACCGGGAAGATTTTTTTCTGTAGCCCCGAGCACGATGGCAGTGTGGAACAATGCGCCTTCGGCCTGAGCCAAAGTAAGTAGGTGGAGGCGGGCGTGTGACTCCGGCATGGTCAGCTTCGTGAGGCCGAGTTCTCGCGTGAGATCGTCCAAAAACGTGGCGAAAGAAAGGCGCGTGTCCCAAAGATCTAACGCACGTAAGGCATCCAGCGTCCTTTGCCAAGAGTGCAGGGCGGCCTGTTCCGTAGGAGACAGGTCGCGCGTCGTGAGCCACCCGACCCGTTGCAGCAGGGTGCGGGTGTGCTGCACCCAAGCACTAGGAGGAAGCCGGGCGCGGGCAAGCGCATGCTGTGCGGCGTAAGCGTGCAGGGCGCGAAGTTCGGACCACTCCGGTTGGGCAGCCACGGCATCGGCATAGGGGCGAGCTCGGTGTAGGCCAAACAGCGCTGCAAGCGGCAATTCCGGTTGTAGCAGCTCGGTCCGCCGAAGAACCTGGGCTTCAAAGCGCGAACGAGCCTCGAGCGAATCTCCATGGGCGAAAGCAGGGGAAAGCAGAAGCTGGCCCACGGCCTCGAGCGGCAGTGGCTGAAGGACCCAGCGCAAAAGCTGTACGGCGGATCGCACACACGGCTGGGCGGCCAGGGGCTCCGACTGAGCCCACTGCCAGGGCACCGGCATGAACTCGGCCTTAAGACTGTTCAACGCTGGGGCGAACACCTCCTTGAGCACCCGCTCCAGTGCTGCCTTTTGGGAAAAGGTTTCAGGAAGCACGATCGCGGTCAGTGCGTCCGGGTCCCTTGTCTCGGCGAGCCACCTGTGCGCTTGCCGAACGGCCAGTTGCAGCTCCGCCTCGGCATCCGAAGCCACAAAAAAGTCCACGACCGCACCGGGCGCTTCTGGTCCGGTGTGCGTCCGAACCGGCACTCCGCTCGCCTCCAAGGCGTCTAGCAACCTCCTCTGTGCTGGAGTGAAGCGGGTATGGCCAAAAAGATGCACGGGACTGGCATGGTCGAGGGTACCGCCAAGCACGTGCGCCGCCAGGTTTTCCTCCAACGCGGCGACAGAAAGGAGATGCTGCTCGGCCAGAATGCGCGAGAAGTGTTCTGACCACGCCGCAAAGGCCTGCGTATCCACACTATCGGCGGACCCAAGGAGTGTATCGGCTACGGCGAAGGCTGTGGCCAGCGCCCAACCGGAGCGCGCCATCATGGCAAGTTCCTGCACAGCTTGACGCGAGAAGGCGGAAGCGCGAGCGGATGTTTGGATCACCTCGGCCCAGAGGGCCTCTTCTTGTACGCGCGTCAGTAGAAGCCGGTGTTCCACCCCTTCCAGAACGACGGTGCGCCAAAGCGCGAGCGTCCACTGTTCCCAGGTCAGGATGTTAGCTGGCGCCAGTACGGCGGCTTGGCGCTCCTGCCGGGCGGCGTGGAGCTGTGCGCGCAAGGTGTGCGCGGCCGCTTCGGTGGGCACCACGACGAGTTCGGCAGCGTTGAGGGCTGCGCGGAGAGCCGAAGGTAGGGCGACATGGGCCACCTGTCTGTTATAAACCCATATTCACCAGATCTTCGCCACATTATTTTCGCCGTCTCTTCACCTTTTGTGGGATATACCGGACGAAAAAGATTAGGCAGGATAAAGAGATGTGTTTCTCACGCTGACAACCGTCATGGCACAGTGCCCGACCTGCAAAGGCGGCTTTCCAACTTTCAAAGATAGGGAACCTCGCCTGCGCGCCCGCTCGATGCGGCTGAGCCCTCGCGTTCATGGGACTGCACGGAAATGGAGGAGGGCCGTCGCGCCAGGTCGGCAAGCAAAAGGAACGCCGTATCATAAGAAGGTGGACCATGCGCGAAAACGTAATCCCGAGCCGCTGTGCGCGGTGCATCGCTTGCGGGTGCTCAGCCTGGCGGTGGCGATCGCCGCGCTTCTGGGCTGGGCAGGCTGTCGCGAGCCGGGGGCGGCGACCGCGGGCAAGGCTCCCGAAAGCCACTTCATCCGGGGCAAAGTAGTCGGTGTGAATGGAAGTGCGGTGATGCTGGATCATGAGGCCATTCCGGGCTTTATGGCGCCGATGACGATGGAGTACACGCTGGCGGACCCTAGCGTAGCGTCGGAGTTGCATCCCGGCGACCGCATTACAGCGACCTTGTTGAATGACCGCGACGCGGCAGGGCCGATCCATCTGCGCTTGGCCGACATCGATGTCATTGCGCAGGCCAGGGCTGATTATGTACCCGCCGTGCAGTACCATGTGCCGGCACCGGGTGATGCCGTGCCGGATTTTACGTTGCTGAATCAGTCTGGCAAGAAGATCGATCTGAAGCAGTTTCGCGGCAAGGTGCTTCTAATGACCTTTGTGTACACGCGCTGCCCGGTGGCGGACTATTGCCCCAAGATGAGCCGAAGCTTCGCCGAGATCGATCATGCGCTGGCGAGCGATCCGGCTGCCTACAGCAAGACGCATCTGTTAACGGTGAGTTTCGATCCGGAGTATGACACGCCAGCCGTGTTGCGCAGTTATGGGGGCGCTTATACGGGGAAGTACTCGCAGGAGCCGTTCCACCATTGGGACTTTGCGGCGCCGAGCACAGCGGAGCTACCGAAGATGAAGCAATGGTTCGACGTGGGCGTGACGCCGGGGCCGCAACGTGCGCTGCAGCACTCGCTTTCGACGCTGGTCATCGGCGCCGATGGCAAGGTGGTGGCGTTTTACCCAACGAATGAGTGGACCGTGCCGCAGGTTCTGGACGTGGTGCGCAAGGCGGCAAGCGCGTAAAGCAGCGCGCGAGGAGATCGTATGGTTCGGCTTACAAGGGTGGTCGGTACTGTTTTGATCGTGCTCGGCATGGTGTATTTTGTGATGACTGGATCGGTGCACAAAACGTCGTTGATCCCGTCTGCGTTTGGCTTGGTGCTGTTCTTGTGTGGGGTCTTTGCGGCCACGGAAAACGAGAAACGGCGAGCCCTGTGGATGCACATCGCCGTAACCATCGGACTGGTGGGCTTTTTATTCCCCGGGTTCCGCGCGGGCAAGGCCCTGGCGGGCAGCGCCGCGCTGACGGCAGGGCAGCACACGGCGGCGCAGGAGTCGCTCATGATGGCGGCGATCTGTGCCGTATTTACTGGGTTATGCGTGCGCACCTTTATCGCGAACCGGACCGCGCGTACCGCGCCAGCAGTCTAATCTGCGCTGAACGACCTCAGCTGCAGGGCGACTTAGGAGCATGACGAAGCTGGATCGCGACGTAGGGTGAAGCTGCATCTTCGAGCAAAGGAAAAGCATGGCAGGGTACGGACCTTCAAGAATGGCAGGCGGAGCCGGCGCACCGGCGATGAAAGCGGCAGATGGACCGTTGCGTGGCGGCTTGCGCGCGGCGGCGGCTAGCGGCGACGCAAAAAAGCCGAAACCAAAGTTCAGCGCCGTATGGCCAGAGATCCAAGCGCTGATTGCGCCGCGGCGCGGGCTGTTAACGCTTGCCTTTCTGCTGATGATCGTGAACCGGGCTGCGTCGCTGGTGTTGCCAATCTCGTTTAAGCCCTTGATCGATCAGGTGTTTACGCACGAGCGCATGCATCTTTTGCTGCCGATCGTGGGCGCGGTGCTGGGCGCGACGCTGCTGCAAGGGCTGACCTCCTATGCCCTCACGCAAACCCTCAGCAAGGCTGGGCAGCGCTTGATTGCCGAGCTGCGCGTCAAGGTACAGGGCCACGTCGGCCGGCTGCCGGTGAGCTACTACGACGAGAACCGCACGGGCACGCTGGTCGCGCGCATCATGAACGACGTCGAGGGCGTGCGCAATATTATCGGTACAGGCGTGGTGGACTTTGTGGGCGGTGTGCTCACCGCGCTGTTTGCGTTCGCCTATCTTCTGCACACCAGCGTGCAGATGACCCTGGTCAGCTTCGCTATCATGGTGGCCTTTGCGGCCGTGGTGCAGCGGGCGTTCAAGGTGATCCGGCCGATCTTTCGCGAGCGTTCCAAGATCAACGCCGAGGTCACCGGCAGATTGACCGAATCGCTCAGCGGGGTGCGTGTGGTGAAGGGCTACCACGCCGAGGAGAGCGAAGCGCGGGTGTTCGGTGAAGGGGTGGAGCGGCTGCTGCGCAACGTGATCAGTTCGCTAACGGCGCAGTCGCTGATGACCTTGTCCTCGACGGTGATCCTGGGCGTGGTGGGCGCAAGTGTAATGTTTATGGGCGCGCGCCTCCATGTGGTCGGCAAGCTGACCACAGGCGGCTACTTCAGCTATGTCATGCTACTCGCGTTTATGACCGCGCCGATCGTGCAGTTGGTCTCGATCGGAACGCAGCTCACCGAAGCGATGGCGGGACTGGATCGCACGCGCGAGGTGCTCGCCGAGCGCGAAGAAGACACCGAGCCGGGACGCACTATCGAGATTGGGCCCATTATGGGCGAGGTGCGGTTCGACGACGTGCACTTTGCCTACGTGGCGGACAAGCCGGTGCTGCACGGCATCAGCTTCGAGTCTAGGCCGGGAACGGTAACGGCGCTGGTGGGCTCAAGCGGCTCGGGGAAATCGACGATCATCAGCCTGATCTGCGCGTTTCATACAGCGAACGGCGGGCGCGTGCTGGTGGATGACAAGGACCTGGCGCAGGTGCGGTTGGCAGAGTACCGGCGGCAGCTCGGCGTGGTGCTTCAAGAGACGTTTTTGTTCGACGGCACCATTCGCGACAACATCCTGTTTTCGCGGCCGGAGGCGACCGAGGAACAAATGCGCGAGGCTTGCCGCATCGCGCGTGTGGATGAATTTGCGGAGCGGTTTGCTGAGGGCTACGACACGGTGGTCGGCGAGCGCGGGGTGAAGCTCTCCGGCGGGCAGCGGCAGCGGTTGTCCATCGCGCGGGCCATCCTCGCCGATCCACGTATCTTGATTTTGGACGAGGCGACCAGCTCGCTCGACTCGGAAAGCGAGGCGATGATTCAGCACGGGCTGAGCTTCCTGATGCAGGGGCGCACGACCTTTGTGATCGCGCACCGGCTTTCGACCATCCGTCGTGCAGAACAGATTCTGGTCATCGAGGAGGGTCGCATTGCGGAGCGCGGAACGCATGAGGAGCTGTATGCCATGCGGGGCCGCTACCGCGAGCTGTACGATCGGCAGCATGGGCTCGAGATGAATCTATTCCTCGCGCCGGGCGAAGGAGATTTGGTAGCTGAGGTTGTGGCAGGAGCGTAGGATCGAAAGATGGCGATTGTGATCGAGGACCAAGAAGCAGAGCAGCTGCTCGGAGAGGTGAGCAGGCAGACGGGCGAAAGTGTAGATGCGCTCGTCCGGGATGTTCTGCGGCACCGGTTGCTTCAACTCGACAGCGAGGAGGTGCAGCGCCGCAAACGAGCTATACGCGACATCCAGGATCGGGTGGCAGCGATGCCGGTGTTAGACACGCGCCCCATGGACGAACTACTCGAATACAACGAGCACGGGCATTTCGATTGATCGTGCTTGAAACATCTGCGGCGATCGCAATTCTCTTTCGCGAGCCTGATTACGAGGTACTCGAGAATCGGTTGCTGGTCGATCCCGAGCCTGTCCTCAGCGCTGTCGGTTACACAGAAGCTTCGATGGTGCTGGTGGGACGTCGTGGCGAAGGCGCTGAGCTTGAGCTCGATCGGCTGTTGGCGAAGGCGAATGTCGCGGTCATACCTATAAGTGTGGCGCTTGCCAAGAGTACGCGCGAGGCCTTCATCAGATTTGGCAAGGGACGCCATCGCGCTGGTCTCAATTTTGGTGATTGCTTCAGCTACGCGCTTGCAAAGCAGATGCAAGCGCCGCTGTTGTTCAAAGGGAACGATTTCACTTGGACCTATCTTCGCCGCGCGTAGGCACTGCATCATTCCCCGCTTCTACGCCCAGCTCCCGTAACAAAAACGCATAATCAAACGCAGTCTCTTTCAGGTAGTCGTAGCGCCCGGAAGCGCCGCCGTGGCCGGCTTCCATGTTGATGTGCAGCAGCAGGGGCTTGTCCGCGTTCGTCTTTAACGTCCGGAGCTTGGCGACGTACTTCGCGGGTTCCCAGTACATGACCTGCGAGTCGTTGAGGCTAGTTTTCACGAGCATGGCCGGGTAGGCCGCCTCGCGCAGATTGTCGTAAGGCGAGTAGGAGAGCATGTAGCGAAAGGCTCCCGGTTCGTTGGGATTGCCCCACTCCTCATACTCGCCGACGGTGAGCGGCAGCGTGGCATCGAGCATCGTGTTCATAACGTCGACAAAGGGCACATGCGAAAGCACGGCGCGGAACAGGTCGGGGCGCAGGTTGGTGACCGCACCCATGAGCAGGCCGCCGGCCGAACCGCCCTCGATCGCGACACGAGCAGGGTCGCCATAGCCCTCGCGCACGAGAAACTCCACCCCTTGGACGAAGTCGGTGAAGGTCGTGCGTTTTTGCATCATCTTGCCGGCATCGTGCCATGGGTCGCCGAGCTCGCCGCCGCCGCGGATGTGCGCATAGGCGACCACCACGCCGCGGTCGAGCAGCGCGAGGCGCGAGGCCGAAAAGCCGAGCGGCAGCGGATAGCCATAGGAGCCATAGCCGTAGACGTACAGCGGCGCCGTGCCGTCTTTTTGGAAGCGGTCTTCGCGGTACACGAGCGACACCGGCACCTCGGTGCCGTCCTCGGCCTTGAACCAAAGGCGTTCGGCGCTGTAGCGCTCCGCGTCGAAGCCGCCGGGAACCTCTTGCTGCTTGAGCAGCGTAGAGTCCTGCGTGGCCACGTCGTAGCGGAACACCGAGGCCGGGCGTACGAGCGATTGGTACGCATAGCGGTAGGTGGTGGCGCGGAAGTCGCGGTTTACCTCGCCGAAGGCGCTGTAGGCGGGGTCGGGAAAGCGAATGTCGTGCGGCTCGACCGGCTTGCCGGCCCCATCGAGCGAGAACACCCGCAACACGGGCAGCCCGCGTTCGCGGTAGGTGGCGACCAAAAAACGCTCGAACAGGTCGATGTCGATCAGCGGTGCGTCGGGCTGCTCGGGCAGCAGCTCTTCCCAAGCCTCGCGCCCAGGTTGGGCAACCGGCGTGCGCACCAGGCGGAACTGATCGGCTTGGCGGTTCGTCCGGAGATAAAAGAAGCCGTCCCGGTGATCGACGTCGTATTCTTCGTCCTCAACGCGCTCGGCGATGCAGGTGAAAGAGCCATCAGGCATGGCGGTGCTGAGAAACCAAGTCTCGGAGGTCGTGTGGCTGCCGACTTCGAGCAGAAAAAAGGCCCGGTCGCGCGTGCGGCCAATGCCCAGGTTGAAGCGCTCGTCTGGCTCGTGAAATACCTCCACGGCCCCGCCGTCTGCAAAGGCAGACTGGCGAAAAAGACGATCCTGACGCTTGGTTTGCTCATCCTCGGTGCTGAAAAACAGGGTCGCGGAGTCAGCGGCCCAGGCCAGCGAGCCGACGCGCTCGGCGGTGGCGGGCAGTAGTGCGCCGGTCTCCAGATCCTTCACGGCAAGCGTGTACTGCCGAAAACCGGTGTTGTCGGTCGTGTAGGCCAGCAAGCGGCCATCGGGGCTGACGCTGAGCGCGCCGACAGCCATAAACTCCTGCCCTTCGGCGAGCTCATTCACGTCGAGAATGACCTGCTCGGGCGCGTCAGCTTGCTCGGCCGCGCGGCGGCAAAAACGCGGGTACTGCTTACCCTGTTCAGTCCGGGTCAGGTACTCCCACGCGCCGTCGCGGTAGGGAACGGAGCTGTCGTCCTCTCGGATGTGCGAGAGGATCTCGCGGTAGAGCTGGTCTTGCAGCGCATCGGTGCCGGCCATCATGGCAGCGGTGTAGGCGTTCTCGGCTTCGAGGTAGCCCAGCACCCGCGGCGAGCTCTTGTCCCGCAGCCAAGCGTAGTCATCGCGCAGCTCGGCGCCATGCAGCGCAACGGTGTGCGGCTCGCGTTCGGCAACCGGGGCTACTGGGGTCGGCTGTGCTTGGGGCGGGGCGGCAGGCGAAGCTTCAGGTGAGGCAGGGGGCGCTGTGGGCGTCATGGAATCTCCATGTACCAGAATAAAGTGTCTCGAAAATCCCGTACAACGCCGGGCGTGGGGAAGCGTCTCACTAGGGGGCGTGCTGAGCAGCGGATACGCCACAGTTTGGTGATGCAGGACCAGTTTGTAGGCAAATTTAGGAGAAGATCATGAAAGCAGCGATGAGTGCAGCGATTCTTGGAATGGGCCTGATGGCAGCGATGGGCGCGAACACCGCCCAGGCGCAGTCGGATCAGGACAAGCAGTTCCTCATGACGGCGTCGCAGAGCGACTACACGGAGATGACCTTCAGCAAGTTGGCCCTGCAGAAGAGCAACAACCCGCAGGTCAAGCAGTATGCGCAAAAGATGATCGACGATCACACCAAGCTTGAGGCCGAGATGAAGCCCTTTGCCGACAAGATGAGCGTGACGCCCGTGACTACGCTCGATGCCGACCACCAGCAGAAGTACGATCAGCTGAGCTCCATGTCCGGCACGGACTTTGACAAGGGCTACATGTCCGCGATGGACACCGATCATCACAAATCGCTCGACAGCTTTAAATCTGAGCTCTCCTCAACCCAGGACCCGCAGTTCAAGAGGGTTGTGGCCAAGGGGGAGAAGGTTGTAGCGCAGCACACGGTCATGGCCGATAAGATGTCGACCAAGATGGGCGGCACGGCGAGCGGCATGTAACGCGGTCCGGTTTTCCTGACAATTGCAAAGCGAAAACACGGAAGCGAAAGCGCGGCCCTCCTTGTCCTCAAGGTGGGCCGCACTGCTTTTGTGAGCTTCGGCGGGAACGGAATGCAGGTCCTTGCCGTATTGTGGGTGGAGGAACGGTAGCATAGAAACAGTGAGAAACCTTTGTCGCTGCGTTTGGGTCGCCCTGCTTGTGTGCCTTATGGCAGGCGGCGCCGCTTCGGCGGAGGCTGTGAAGGATCTTGCACCGCCGACCAGCTATGTCGACGACCTCGCTGGAGTTATCGACGCGGATAGCAGGGCGCAGATGGAAGCGCTGGGGGCGGCGGTCGAGCGGCAAGCGCATGCGACCTTTGTTGTGCTCACCATCCATTCGCTCGACGGTGAGCCCATCGAGGACTTCGCCACGCAGCTGGAAGACAAGTGGAAGGTGGGACCCAAGGGCACGGACCGCGGCGTGCTCATGATCTTTGCGATCAATGACCACAAGCGGCGCATCGAGGTCGGCTACGGCCTGGAAGGCGTGCTGAATGACGCCAAGGTCGGCGACATCGGGCGCAGCATGGTGCCGGCGCTGCAGCGAGGCGACTACGGCGGAGCCATCCTCGGCGGCGAGCAGCAGATCGCGCAGGATGTCGCCGCCGATGCCGGGGTGACGCTCGCACCCACGCCGGTCGCCACGCACGAGCAACGGACCATGGCGCGGGGCAACGGTGGATTCGGCTGGCTCCCCTTGCTGCTCTTTATCGTGTTCCTGGTCTTTCTGTTTCGCGGCGGGCGGGGCGGACGAGGCGGTGGTGGTGGCGGAGTATGAGTGGCTGCGGCACCATTTGCCGGG
>CAXTTZ010000102.1:0-10355 GCA_964247325.1 uncultured Acidobacteriaceae bacterium | reverse complement strand
CCCAACAACACCCACACCAACCACCCTCCCCTGCGCCCCGCACCCCCCCCCCCACCAAGCCTCCCCAACGCCCTTCTACTGCTCTGCCGAAGGCTGGAGTGAAGCACAGCGCAACGATTGAATTGCTTTCTTTCATCCGCCGATCCGGTAGAGGTGCTATACCGAACATAGGACGCGCAGCCTCGCCGACTCTATCGTCAAAGCCCGTCGAGCTACCCCCGACTGGCAGCACACGAATCGTCCTGAGCAAGGAATAACCTCGTCCATCATCAAAAATTATTCGAAGTATGTTCCGATCTCAGCGGAGGTCCACGGACTTCTCACTTGGCTGCTGAATGATTGCGCACCAGAGTTTCTGCCCCAACTGGAGCCTTTGCTTGCCATCTCGTCCTGTTCCTGCGGCTGTCCCACTTTGGCGTTGCACGCCGAGAATTACCTTGTAGCCAACGACGGGTAGATGTTGGATGAGGTGTGTGACGCCGAAGCTCCTTAACCCTGATCTTTGACCAAGCCCTCCCCAACCCCATCGGTTGTCGGGCGCAGTACCTGTTCGGTCTCGCGCCTTTCCTCTAGGTCTTCCTGCCGGTCATCCTCGGCCTGAGGACGCGCTCCCGTCTCTGCCCCTGCTGCCCCACGCGCCAACGAGACGTCCCCTGCGTCGGTGGAAAGTGACCCTGTTGCTTCCCGTCCCTCTGGAACCGCCCTGCTATCTGCCATACGACCTCCATGCTGAGCGCTGAACTTGCCTCAATCTGCTTATACGATGCATTTCGTAGCCCTGTGCCCATCGTTGTAAGAACAATCTGGAGCGAACTCCGAATTGTAAAAGCCTGCCCTGGAAGATCTGTAAGCCAAGCTTCGCAAACACGGGATGATCCCCTGGGCTGTAGCTCTGCCACTTGCAAGTCCGGTTCTGCTGCGGAAATCAATCGGTTGTCGCACAACCTTCTTCTTTCAAAATGACTCCGAAGATCAAGTTAATCTCCTCTTGAAGGGAACTAGGACATGGGACACGGCATCATTGCTTGGATCATTATTGGGCTGATCGCTGGCTTCATCACCGGGAAGATCATGAAGGGCTCCGGATACGGAGCGCTCATGGACATCATTGTCGGTATTATCGGAGCCGTTGTGGGCGGCTTCATCATGCAGCATCTCTTCGGCGCTAGTGCTTCTGGCGGCCTGATTTACTCCATCATTGTTGCCGTGATTGGAGCGGTGTTGCTCACCTTTCTTCTGCGCCTTGTTACGGGAAACAGAACTTCGAATCTGTAACCAGGACAGTTGTTTGTGGCAACCGGAGGGAGTTCGCACCTCCGGTTGCGATTCTGCCAATTTGTAACAAGAAGCCCGTGAAGCAAGGTTGAAAGTTCCTTGCACGCTTGCGATCGGCATCAAGCCCGGTCGAAGTTGACGCGTCGCACGCCCATCGCAAAAGCGCATATCAGGCCGGTGCCCAATAAAAGCAAGCTTGAGGGTTCCGGGGTCACCGCTGCGGACTGGCCGACAAAGCGCTGTGGCGCGCCCGCCGTCCAAGTGGAAGAGTCACTCGTGGGCACATACAGTTGGAACCTGTTGAAGAAACCACTATTGATGAGTGTGGGATCAGACGCCGCGCTCAAAGCTTGCGATACAAGGTTCTTTGCGGTGCCATCAAAGGCCGACTTCCCGTTGACGTCGTTAGGGTCAAAGATGTCCCAAGTGGCAAATTGCACCTCGACATTGGTATGTCCGGCCTTACCAAGTTGTGAGAACAGCCATGCGTCCGCCCGGTAATCCACACCGGTTGCTGATGTATCTGTGCTCGAAATGCCCTGCTTGGTTACCGACCATGCCTCTCCCACAGTGACTTCCCGATTGAAGTCCAGGCACATAAGGGATGTGGTTGAAGTGGAACCGTTGATGCTGAAGTTGTAGGGGTACACATAAACCCCATCGGCGGAGTCGGTGCCGGTGCTGACCAACTTGAGCGTATCTGCGTAGCAGCTGCGCCCCATAACGGCGCTGACGCAGAGAAGCGTGGCGAGCGCAAACTTTCGAAGCATAATGCTCTCCTATGGCGAAACGTGGGGGAAAGGGTGGAGGCTGCGTTTAGGCTGCCAAGTGCAGCTAATTGCTGGGACCCTTCCGAAAAGTTCAGCGCGCCCGGTCTTCCAACGCTTTTGGCAATGCGGGACCCTGGGCCGACCGGCCTGGTGCTTGCGATGGCAGCATGGCCGGCAAATGCAGGAATGAACCGCTTGCGTGCAAGCGGTTTCGTGAGGCTGACACTGAGCCCACGTATGCTTGTACGGTAGCGTCGTTTGCTGACGAGCGCACCACAACTTAGTAACCGTCAGCGGCTCAATAGTAAGTTGCGGATGTAATGGTACGACGGTACCGTAAGGCTCGTTTTGGCCCGGGGAGGGCGCGATCACCTTCGCGCCGAATCCACCTCTGCCGTTAACCGAAAGGAACAAAAATCATCTTTGAGCTAAAGTTTTTACCCTTGCTGCCGATATAAGGAGAGAGCAGCAAGGCACGTTGGCATTCCACAAAGGTCTGAACGCAAAGTACAGTGGTCTATGCCGATAGCCAATGCTACGCTGCCCGCAACGGAAGCAGGGCGTGTTCTCGGGCACAGCAGGTTTGGCAGAAGGAAGGGATCGTTTTGGGCAACGCTTGCAAGTCGTCGTTACAAAGAAGAATGGTCAGGGCATGGGTACTATCGGCATGCTGTTTCATCTCGTGTTCCATGGCCCGAGCACAGGGCATTGCCACCGCGAGCAGAACCGTGGTGCCGTCGGCGTTTGTGGGCTTGACCGGCACGCATACAGGGCTTGAATCAGCGCGCAATCTGGGCATCACGGCAGGGCTGGACATTGGCTTTCGGTCGTTCTATGGCCTGCAGCCCTCGATCGATCTGCGCGGCACCTATCCTTTGGTCAACGGTCAGGTAGCGGGAGAAGGAGCCCTGCTTGGCGGCTTTCGCGTGGGAAAAGCTTTCAGGCGAGTTCGGCCCTATGGAGACGTCCTTTTTGGGCGCGGTGCCCTGACCTACCAGAATGGCGGCTTCGTGGTGCCGGCACAGAACTTTCGGTACTTGCGCTCCACAACAAACGTGTTTTCGCCCGGAATCGGCGCGGATGTGCAGCTGAGTCCGCAGTTCGGTCTTTTGATCGATGGTCAGCTCGAACATTGGAACACGCCTTTTGACCAGTACGGCAGTGCGGGTAGCGGGCATCTCTGGTCCGCGGTTGGAACGGTGGGCTTGATTTACCGTTTCAACTGGCTCATTCATGGCCATCCTGCGCCATAGCTTGCTCAGTATTGATGCACGATCTGTGGATGTCTGCGCAGCCACCAGCAGGGGCCGGCACCGGCCTCGGGCAGCAGGGAGCGGCTGCAGGTAACCGTGTTCGTTTCCTGCGAGTACACCTCGAAGTGTTGACCTTTCAGGGTTGCCGCAGTGAGTTCGGTCACAACTGCGGTCCCCATTCCGATACCCGCGACGGAGCGCATGCGCCAGATCGCCCAGTCTACCGGGTACGCCAGCAGAACCGCAGCGAGGAGGATCCATACCGATCGCAGCATCCCCTGCGACATCCCGCTGCGTCGGCGCATAACGGCAGCATAGCAGCGGCGTTACTTCTTCGCAGGGCAGGGAACAGGGAGTTCCTCGGCGCAGTTGCGCCAGGCCGTCAGTAAAAAACAGAAACTCTGGATCGGGCAGGACGTCTCATGGGTAGGTACCTGTGAAGATCTCCTGCATTTCAGTTGTTTCCTGCGTCTCTTTTCTTCTTGGCTTTTTGCCGTTACACGCGCAGCGCCCCACCAATTTTGCGCAAGTCCTTCCAGAGGCTCCGATGGCGCAACAGACCTCTGGAAGCTCCGAAACAGCGCCTCAGTTGAGTTCTTCTGCCCTTCCAGCAACCGCGCTGCCCACCCAATCCAATTCCGCGCAAGAAGGAATTGCTCAACCCACCCCAGCGGCCTCACAAGGCAGCAGCGCCAGTGTGAAACAGGAGGAAAAGCAGCGCATGCTTGGCGTTGTGCCCGCTTTCAACGCGGTGGAAAGTGGCACCGCGGCACCCCTCACGCCAGGTCAAAAGTTCCATCTCTGGTACCGCGCCTCGTTGGACCCTTTCACCTTCATCACAGCGGGTCTTACCGCTGGCATTGAGCAAGCCCAAGATTCCTATCCCGGCTACGAGCAAGGCGCAGAAGGGTACGCCAAGCGGTATGGCGCCGCGTACGCGGATGGGGTCGATGGAAACCTGTGGGGCAATGCCATCTTGCCTGTGTTACTGCATCAAGATCCCCGCTATTTTCGGCTGGGGCACGGCACCGTCAAGCAGCGCGTCTGGTATGCGGCTCTGTCCACCGTGCGCACCCGGAGTGACCATGGCAAGTGGCAGCCGAACTACTCGAATGTGGCCGGCAATCTCATTGGGGGTGGGATCTCCAACCTCTACTACCCAGCGTCAGATCGGGGAATCGGCTTGACCTTTGAACGCGGCTTCACTGTTACCGCCGAGGGCGCCTTCGGTTCGCTGGCGTACGAGTTCTATCCAGATGTTGCCAAATGGTGGACGCGCCGACGTGCACAACGTAACGCGCACATCAGCCCGCCGGTCTCCGCGACATCTCCGACAAGGCCCGCCGGGCAGCGCTGATCGTAAAGGCGCTCAAAGCCTGACGCAGCCGCACCTACATCACAGGTTGAACAACTCGCGAAGCCGTTTGGTTTGAGACCGGCTCACTGGGATCTCCGTTGCGTTACGGTCATCCATACGCAACTGATAGCTGGACTTAAACCAAGGGACAACCTCACGAATGTGCTGCACGTTGACCAAGAAGGATCGGTGAACCCTCCAGAACTGTGCAGGGTCGAGCTGTTCTGCTAGCTCCTCCAGGGTACGAACATTGGAGTCGCCTTCGAGCGCCTTCGTCACAACAGAGATCCTGCCCTCTTCAATCGAGGCGAAGCAGACATCCTTCTGATCAACCAAAAGTAATCGCTGTCCGGTGCGCACGACTACGCGTCCGACGCGCGGCGGCGCTTGGGCACTGGCCAGGGTCCCTCCGAGCGTCTGCTCTTCCACCATGCGCAGTAAGGTGTCGAGCTTGGCCTGTGCCGCCTCCCAGATGCGGGTACGCGTCACGCCGATGCCAGAGTCCCTTGGACGTTGCTCAGCAACCATGCGGGAACGATCTTCCAGCGAAGGCCCAGGCACAACGCGCTTTGGCTCCGACGCCCCCTCTTGCTGGGCAGGCTCGTGCGACCGAACCGTGACAACTGGCAAAGAGCCGGAAGGCTCTTCGCCGGCTCGCAACCGCGTGCGAACTTTGCTCAAGGTTTGCGCAAGCCGCTTCTTGTCGAAGGGCTTCAGCAAGTAATCGACAGCGTTGACCTCAAATGCCTTCACCGCATATTGGTCAAAAGCAGTAGCAAAGACGACCTGCGGCAAGTCTGAGGCCGTACCGGTGGACATCAGCTTCCGCAGCACGGCGAAGCCGTCCAGACCGGGCATGCGGACATCCAGAAAGATCACGTCCGGTTTGTGGGTGCGGATGAGCTCTACGGCCTCGATGCCATTAGAGCCCTCGCCCACGACCGAAACATCGCCCGCGCTGTCGAGCAAATAGCGCAGCTCCTGCCTGGCCAGCGGTTCATCATCCACAATCAGGGCGGTTAAAGAAGCCATGAGCATTCACCTGAAACTCTACGCGATGCGTTCCTATTAGTCGCTGTACGCTCGAAGCCGTCCGGGTGCGCCGTCCTCGGCCAGGTCATGTCCGCACTGGGTGCAGTACACGTCCGTGATCTTGACGCCACGATGGCAGGTCCCGCAAACGGGCGCCATCTGGAACTGGCACTGCGGGCAAAAATGAAACGAAGTCGCGATCGTGGTCGCGCAATGGGGGCAGCGCGAAAGCACTGGCTGTCGCAGAAGAAAGTACACCACCGCGCCGATGCCGCCCGGAAGCACGATACACACCAGCATCCAAAGCCCAGCCGACATGCCACGCCGCCTCACATCGCGGCTCACATAGCCGAGCAGCAGGGCATAGCTGGCCATCAGGGTTCCCCAGGCATAGCCCATCATCAGGCGCAGGGGCATCAGTTCATGCTTGTGGTGGGGCATTACAACGTGAAACACATACTGCATCGCCCCGAACAGAACGACCGCCAACGCCATGGACCAACGCGGAATCATTTTCAGTTCATCGTCGCCGCTGCTGCCGGGCTCTGCAGTCCGGCTGGCCCACCATTCCCTCATGGCAAGATGTCCCTTCCCGTGTCAGCCTGTTCCCGCTGGCGGCGTAGCCAGACCATGCCTAGAACCACTGCAGCCACCGGCAGCGACCACAGCAAGAGCAGCAACGGGATCTGGTCGCTCGCATCCGGAATGCCATTCGGGGTTAGGTCGTAGCCATCCAGCACGGCCCAGATAGCGTAGCAAACCACCACGAGCAGCACCGAGCAGATCGCCAAGGGCACCCACAAGCTTCGCGAACGCGTTCGCTGTTCGCGCATGCGCAGGGCTTGCTCCCGGATCACGCGATGTGTTCTGTTCACCGTGACGGAGCGGGCAGCCTCTGGAAACTCGTTCTGGCGCTCAGGGGCCGCCATCAGACGCGCTCTCCCGTTTCGGCGGGCCGTGCACGCAGGCTAAGCAGCGCCGGACGCAGTGCCGCTAACCCCCGATACAGGCGCGATTTGACCGTGGACAGCGGCGCCCGCGTGACGCTCGCGATCTGGTCGAGCGACATTTCCTCATGAAAACGCAGGGTAAGCACCTCGCGGTAGTTCGGCTCCAAACCTTGCATCACCGTCACCAGCTCCGAGGCGTTTTCCTTCCATTCATAGCGCTCCAGCGGCGAAGGGCTGTCTTCGGCAACCTCGAAAGGCCGCTCGTCCTCTCCACCTTCGCGCATCTCATCGAGCGACGCCATCACCCGTTTGCGGGATAGATCAATGACCAGATTGCGAGCGATCGTGAAGATCCAGGTGTCGAAGCGCGCCTTGCCGTTGTACTGCGCCCCACGCCGCAGCACGCGAATCCACACCTCTTGAAACAGATCCTCCGCCACCTCCCGCTTGCCGGTGAGGAACAACAGGTAGCGCATCAGCCGGTGTTGATAGGTGTCGATTAGGGTGTCGAGCAGTTCGGGGTCGTGTTCTTTCAGTCCGCGCGCAATGGCCACGTTCTCCATCTCGATCGCACGGGCGGCTTCAGCGGAAAGGACCTTCGAGGAGTTCACTCTGTTATGGACGCCTCAGAGATGCCAAAAGTTCCGGAAAAGGATGCACCTCGGCCTCCGAGCCGTCCAGGTCGTTCCCACTTGCAGGCCTGGCGCGCTCGATGAAAAGGTATGCATCCAAAGAGGGGTTCGCAATGCAGGTTGAGGACCTTTCCATGAAGATCAGAACTCTCCTTATCGGGATGGCAGCGGGCGCAGCCGGTGTGGCCGCCATGACGCTTGCCGAAAAACTTGAGCAGCAGATCACCCACCGGCCAAACTCCTACGTTCCCGCACACACGCTCGAGCGCCTCCTCGGCCAGCCGCGCAAGCCCGACGCCGAGCGGCTCGGCATGAACTGGGCCATGCACTGGGGGCAGGGCATCGTGCTCGGCCCGGTGCGGGCCTACATGGCCGAACGCGGCCTGCGTGGCCCCACCGGCTCCTTCCTCTTCTTTAACCTGCGCCTAGTCAACGATGAGTTGCTCGAAAATGCCACCGGCGTGGGTTCGCTGCCGTGGACGTGGCCCGTCGATGAGCAGGTCATCGATCTGCTTTGGAAGGGTGTTTACGCTTTTGTGACCGGAGCCGTGGCCGATCGCTTCATCGCCGGCCCTAAAGGCAGTCCGCGCCCACGCAAACCCTGGCCGGAGCGGCGGTAACCGGGTTAACCCGCACCGCACCGCTTCTGCCGGCTTCTCTAAGGTGGGCACCGTTACACTGGACCCATGGACGTGCTGTATGGGCTGCATCCGGTGACCGAGGCGCTGCGGGCGCGGCCGGCGCAGTTGGACCACATCACGGTGGCCCGCGAACGCGAAGCGCGCCGCGATGCCCGGCTCGATACGCTGCTTGAGTTGAGCCGCGCTGCGGGGGTCCGGGTGCAGGCCGTACCCCGCGACCAGCTCACCCGCTCCGCCCGCACCGACGCGCATCAGGGCGTGGTCGCCTTTGTGCGCGAGCGGCGCTTGTTGGCCATCGAAGACCTGCTCGGCGCCGGGATCGTCGGGCAGCGATTCTTTCTCGCCCTGGACGGCGTGGAAGACCCCCACAACCTCGGCGCTCTGCTGCGCTCAGCCGATGGCGCCGGCGTTGACGGCGTACTGCTACCTGAGCGCCGTTCCGCGCCGCTTTCGGCCACCGTGGCCAAAAGCTCCGCCGGCGCGAGCGAGCACGTGCGAATCGCCCGCGTCACGAACCTGACCCGGGCCCTCGAAACCATGAAAGCCGCCGGTGTCTGGGTGATTGGGCTCGATGAGCGCGGCACCCCCGACTACACCGACTTCAACTTCCGCGGCGACTGCTGCTTGGTGCTCGGCTCTGAAGGCACCGGGTTGCACGATCTGGTCAAGCGCACCTGCGACCATCTGCTCCGCATCCCTATGACAGGCAGCGTGTCGTCGCTCAACGTTTCGGTAGCCGGCGCCGTGGTGATGTTTGAGGCCATGCGCCAACGCCGCGCCGCCGCGGCTCGCCCCGAAGCCTCCGCGCCGTCCAAGAAAGCGAGGCCGCAGCGGGGCCTCGGATCGTGAGGCTTGGGCTGCTGCAACACCACTTCGGACGCAAAATTTTGCTCGCCTGGGCCATCGGCACAGCCCACGCGCTAGCCCAAACCGCCGCGCCGCCGGCCACATCCCTTCCCGCGCCAGCACCCGTCCCTGCGCCGCCATCTGTATCCGCCCCAGTACCCGGCTCGACCCCCGCGCCCGAAGCCCAGCCGCCCCATGGTGAAGTCATCATCGAAAGCCACGGCGAGCCGCCCGCCGCCGACTCGCAAGAGCCGCCGCCCACCTCCGCCGCCAGCCCCGTGGTCGACGCGACCGCCGAAGCCGATGTGAGCGACGCCGAGCGCGCTGCTCTAGCCATTACCGGCTACGATCTCGATCTGCGGCTGGCACCGGCTCGTGCCGGGCTTGCAGGGCGCGTCCAACTCACGGTTCAAAACACCGGCCCCGTGCCTCTCAAGCAACTCGCCTTGCAACTCTCGTCCACCCTGCAATGGCAAAGCGCTACCCTGGCCGGAGCGCAGGGGCGTAGCCCGCTGCCGCTGGCGCAACACGCGCTTGACACCGATGCCGACCACACCGGTCGCGCCAACGAGGCGATCCTCACGCTGCCACAACCGCTCGCACCGGGCACTTCGGCGACCCTCGATCTTTTCTACGCCGGTACCGTCACGGCGGAGAGCGGTCGGCTCGAGCGCCTCGGCGCCTCGGCCGCGCAGGCGCGCTCCACCGATTGGGACGCCATCAGCCCAGACTGGACCGGGCTGCGCGGCTTCGGCAACGTGCTTTGGTACCCGGTCGCCTCGCCGCAGCTCTTTCTCGCCGAAGGTAGCACCCTGTTTGCCGCGGTGAACCAACATCGACTCGCTGGCGAGAAGATCAACATGCATCTGCGGTTGACAGTGGAGTACACTGGCGAGCCGCCCGTCGCGGCCTACTTTTGCGGCCGCCGGCACGACCTCCAGGCCGTCTCCGACGCCCAAGACGCCCCCCTGGCGGAAGGCTCAGGCGTCGCCACCGCCGACTTCGGGGCTGAAACTCTCGGCTTCCGCACCCCGAGCCTCTTTTTGCTCAACGATCCCGAACGCGTGCTCGGAGCGAACTCCGAAGCAGCGTCCGCCGCAGGCGAGTCCAGCTCCGCCCATCCGGAAATCGCCAACCCGGCACCCGGGCCCGACACCACGCTCCCCGCCGCAAACAACCCCGCGCCGTCTCCTACACTCGCCACCACGCCCACATCCGGCTCGAATGCAGCCTACCTCGCCGTGGAGACCACCGACCCTGGCGCGGCAGAAAGCCTAACCGCCTCCGCGACGCAACTCGTGCCGCTGCTCACCGACTGGCTCGGGCCGCAGCCGCTTTCGGCGCTCGCCCTGCTCGATCACCCAGGGCAGCCATTTCAGGACGGCCCCTTGCTTGTCGGGCCGGCTGCCGTGCTCGGTACCTCGCCCGAGGGGCCTGCCCTGCTGCAAAGCCTCACCCACGCCTGGGTCCAAACGGGCCAGCCTTGGATCGATGACGGGCTCGCCCAGTTCTTTGCACTCCTGTGGACCGAGCGCGAGGGAGGTCGTCAAGCAGCCGTCAGCGCCCTCGCCTCGCTCATGCAGCCCGTAGTCGTAGCGG
>CAXTTZ010000101.1:0-10359 GCA_964247325.1 uncultured Acidobacteriaceae bacterium | reverse complement strand
GTGCTGGACCTGCTCGGCAAAGACAGCACGCTCACGGGCCGGGCCGCCATCTGGGAGGGCGCCCGGCACAGCATCAGCAAACGCCCACTGCTGGGCTACGGCTATGACGCTTTCTGGCAGGGGCTGCGGGGTGAATCGCTAAGCATTATTGCCACCGTGAACTGGCTCGTGCCGCATGCGCATAACGGCTATCTGGAAGCCCTGCTCGGGCTAGGGGCTGCCGGCATGGGACTGCTCGCTTTGTGTGTGCTGCGCACCGCCAAGGACGCCGTCGGGTACGTGCAACGGCAGAAGAACCTGTCCGGGTTATGGCCGTTTGCGTTTACGGTGTATTTCCTCTGCCACGCCACAGCGGAAGCCTCGCTGCTGGAACGCGAAGGTTTGGGGTACCTGCTTTTTGTGGCGTTGTCGACAGCGCTGGCGCTGGATCGCCAACGCGTGCGCACGGCCGAAGCCCTCGCGCTGAACCAAGAGGGCACTAGGCCGCTGTTAATTACCTCGGGGTTGCCGCGACGCGCCTGTTGGCTTCCGCCGCCCGCGCCAACGCCGGGTTAGCCGGTCTAGCACACTCGCCCGGCTGCTTGTTCCTCCATCTACCCGAAACCCTACCTTCCGTTCAACGCTCCTGTGTAAAGGTCAGAGCCCACGTGAAAGTCCTCACCGAACCGACGCCGGCAGATAGCCCACCGCAGAGTGCGGCCACCCTGACACGGGCGAAACCACCGGCTACCCACCTTTTGTGGAGTATCGGCTCCGCGGCCTTTCTTTTCGTCGCGCGTGCCCTTGTGGTGATCTATCAGTTGCGCTTTGCCACGCACCGTTTCGGCCAAAGTTATGGTGGTCTAATTGTTCTGCTGAACCAGATTACGTTTTACATCCTGCTGGCGGAGTTGGGACTTGCGGCGGCAACGACCTCGCTCCTGTTCGAGCCTATGCACCACGGCGACGGCGTGCGCGTCAAAGCGCTGATCACCGCGCTGCAGCGCAGTGTGCGGCGCATTGCCTATTGGCTGGCTCCACTTTCTTGTCTGGCGACTGTGGGTTTGGCATTGTGGCTGCGTCGGCAGGTACCCGTGTCGGTGCTGGCGCCTTCGATCCTGCTCACGTGCGTCTCGGCCATCATCACGTTTATGGCGTTGCCGTACCAGAGTCACTTCAACGCCTCGGATCGCGTACCGGTACGCAACGTGATTCTTGCCTTCGGTTTTGTGACCAAGGTCCTGTTCGGCATCCTTCTGGCCAAAGCGATGCATAACTTCGTCGGCTTGCCGCTAGGCACGGCGTTGATCGGTTTGGTGGAGTTTCTTGTGCAGCGGCAGTTTGTTATGCCGTTCTTGAGTGCTCAACCTGTCTCCTCTGCCCAGATAGCGGAGGCGCAAGCGGCCATCAGCGGCAGGGCAAAGTTTGTGCTCTTTCACCGGATCGGATATCTGTTTTCGTATCAATCGGACTACATTATTCTGTTGCTGTCCTCGTCGCTTGCCTTGCTGGGCTACTACGCGCAGTACCAATACATTTATGCTGGGCTGCTTAGCTTTGCGCTCACAGCCGGGGGCACATTGACTGCACGCACAGCCAAGCGCCAACTCACGATTGGGCGCACCGCCTTCCCCCATTTCTATCGACAGACCCTGTTTTATGCCACGGTCAGTGCGACCCTGTGCGGTTTGGGATTTGTGCTTTTTGCAAAACCGGCCATCGCGCTTCTCTATCACACGGAGGCCGTGCAGGAAAACGTCGTGGTTCTGTTCGCCCTTATCCTGATGCTGAACATTATCAAAATGAATGACGATATTTGGATCGACACCACGGGAACCTACAGCACGGGATTTTACTTGCCCATTCTGGAGGCCTGCACCTATGTCTTTCTTGGCCTTCTCTTCGTGCATCGGTATCACATGGCCGGCGTACTGTATGCCGGCATCGCCACAAACCTCCTTTTCTCGGTCGTTTTTAAGGCGTTTGTGATCGGACGGGGCGTCATGGCCGATCAACTCGGTTCCACGCTGGCGGCCAAGCTGGTCAACATGGTGGGCGCGGCCGCGATGTTCGGCGGTGTGGTGTTTCTTGTGGCGAAGGTGCACGGATGGTAAGGCCGGCAAAGCAATCCACTCCGCTCAGCAGGAAAGGCCGGCGTTGAGAGTCACGTTATTCCACATGGGGTTTCCCGAGTACGTGATGGGGCTTGCCAATGCCCTGGCCCGCTCGGCGGAGGTTACGGTAGTCCATCCGGAGGTCTTTGCGCGTACCTGCCGCACACTCGCCGAGCCGGGGATCTGTTTGCACACGTTTCCGAAGCCCACGCGGCGGCGCGAACTCGGCAATCTGTGGGCAATGCGCCGTGCCGTTTCGCTCATCCGCCAGAGCCGGCCGGATGTTGTTCATGTGCAAGAGGCGTTTGATTACGGCTATGACCTGTATAGCGTGTTCACTCGATTTCCACGGCTGGTGACCACCGTGCACGATGTAACCCCGCATCCTGGCGATGGGCATGCCGCGCCCGGTTTGCAGTACAGCAAGGCGATCGGATTTTGGCGTTCACAACGCTTGATCGTGCACACGGGAGGCATGCGGACGCAGTTGAGCAGGCGCTTTCGTATCGCGCCGGAGCGCATCGATGTGGTGCCTCACGGGGAGCTGGGCTCGCTGTACCGGCGACTCGCCGCGCGAGCCGGGGTGCCGGTACGCGAACGCCAACCGCAAACCTTGCTTTTTTTCGGCAGAATTTGGCCTTACAAAGGCCTTCGTTATCTGCTGGAGGCGTTTGCCATCGTGCGGCGTGAGCTGCCCGAGGCTCGGCTGATACTTGCAGGCCGCGGTGGGGACCTCGAGGCGAACGCCGCCCTGATCCGATCGCTGGAAGGGATTGAGGTACGGGACAGCTTCATTCCGGAGGAGGAGGTTGCTGGGCTCTTTGAACGCAGCGGCGTGGTGGTCTTGCCGTACATCGAGGCCTCACAGAGTGGCGTCTCGGCCATTGGGCTGACGCTGGGCACGCTGGTGGTGGCTTCGCGCGTGGGCGGGCTGGGGGAGTTGATTGCCGACGGCAAGACGGGTTTGCTGGTGCCGCCCAGGGATGCGGCGCAGCTCGCCGCCACACTGCTGCGCTTGCTGCGCGACGCGGGCCTGCAGGAAGAGATCCGCCGCGAAGCTTGCCGTTATGCGACAGAACAGTTGGGCTGGGAGGGGATCGCCGCTGCGACACTCGAAACCTATAAGCGAGCGCTGCATGGCTGATTGGAAGCGACTGGGACCTGCCCAGCGTGTGTCCGGCAGCCGCGGCCGGCGCTGGTTTGTGGGTATGGTGAGCACGGTGCTCTTGTTCTGGCTGGCGATGCCAGCCGCAGCGCAGCAAGCCGGGCTGCCGGCGAAGGACGCCCGGCTCGCAAACGCAGAGTTTTGTCACCAATCGGAACAGAACGGCATCTTTCATCCAGCTTGCTACCCGAGCATGGGGTCGGGTGACGCGCTTGTCTCGTCCTTCGATGCGGCGCTGCGGGCGGCCTCGGCATATCTGAGCCAGCATGGGACGGGCGCCACCCTCGACGGCGGAAACGCGCAATGGGACGTGTGCAACGCGCAGCAAGGCATCGTGCTGCCGCAAAGTGCAGTGCCCAGTGGCGGCTCGGGCATCAATCTGGTGGGAGCGGGGCCGGGCTTTCAGTTGAACTTTACCTGTGCCGTGCATCGGACGGCACTGCCGGCGGGCGCGCTCACCGGCAGCCCCATTTCACAAGCGGCTATCTGGATGCCTGTGCAAGCATCGCCGCACTACACGCAATATAAGTGGTCGGATGTCACGATATATGTGAACGGCCGTGCACCGGCGTGCATGGATATGTGGGGCCTGGTGCATGTTTCTAGCTTTACCAATATCGTGATGGGCGGTGCTGCCGGGGACGGCACGGCTAACTCGCACTGCATGCGTTGGGGTAACTCCAAATATCCGAGTGCCACGGCCAACCAGGTGGAGTTACACAATGTTTCGATTGTTCCCGGAGGCGCGCAAGGGAACGGGTTCGAGGCTAAGGTAAATCTATACGATGGTGTGCCGGCCGTGGTGGTTACAAAGGAAGGATCGGGATACAGCAAGAACACGAGGCTCTATCTTGCGGGGCCGGCGGCCCACGTCGATCCGCGTACCGGGATAAGTCAGCCATGCACGATGATGGGATCCATTTTGCTGACGATCGTGGAGGGACATGTTTCCTCCCCGGTGTTGAAAGGGTTTTCCAGATGCGCCCAGGGTACGGTGTTGAAGGCATTTGATCCCCTGTTTCCTGTGGAGTACGCGGCATGGTTTGACGCTTTTACAGATAGCATGTACGTGCAATTGAACCCACAAACGGGCGCGACGGCTGCTGTGCTTGCGGGGCCAAGTACAGGCAATAATCATTACCAGGCGGTGCACCCCTGCTGCGGGATGCCGGTCGGGGTGGTGGAGCAAGCCTCAGGCGATTCTTGGGCCTTTACCGAGTTTGACGGCATGGGGCAGACAGGAATGACCTTCGGCAGAGCGGTACGGGCCGTTGTGCTTGGCTCTAAGTTCTATTGGAATCCTGACGGAGGAAGCTCTGCAGGTGCGGGAAGTTATTCGGTAAGTGCGGAGGCGGGTCCCATCACGATCGTGGGAGATGTGTGCACAAGCAAACAAAATGAAGGTGGATATACCCAGGTGGCCCTCGACCCAGGACAGAGGTCATCCCGTGGAGGGGTTTTCGTCCTAGCTGCCGCTAACTGTTCGACAGGTAGGCTCACCACCAACCTTTCTAGCAGTGGAGAGGGTGCAGCGGAACTTGATTCTTCCTCTTTCATGGGCGTCATTGCTTCGGCAGAAAGTGTAACGCTTAGCACGTCACTAACAACCATCACAGGTTCGGCCAACATTGCGAATCTGTATCCGCCGCCTAGTTCGGGCGGGGGCGGTGGCTGTTTCGACATCGTCGCGACGGGTGCGTGGCGCACGAGCACTGCGGGCAACATTGCCACAGCACTCGTGGCGGTGCCGGGGACGCTGTACCGTGCTTGCTGGAACGGAGCCAAGTGGTTCTTGAAATAAGGGCCCTGCCATGCGGGACGGCGGTCGTTTCACGCGCAAGGTGCCAGTGCGAGAGGCATCTGCAAGAATAGAAGGAAGAGGAGCGTGCATGAAACGGTTGTCAGGGTGGGCTGCGGTGATTGTTCTTTGCGCTTCCGTGCTCGGCGCAGCTGGAGATCACGCGGCGGCGCAAACCGTGACGGCCGTACCGGCGCTGGATTTGAATCAGTTGATGGGCGTTTGGTACGAGATTGCGCAATATCCGGTGAAGCCGAAGAAGCAGTGCGGCGGCCAGGCCAAGGTGTTGTTTGCGCTAAATGACAAGCCGAGATCGTTCCAGATGGGGACCTTTTGCCGGCTCAGCAACGGTCATGCGGGCGAACATGGTGTGACGGGCAGCATGGACAAACAGGGCGACGGACGGCTGAAGCTGCGCCGTCTTGTGCTGTTGTCGACCAAGTATTGGGTTCTGGCAATGGGTCCCTCGGGTGAGTGGGTTTTGACCGGCGATCCGAAGCGGAAAACGCTGTACATCCTTTCGCGGCGCACCACGCTGGAGCCGAGTGTGTTGACGGAGATCCAGGGTAAGGCCTCCGCGGAGGGTTTTGATCCCGGCAAGCTGGTCATGCTTTCGCAGCTTCCGTAGCAGGGGTCGTAGGGCAAGCTCGATGAGTTGTGATTCGACCGCGATATGAAGCGGACTGTAGCGAAATGGGACAAAGCGAAGGACAAGGTCCGCCGATAATTCCCCATTGGTGGGATGGTGAGGCTCGCGGCCCTCTTTTAGGCTCAGGGCATGGAGTTTGACGGCACCCCTGAAGCCGGTCCGTTGTTAGCACGGTTCCGAGCGCACGAGGCAGCGGCCCTGGCCGCCTGCGAGCTAGTGGAGGCCGGATTTTCCGCAAAGGACTTTCATGTGGTCTTTGAGGCTCCACCAGACCTGCCGGAGCGTTCCAAAGGGGCTTCTGTTTGGTTTCACTTTCGGCAACTACTGCGCCGCATGCCGGGCCGCGCCGTACCGCCGTCCCGCTTGCAGCAGGAGGTGTACATCCGCTGGCCAGCAGGAACCGAAAGCAGGGTCGCTAGCCCCGCAGCGGGGAGCCTGCGGCCTGGTTGCGCCACGCTGGTAGTGCATGCCCGCGATCGAGGGGCCGAGGTGCGCGCCATGCTCACCCAGCACCAAGCAGAGATCAGCTAGGCAAACTGCAGGGCTGGGCTATACCCACAGAGACATCGCCCAAAAAGAAAGATGGTCCGGAGCTCTTACACTGGAGGGATGATTCGACGGAACGGGGCACCCATGGTTGCAGGCCGGCAGGGTGAGGGTGCGTGAGGGTCTTTCTACTTGCCGCAGTGTTGGCAGCTTTCTGCTGGGCGCTGCTGCGGGTGCCTGCGGTGCGAAGCTGGCTGCGGCAGTACCGGTTTGGCCTGGGGCGCGGGTTTCGCCTGAGCTGTTGGCTGCTGGTAGGGCTGCTGCTTGTGGGCGGGCTTGCCCCGGTTGTGACCGAGCGCATGCAGTTCTATGAAGAAGCGACGATTGTTTCGACCACGGCGGCATTCTGGCATGGGCAGCCAATCTATGTAGCGCCTCAAGCTGCGGCAGAGTACTCGCTGCTGTACGGGCCAGTAACATATCTGGCCTATTTACCGCCGTTATGGGCCGGGGCGCAACGTCTGGAGGGGTACGAGGGCTGGTCCCTCCTTGCGCTCTTAGCGACCTTTATTGTAATTTCGGCAGCTTTTCGGCCTAGGTTTGGTACTACCGTGGCGTTGGGCAACGCGGCGCTGGCGGCGGCCGTGGTGGCGCGGGTGACCGGCAATGTGTGGGCGATCAAGGCAGACGTATGGATTCTGCTTTTCAGTGCGCTGGGGCTGTTGGCCGCGCTGCGTTTGCGCCCCACGGCGGGTGCGGCGCTGGCGGCGCTGGCCGGTGCTTGCCTCCTGGACCTGAAACCGACCCTGTTGCCCGTGGCCCTGCTGCCCTTGGTGGCGCTAGGGCAACGTGGACGGGGAGCGCGGCTTGCAGCAGGGGTGGGAGGGCTGATGCTCTTGCCGATCGCGGCGCTTGCCTTTGCGTTGCCGAGAGTTTCTTTCCAGAACTATCTGGCTTTGTTACTGGAATACCGTGCCCGTGCGACGTCCCCGGCGATGCTGAAGGTGAATGCGGAGATGACGTTTCTGATCTTGCTGCCCACGTTGAGTCTTTTCTTTGTGGCAAGCGGTGTGGCGCCGGTCGCACTGCGCCGGTGGTTGCGCGCGCGCTGGCCGTTTCTGCTGTTGCTAGCCGCCGCGTGTGCAGTGGCAACCGTTACCGGGGCCAAGGTGGGGGGTGGTCCCTGGCACTGCACGGTGCTTGTTTTCCCGTGCTTGCTGGTGAACGCGGAGGTTTGGGAGCTGTGCCGCGGTGCCGGGCTGACGCCGAGGTGGGCTATGCCGCTCGGGGTCGGTGGCGCGCTCGCGCTGACGACCCTTTCGGCGGTGGCTGGGGGCGTGCGGGCACGGCTGCACGATCCGCCCGGCGAGGCCGCGATCTCGATGCGCGCGGCAGAAAGCGATCTGCTGGCCCTCAGCCAACAGCATCCGGGCACGACCCTGCAGATGGGGTATACCGACCAGGCGCACTATAACCTGACCTATGTGCGGCCGATCCTGCAGGTGCGGGGCAACCCGCTCTTTGTGGACGGCAATGCGCGCAATGAGGAGGACCTGGCCGGGCGGCCGATCTCGCCGGCTGTGCTCCAAGCATTGGCGCGCTGCGCCATCCAGCTGTGGGTGCTGCCCAAAGACGGCGAGCCTTTTTCGCTGCAGGCGCCATATTTTCAAGATCCCACGGTGCATCGCTACGGCATGCGCCCGGAGCTGTTTCCGGAGGAGTTTCGCCAGACCTTTTTGGCGCACTACCAGCCCCTTCCAACAGCGAGCCCATATTACAAACTATGGGCGTGCCGAGCGGTTGCGTCTCCGCAGTGAGGTCTTCCTACCCCTTACCGCGAAGCACCCGAGCGACCTGCCAGGTTTGCGGCACGATCAGCAGCAAAACGTAGGAGACAACCGTACCGAGGATCACGCCGCTGGCCCCGATACGCTGCACCCAGAAGATCGAAAGCGCAAGATTGAGCGCTGCCGCCAGCAGGGAAAGGTAGGCCTGCAGGCGGGTTTCGCCTTTGGAGACGAGCACCATGGACGTGTTGTTCATGAACGTGCAGATCAGGGTCCAAGCGCACATGAGGAGCAGGAGTTGTTCGCTGGGCACGGCGCTGCGGCTTGCCCAAAGGGCAATCAGGGTGCGTCCGCCCAAGGCGAAGAAGGTGCAAAAGGCGACTGCCAGGCCCATGGTCAACCACAGGGTGCGGGCAAAGGTTCGGCGTATCCAAGCGAGGTCGCCACGCGAAAAGGCCTCGCTGAAGGCCGGCCAAAGGGAAGGAGCCATCAAGGTTTGCGCGACCATGGCATAGCCCACGAGCCGCCAAGCGACGCTATAGGAGGCCACCTGCACGGGGCCAAGATAGTGCGTGACGACCAGATTGTCGCTGTTGAAGACGACCAAAGAGGCGAGCTGCAGGACAAAGAACTCGCTGCCGCTTTGCACCATGCGCCGAGCAGCGCCGCGGCTGAAGTGCGAAAGCTTGGGGGTGAGCCAAGGCTTGTGGAAGGCCCAGATCCACAACAGGCAGAGGAGGTTGGCCAGCACAAGCGCGGCCGAGGAGGCCGTGACCAGAGCCACCAGCCCCGCGTGCAGACGAGTGAGCACCAAGACCGAGAGTAGATTGCACACGGCGCCAAAGGCCTGGAAGAGGCTTGCGGCGCGAAGCTCCTGGTAGCCGCCGAGAATCTTGGGCGCCAAGCTCGCCGGCAAGCCGAACAGAAAGACAAGAAATGCGGCAGCGACGGCCCGGCCCACCAAGGCGCCTCCGACGCTGCTGCCGGTGAGATGAAAGAGGCTTTCCCAATGCAGCCAAGGCCAAAGGAGCCAGCCTGCCAGGCCAAGCACCAGCGCAAAGCCCGAAACCAGTGCCAGCGCAGTGGTGGCGTAGGTGCTTGCATGGCCGCGACTATCTTGCGCGTAGGCCTCAGAGAGGAAATTCGTGAGGGAGTTGGCCACACCCAGGTCGAGCACCAAAAGCATGGACAGAATCGTCGAAATGGTCACCCAGACGCCAAAGGCTTCTGTACCCAGGTAGCGGATGGTGATGGGGATGGTGAGCGCGTTAACGGCAAGCACGACGGCTTTGCTCAGCGTGGTGGACGCGGCGCCTTGTAGCAGGCGGCGGGTTCGCCGTTTGGCGGCAGCCTGTTCGCTGGTGTGAGCGGCGGTCGTAAAGTCGGTGGAGGCGGCCACAAAGATCGTCGGAGGGTGTACTGCGCTATTTTCGATGAGCGGCTGGTGATCCGTCGAGGGCAAGCGCGTCTCCTAGCGGTTCAGGAGGTGCCTGCGCGACGGCGGCGTAAAGGGTGCAAAGGGCTTCGGCGGTCCGGTGCATGTTGAACCGACGCAGCACCGTCGCTCCGGCGGCTTGCAGCTGTTGGCGTAGAGGTGGGTTATCGAGCAAGCGCAGCATCTGCGCGGCGAGCTCTTCAGGCGATTGCGGATCGAAGTAGAGGGCGCCCTCCTGCGCGACCTCGGGCAGCACGGTCGCGTTGGAGGAGAGCACCGGTAAGCCGGCTTGGAAGGCCTCAAGGATGGGCAGGCCGAAGCCCTCGAAGAGGCTGGGAAAGATCATGGCCGTGGCGCTCGCAAAGAGTGTTTGCAGCTCATCGCGCGCCACAAAGCCGAGCGCGTGTACCTGTTGCGCGACGCCGAGCTGCTTGGCGAGGCGGTGGAGATGGCGCTGAAAATCGGTTGCGGCCCCGGTCAGGTAAAGCTGCACCGTGCGCCCATGCCGCTTTTTGAGCAAAGCGAGGGCATGGAGCAGAACCGTGTGGTTTTTGTGCGGCCAGGTGACGGCGGGGTAGAAGAAGAACTGCTCGGGGAGTTCCAACTTGGCCCGTACCTCGGCCAGCGTGGCGGGCGAAGGTGCCTCTTGGGGCTCGAAGGTGGGGCCCCAGGGCACAACGGCGATCTTGTCCGGGGCAATACCGTAGCTGGCGATTAGGTCCTGGCGCGTCCACTCGGCTTGCACGCAGACCATGCGGGCCTGCTCGCAGAATGCCCTGTACCAAAGGTCGCGGATGGCCCGGTCACGTGCCGAAAAGAACTGCGGGTAGTGCACATGCTGCAGATCCCAGGGCTGGTAGATGGACGGCAGCGCGGTACGGTAGGCGACCTGGGTGGGGAAGTGCACCACGTCGAAGCCCTCACGCTCGGCGAAGCCGTCGGATGC